>NZ_CP195314.1:374375-746250 GCF_054161275.1 Jutongia sp. SJQ-6 | reverse complement strand
GAATAAGGTGATCGCTTGGAAACGGATTGACAGTACACAAGGTATTATCGGTGACAGTGGCGAGAATCGGTACATTGGGGTTGACAAATGAGGAAAGTTCTAGTAACATAACAGCGTTATGTTGCGGCTGTGTCGGTGAAATAGCATTTTGACTGAGGATATGTGAATGGGGATTTCATGACAGAGCATAGAGTGATATGAGGAAATGGAGTTTGCGATGGGAACAGAGTCTGCATCACTAGAGACAAAGGTTCGCTTACAGCAGTGTGCAGTATGTGAATTTATGGAGAAAGGTTTTTTGAAAGCTTCTTTGCGGTCTATTTGCCGTGAGGCGGGAGTGACAACGGGGGCGTTGTACTTTTTCTTTCAAGATAAGGATGACCTGTTTGTTTCTTTAGTGGGTGATGTTTTACAGCAGATTCAGGGTATGATGCAGGAACATTTTGATAAAGAGCGTGTTGAGGCAGACGGGGACACCGCTGTTGATCTTGAAACTGGTGATTATTCAGAGGATGAGGCGGTTTCAAAAATGATCATTCATGCACTTTATGAGCAGCGTGACAGTGCATTGCTGTTATTGACAAGATCCCAGGGGTCGTCGTTGGAAGGTGCGGTTGACGAATTGATTCGGGTAGTTACGATTCATTATCGTATGCTGGCGGATGTGATGACGGAGAAGTTAGGCATGGAACCGTTGGAGGAATCTTTCGTACATTGGATATCCCATATGCAGATCGATACATTTATTTATATGATCACGCATATTGAGAAAGAGGAAGAAGCACTTCGTTATATCCAGCAGGCGACACATTATATGGTGAATGGCTGGTATGGAATGTTCCGCAGTTTGGGCAATGACCGTACTTGATATACGGTCAGAAAATACTGTTGGAAAATGTTGATGAAATAAGGTTACTATAGGAGCTGTTTCAGAGATAGCTCCTTAAAAATAACAGACAACATAACAGCGTTATGTTAAGGCGAGTGCAAGTTGCACGGAGTAGATTGGAGGATGCAATGTATATTGAAGTAAAGGATCTGAAAAAAAGTTATGGCACCGGTGATAGTAAAGTGCAGGTGCTGCGTGGCGTTACAACGGAAGTGGAGCAAGGGAAAATGTGCGTTATTCAAGGAACGAGTGGTTCCGGTAAATCCACGTTATTGAACTGTATTGGGGGACTGGATACGATCGACTCAGGATCTGTTGTTGTCAATGGTACGCAGATTGCAGGCATGGCACAGGATGCTTTGGCAGAGTATCGCCGTGCTAATTTAGGATTTATCTTTCAGTTCTATAATCTGGTGCCAAACCTGACGGTTCGTGAGAACATTCAGGTGTGTCAGTACTTGACAAAACAGCCATTAGATATGGATGATCTGCTTGAAACTCTCGGATTATCGGAGCATCAGGATAAATTTCCTTCACAGCTTTCGGGTGGACAGCAGCAACGGTGTGCGATTGCACGTGCTCTGATCAAAAATCCGGCATTGCTGTTATGTGATGAACCAACGGGAGCACTGGACTCGAATACCTCTAGAGATATTTTGGTGTTATTAGAGCAGATCAATCAAAAATATGGAACAACAATGCTTATTGTCACGCATAATAATTCAATCAAAAATATGGTACATCAGGTTATTCGGATTAAAGATGGCATGATCCGAGAGTGTTATGAAAATGAAACACGAGTACCGGCAGCAGAATTGGAAGATCTTTAATATAGCAAAGGAAAGGCAAGGTTATTGTTATGCAGACAATATTACGAAAAAGAGTATTGCGTGATCTGAAAGAGAATTTGTTTCGTTATCTTGCGTTGGGGATATTGATACTTGTCAGTATGTATCTTATTGTAAGTATGTTAGGTGCGGCAGAAACGATCATTCAGGGCGGAGAGTACTTTGAAAAACAACAGAATGTTGAGGCGGGACAGTTTACGGTGTTTGTTCCATTGAATAAGACACAGATTGGAGAATTAAAACGTAAAGGAGTACAGTTAGAAAATACCTTTTATATGGATTTTTCCGTGAAAGATGACAGTACACTTCGTATCTTTAAGGATAGAACATCGATCGATAAAGTATATGTAGAAAAGGGACATAAGGCACACAAATCCAACGAATTGGTGTTGGAAAAAAGATATTGCGAGACGAAAAAACTTCATGTGGGCGATACGATTCAGATCGCCGATAAATCTTTCACGGTGACAGGAATCGGCTGTACACCGGATTACAATTCTGTGTTAAAAAGTATTAGTGATAGTACGGTAGACAGCAAACAGTTTGGCGTTGCGTTTTTAACAGCGGAAGGCTATCAGAGTTTATTAGACAGCGGCAAGAGTGCGAAAACGGAAGAGTATGTATACGCGTATCGTTTGTCGAGGGGGATGACGGATAAAAAACTCAAGGAGATACTCAATGAATATAAGGTAGATGCCTCTGATATTAATGATACGTACTTCCAAGAGTATTGGAAACATACCGGCAAGAAGAAAGATGATCTGCAAGACGGTATTAAGAAGTTAAATGATGGCGCAGTGACACTGCGGAATGGTTTGTCGAAGCTTTCGGATCATAAGGATGATCTGCAAAAGGGAGCATCACAGGTATTTGATGCGTATTTACAACAGGCATCGGATGCTCTGCAGGAATATGGACTGCAGGGAACTCTTACGGAGGATAATTACCGTACAAAATTAGAAAACATGTACCAAAAGTCGGACAATGCGCTGTTTCGCTTAGAGTTGTCTTCAGTGAAAGAACAGTTGATCGGTCTTCAGGCGTATAAGGATGGAGTAGATGAATATACAGAGGGGGTGTCAAAAGCCTCCAAGGGAGCTGGAAAGTTACAAAAGGGAACGAACAAATTAAAGAATAAGACGGATGATATCATTGATGAATATTTTTCGTTTGATCTGAGTAATTTGACGCAGTTTTTGAAAGCGTCGGACAATCCGCGTATTAGTGCTGCAGCAGAAGATCAAGTGATCAACAAATATGCCGGTCTGGTTGCCGGAGTCATAATTATTATATTATTTGCCTATGTGATTTCCGTCTTTGTTGTGCATGGTATTGAGCGGGAAAGCAGTGTTATTGGAGCATTATATGCACTTGGTGTCAAAAGAAATGATCTCCTGCGTCATTATTTGACACTGCCGGTCTGCGTGACAATGTTATTTAGCGTGCTTGGCACAGTAATTGGCTATTCTCCAATCGGTGTACAGACCCAGATGGCAGATTCTTATGCGTATTTTTCAATTAAGCAGATGTCACCTGTTTATGCGCCATATATTTTGGTCTATGCGCTGGTGATGCCGGGAGTGATGGCAGCGATCGTCAACTGGTTTGTGATCCGTGGAAAGCTTTCCAGACCGGTATTATCCCTGATGCGTAAAGAAGCCAAGGAACCATCGGTGCGAAAGGTGCAGATCCATTGGTTAGGTTTTGTTGGAACATTTCGTTTGCGTCAGATGCTGCGTGAACTGAGAACCGGTTTGACGGTTGTTTTTGGTTTGTTTATCTGTATGTTGATCACAATGCTGGCGCTCGATTGCTATGTTATGTGTGAGAATGTAAATGTTGAGAGCAAACGAGATACGAAATTCTCCTATATGTATACCTATAAGTATCCGGATGAAAAAGTTCCGGCACACGGGACACCGGGATTTGCGAAGAGTCTTAAGCGTGAAATGTATGGTAATAATCTGGATGTTACACTGTTAGGTATTACGAAGGATAACCCATACTTTGATGCGAAGGTCACGAAATCGGCGAATAGGGTGATTTTATCCAGTGCTGCCGCTGAAAAATATCAGCTTGGAAAAGGTGACAAGATCATTCTGACAGATGAAGAGGAAGAAAGAGATTATGCCTTTACGGTAGATGGAGTTACAAATTATTCTGCCGGTTTATATGTGTTTATGAATATAGACAGTATGCGGGAACTATTTGGTCAGGAGGATACCTACTTTAATGTGGTCTTTTCAGATCGCGAATTATCCATTCCTTCCGGCAAGTTGTATTCGATCCTATCCCGCCAAGAGATTGAAAAATCATCGGAGATTTTTGTAAACATGATGATGAACATGATCTATACATTGTTGATCGTTTCGGCGGTAATCTTTTGTGTGGTAATGTATTTGATGATGAAAGTGATGATCGATCGTTCTGCGTTCGGCATCTCGCTTGTCAAAATATTTGGCTATCGCATGAAAGAAATTCGCAAACTGTATCTTAATGGAAACTTTTATGTGATCGCTGTTGGAACGGCAGTCTGCATTCCGTTGGCGAAGGTTGTGATGGATGCGATGTATCCGTTGATGGTAAGCAATGTAGCGAGTGGCTGTAATATACATTTTGGATGGCAGATCTATGTAGGATTATATGTATGCGTAATAGCATTGTATTTTGTCATCAATCATTTTTTGGTAAGACATCTGCAAAAGATCGAGCCGGCAGAAGTCCTCAAAAACCGCGAGTGATCTTTTTGGAAGGTGCGTTGTTGTATTAAGTGCCAAAGTAAGGTAAAATGTAAAGAGGAATTTACAATCGCACTGTGTCTGGAAAGGAGCAGCGGCTTGGACAATAAGAAAATGATGATGGACAAACAGATGGCAGAGGGAACTGCATTGCATCAGGCAATCCTTCTTGCAGGAATGGCACATAAGGGACAATTGCGCAAGGGGACAGCGTTAGATTATCTGGTGCATCCGATGGAAGTGTTAGAAATATTATCTTCCATGCATGCCGATATTAATCTGCGAATTGCGGGGGTGTTGCATGACACATTAGAGGATACAAAGCTATCCGCGATACAGATTAGAGAGCAGTTTGGGGATGATGTAGCAGATCTTGTGGTTGAACATACCGAAAATAAGGAGAGATCATGGAAAGAACGCAAACAGGAACATATTAGAAAGTTGTATCACGGTTCTACGAGACATCGGATGTTGGTGCTTGCGGACAGTTTATCGAATCTGCGCAGTATGGCGGCAGATTATAAAGTGGATGGGAACGATCTTTGGAAGCGATTTCGTGCACCAAAGGATGAACAGAATTGGTATTATCACGGAATGCGGCGAGGTATGGCTGATCTTGAGGCGCTGCCGGAGACGCAGGGGGCATATTTAGAAATGACGGCGTTGTGCTATCAGGTGTTCGGTGACGAAATCACACTGTAAAGAAGAGGCGAAACAATTAGGCGTTTAGTGGTGGAATCGCCCGATGCAGCAATTAGGTGTTAAGTGGTGGAATCGTCAGATTATGCGAGCAGGTGCCTTGCGGTAAGATAACAGAGCAGTGCCATAAATGCCTGACTGAGTATTGTGCCATAGATGTATGCCATAATGCCGAAATGCGGAACAAGTGCAACGAGACAAAAAAGTTTCATGCTCTGGCTTACGCAGGTGATCAAAAAAGTATCTTTGGTTTTGCCCAGCCCATTGATAATGCTTGTAAGCGTTGTTGACATATAGAGAAATGGGCATAATAGCGAGAACAAGCGTAAGAATTCTCCGGCAGTCTGATCGTGAAAACAAAAATCGCCGAGGAAATTGCCAAAAATCATGAAAAAGGCGGTGCAGGCACCACCCAGTAACAGACTGTATTTGTTGGAAGTGGAAAAATAGCGGTGTACCTTTGCGTGGTCACCGTCGGAGGAAGAGGTTGCAACAGCAGGAAGCAGCATTAATGCGATGGCATTTGTAATACTGGATGGAAACAGGATAAATGGCATGACCATGCCGGATATGATTCCATAAATACTCAAGGCTTCCTTTGTGGAACAGCCGTATTGACGCAGCGCGGCAGCGATAAAAACAGATTCTGCACTGTGCAGCAAAGCGATGACCAGTTTGGTGCCGGTCAGACTGGTACTTAATGAAAGTAATGGAACTGAATAATGGCGTAAGCCGTGTCGAAAGGAGGACAGAGCATTTGCTTTGTCCTTTTTTGGCTGATGCATATATTTATACACATTATAGACAGCGGAGACAATTTCACCAACGACGATTCCCCATACCGCAATGATGCAGTTATGTTCAGCACTGCCCGGAAAGATGATGAGCAGTATAAAAACGAATGACAGACGACTGATCTGCTCGACGATCTGCGTTATAGAAGGAACGGTGGCGTTTTGTATGCCGTAGTAATATCCATTAATGCAGGCACCAACGCCACAAAAGGGAAACAGCATGCACATAATCTGCAAATAAGGTGCACACTCCGGTGCCATAATGAAACGTGCAGCGATCCAATCTGCTTTTGTGTATACCCAAAAAGTGAGGCTGCCGGCAAGCAGAAAGGAGAGGATACACCCAAGCAGTAATATAGCTCGACAATTTTGTTCGATTGTATTTTGGGAAGTTGTCAGACCTTTCGCAGTAGGAGAGTCAGAAGAACATAGTTTAGAACGTTTGCCTTGTTCTGCAGCAATTAATTGGGAAACAGCTGTTTGAACACCGGCGCCATAGATTGAGGAGCAGATCGCAAATATCGGAAAGATCAGTTGATAACTTCCGAGTACAGCAGCTCCCAATTTGTCAGCAAGAAAAATACGATAAAAAAATCCCAAAATACGGGTTATAAATCCCGCAACAGTAAGCAATAGTGTCCCTTGGATGATACGGCTTTTCAATAAATTCATGTATTCCTCCGTTGGAAGTTTGCGTTCGCAGCAAAAATATTTCTTTGGGTCGTTATCAATATATGAAATGTTTCATAAAATATTAGTATAATTTACGTGGACAGAAACGGAGATTACAATGATTTATCTGGATCATGGTGCAACAACGGCGGTTCTACCGGAAGTCGTAGAAGCGATGACGCCGTATTTTATGGAGTATTATGGGAATCCATCAGGACATTATGAATATGGGGAGACAAGCAAGAAAGCAATTGAACAGGTACGAAGAACGATCGCAGACAGTCTTGGAGCACAGCCGGAGGAAATTTATTTTACGGCGGGAGGTACGGAGAGTGATAACTGGGCGCTTCACGGAATGGCAGACCTTCATCCGGGAGGGCATATTATTACTACTCAGATCGAGCATCATGCCATACTTCATACTTGTGAGTATTTGGAGAAAAAGGGAATGCGGGTGACATATCTGCCGGTAGATGAGAAAGGGATGATCTCATTGGATCAGTTGGAGGATGCAATCTGTGAGGAGACTTGTATGATCTCTGTGATGTTTGCAAACAATGAGATTGGCACAATACAGCCGATTGATGATATTGGAAAGATCGCGACCAAGTATAATATATGTTTTCACACGGACGCAGTACAGGCATATATGCATTTAAGGATCAATGTGCATGACATGGCAATCTCTATGCTCAGTGCAAGCGCACATAAGTTTGGCGGTCCCAAAGGGGTTGGTTTTTTGTATATCAGGAAAGATCAGCCTATTAGAGCGTTTATGCACGGCGGAAGTCAGGAACGGCATATGCGGAGTGGTACAGAGAATGTACCCGGTATTGCAGGGATGGGAAAAGCAGTCGAATTGGGGATGAAACATGGGAAAGAAGAGGCAGCCTATGTAAAAAAACTGCGAAATGATACGATAAAAAAATTGTTTCGGGAAATTCCGTATTTGCGCCTAAATGGGGATTTTCATCATCGTTTGCCGGGTAATATAAATATTAGTTTTCAATTTGTGGAAGCACAGTCTCTTCTCGTTCTTTTAGATATGCAGGGGATCTGTGCTTCGGCAGGATCAGCATGTACTTCGGGGGATAAAGGAATATCCCACGTGCTGCAGGCAATCCATCTTCGTGAGGATCTGGCACGTGGGACATTACGGTTTACATTAGGGGCAGATAATACGCCCGAAGAGATGGAGGAGTTGGTAAAGCAGTTGAAATTGCTTGTTAATGACCTCCGTTCTTTTTGAAAATTGATCAAGACAGCGGGATCATTCGTGGTTTGCGGTCTTTGAATTCCGTATAATAACGGAAACCGCATTGTGACAAAACTTCCGGAACTTGTTCAAAAGAATATCCTAAATGTTTTGCTTCGTGGGCGTCCGAACCGATCGATAGTATTTCGCCTCCTAACTCCAAATAGCGGGTTAGGATCTTTTCGTGAGGATTCGGATGTCCTAATCCATATTTCCAGCCTGCTGTGTTAATTTCTATGCCACGCCCCTGATCGATCAGGAGCTGCAGTATTTCATCTATAATATCCATAAATTGATCGGTGCATTTTTCAAGATAAAAATCTTTGGCGGCAATATCATCACCGAGCTGTCGCATGGTCGGTGTATAGCGCAAAATATAGTCGAGATGTCCATATACGTCAAAGTCGAATCCGAGTTGCAGATTGTTTAATGTTGTTTCATAGTATTGACGGATTCCGTCAGCCTCTTCGTAGCCCTCCCAAAACGAATCATAATACGGATCTGTGTTGTCGACGAGATGGGTAGAGCCGATCACAAAATCAAAGTCATAGTTGTTGATCAAAGCGGATGCCTGTGGGAGGGCGGAATCTTTCAGCCCCAGCTCAACACCCTGTCTGATTTCCAAATTTGGAAATTTCGGCCAGATCTGCTGTAAGGCCACAATATAAGCCCTAGGATCAAATTCAAAGTTCATCCCATTGCCGAGATCCGGAAAATCATAATCCATATGATCGGTAATGCAGATGGAAGATAAACCGATTTCCACGGCTTGTGTGAGCATCTGTTCCAGAGGTTCCTCCGAATCGGAAGAAAAAACGGTGTGAACATGATTGTCTGATCGTATCATAATTAGTTCTTATACTCCTTTCATACTTCGCGAATACCGGTAATATCCGTTGATATTGTCATGGAATAATTTGTATAATATACCACAAATCCCGGTTTACTGCCGTTGGGTTTTTTGATGTGTTTCTTTTGGATATAATCAACCTCGGCTTTATCCTGACTGCTTGCCTTTGAAAAATGAGCAGCTAAGCGTGCTGCCTCCTCGAAAGTCTGATCAGGCAATTCTTTGCCTTCCGTTTTGACGATGACATGAGAACCGGCACTTGCTTTGGCATGGAACCACCAGTCATTTCCGGTAGCCAAATGGAAAGTCAGCTCATCATTTTGATAATTGTTTTTGCCAACATACATATCAAATCCATCGGAAGAGATAAAGTGCATCGGTTTGCTCTTTTCGCTGTGTTTAGCACCGCGCTTGCTATTGCTGTGCTTACGGATATAGCCGTATTCCGTTAGTTCGCGCTTTATATCAGCCAGATCGCTTTCCTGTCTGGCAATATCTAAGGCGTTACTGATCGATTCCAAATGTTCAATATCTTCTTTGGTTTCTGCAATCTGTACGGTCAAAGCTTCGTAAGTTCGTTTTTGTTTTGCATAGCGGTCGAAATAGCGCTTGGCATTTTCTAGCGCAGACTTTGTCTCATCGAGTGGGATCGTGACCGGTTCATTCGTATAATAATTGTCGCAGGTTAAAGATTTTTCGCCGCCTTGCAGCTCATACCCGTAGGTTGTCAACAACTCACCGTATATTTTGTATTTTTCGCGTTTTTGGGTGTCTTTTAACTGACGGCTTTGTAAGTCGTATTTTTTGGTGGCACGTTCCAATGCTGTCGTGGTGATACGCCTTAAATCCGAGGATTTTTGATGAATACGGGTCAGTATTTCTTTCGTTTCATAATAGGAACGAAGCATCGTGCTGACATCCGACAGGGCAGTACACTGATAGGATGCATCCTGTTCATAGCCGGTCAAATGGATGCTGGAAAATTCTACCGGCATATCGTTTTTAGTAATGATCGTCGGGGTGAAAGCATTTTCTTTTACCTGGTCAATGATCCGCATAACGTTACGGTACAGATGCAGCTGTTCCATTTCGGAGAGAGAATCTGTGCTTGTGCGGTCTGACAGGCTGGCACGATATAACATTTCCCCGGCAACGACCGGGCTGAGACCGGTAAGTGATGTATACAATGCTTTCACCGGAGTAACCGGCTTTGTCATGACCTGCTCCATAAATTGTTCTTCCGTTAGTGAGAGCGGGTCTAATTTATGCTGCGTATTTGGGATAAAGTAGGTTCGGCCGGGAAGTACTTCTCGGACAGAACTTACTAATAGTGATATATGTTTGATACTGTCAATGATCGTATTATCTTCTTCACAGAAAATAATATTACTGTGTTTACCCATCAGTTCGACGTAGAGCTGCTTGGTACACAGATCCCCCATTTCGTTGAGGTGTTCTAAACGGAAGCGAAGAACACGTTCCAATCCAATCTGTTCGATCCCGACAATGCGGCAGTTATTTAAATGCTTGCGCAAAACCATACAAAAGGTGGGCGCCTGCAGTGGAGAAGTTTTATTGTCCTCTGTCAGATATATAAGCGGTAAACTGGGATTGACGGAAATTACGAGCATATGTTTGCTTCGGATCGTTTTACCGTCTGACCCTTCTTTACTTTGTTTGATCGTGAGCAGAAGTTCATCCTTTTCCGGTTGTGCGATCTTAGTGATCCGGCTGCCGGTTAAGATCTTGTTTAATTCGTTTGTGATATTTGCGATCACGATTCCATCTAAAGCCATAGTCTTTTCCATGCCTTTCTATTATCTTTTTAACTACTGACAGTATATTTAGAAATGGAAGAGAATGCAAGGTGAAAATAGGAATTTGTGATTTTTGTCGATGTATGGTATACTGCTTGTTTGCGTAATGGATTGCGGAGAAAATGATGAGAAAGAGTGGTAAAAGAATTGATTCGTTTTATATATGTAATTGCCAGTAATCTTCATCGTGCCTGGATGATCCCGTTGATGGGTCATTATTCCAGACATCCGGAGAAGTATTCGGAACGATTTCGTTATGAATATAATAAACATGCGATCCGTTTGATGAATCATACCGGACGGATCTATACGCAAGCCTATGGAGCGGAAAATCTTCCAAAAGACGGGGGATATGTCATGTTCGCCAATCATCAGGGAAAATATGATGCACTTGGTATTATGCTGACGCATGAGGAGCCTTGTTCCGTAGTGATGGATGAAGCGCGCAGCAAGATGCCATTAGTAAAACAGTTTATTGATATGGTAGGCGGCAAAAGACTCTGCCTGCATGATCTGAGGCAGGCAGCAAGGGTTATCCGTGAGGTAAGTAAAGAAGTTGAGTACGGACGTAAATATATTATTTTCCCGGCAGGCGGTTATAGCCATCGCAATGGCAATCATGTGGATGTGTTTAAGGCGGGCAGCTTTAAGAGTGCCATGCGTGCGAAAGCACCGATTGTACCGGTTGCGCTGGTAGATTCGTGGAAAGTGTTTGATCTGTGGTCTTTGCGTAAAGTGAATACACAGGTATATTATTTGAAACCGATTCCTTACGAGGAATATCGGGATATGAAATCAGTAGAAGTTGCTAAGTTAGTATATGATCGCATTACAGCAGCGATCGCCTATGCGGAAAAACATCATCCGGAAATTGCGGTGATACAGTAAAGCTGATAGAGAAGTCGCGCAACATAAGGTGCATCGGCTTCTTTTATTTTTGAAGAGGATGCGATGGGAATGCTTTGTAGCAGGGTATCGTTTAAGTAGTAATTTTCATATCCGATAATATCTCCGGAGCGGATGGGAGCTTTGATGGAATGAGGCAGTTCATAGCAGATCCTGAGCGTATCAGCAGAGGTCATGAGTAACTTGGTGTCTCTGGCAGGAACACTTCGCCGTGGCTGCATAATATTAGATCGACCGCCGTGAACCGGGATTTTTTGGAGCATTGGTGTTTCGGTCAGTCTTACAAGTTTATAATTAGTAAAACCATAGTCCATGAGTTTTTTCGTGTCAGTCCATTTATATGTTTTATGAGGTGGCCAGCCACAGGCTAAGACGCTGGAGATTAAGGTGATACCGCCTCTTTTTGCAGCACCACAGAAACAATATCCGGCATTGCCGGTAAATCCGGTCTTGATGCCGATCGCGCCTGCATAATTTGTCAGAAAGGCATCGTGATTTGTTACGTGATATTGTTTGGTGTTTGTTCGGTTTGCAAAGGAATGGGCGGGAGTGCGGATGATCTTGCAGAAAGTCTGATTCTGCAGTGCATAGGATGCGATCAGGCACAGTTCTTTGGCGGTCGTATAATGTTCATCAGCATCCAAACCATTAGGGGTTACAAAGTGTGTGGAAGACAGACCGAGTTCTGCTGCTTTTTCGTTCATTTTGTCAGCGAAGGCTTCGGTGGAACCACTGACATGCTCTGCAATAGCAACTGCAGTGTCGTTATGAGATTCCAACAACAGGGAATACAATAGATCACGCAGCGTGAATTGTTCGCCGGACATGGCATTTAACTGAACATCCGGCATAGAAGCTGCATGTGCAGAAAACGTGATGGTATCTGACAGATCTGAAGATTCCAGTGCGATGAGAGCGGTCATGATCTTGGTAGTACTTGCCATGGGGAGTTTTTCGTCAGCATTTTTGGCAAAAAGAACCATACCGCTGTCAGCATCGATCAGGCAGGCTGCTTTAGCATTGAGAGAGGAAGGAAATTTGGTGGTGGTGTCTGTCACCCCCAGCTCACGTGCGGTATATTGGATGTTTTGCTGAACGATTTGTTTTGACCTGGGAGAATAGGCAGGAAGTGTGGCAAGCAGTTTGTTCAGCCCTGCGTCAAAGCATAGAGAAGACAAGCCGATACTTATGAGAAACAGTGAGAAACTGATGATTTTTTGGAGTTTTGCATACATAAAAAACACCTCAGCCGGGTTTGTATTAATCTTATGATATTCCGAAAAAAATATGAGAAAAAGGTTGCCTTTTTATCACAAAAGGGCTAGAATTATCATTGGTGTAAATTTTGTTTATACATGACTTTTTCGCCATGGCGAAATGAGTCAGATAAATATCAGAATATGGAGGGCTGAACATGAGTAACACAAATGCTTTATCAGCAAAAGACCGCATTGCGGGACTTGTTGATGAGAACAGTTTTGTTGAGATCGGTGCCGGTATCACCAAGAGAAGCACGGATTTTAACATGCAGGAGAAGTCAGTGCCATCTGATGGTGTCATCACAGGATATGGTTTGATCCAGAATAATCCGGTGTATGTATACAGTCAGGATGCATCCGCACTGAATGGAACAATTGGAGAGATGCACGCAAGAAAAATTGCACATATTTATGAGCTTGCCATGAAGACGGGAGTTCCTGTGATCGGCTTGATCGATTGTGCAGGAATGCGTTTACAGGAGGCAACAGATGCACTTGCAGGATTTGGTCAGATTTACCAGATGAAAGCAAAAGCATCTGGTGTAGTACCGCAGATCAGTGCAATCTTTGGCAATTGTGGTGGTGGTGTTGCAGTGATGGCTGCTATGAGTGATTTCACATTCATGGAGCAGAAAGAAGCCAAACTTTTTGTGAATTCTCCAAACACATTGGAGGGCAACTATACAGACAAGCTGGATACGGCATCTGCTGATTTTCAGAAGACAGCATCTACAGTGGATTTTGTGATCGAGGGTGAGGCTGAGGTCCTTGCAGCAGTGAGAGAGTTAGTTTCCATCCTGCCTGAGAATAACAATTCTGAAGCAGGTTCCGCAGAGTGTATGGACGATCTTAATCGTGATGTACCTGATTTTGCGGCAGAGGCAGCAGACCCTGCGGCAGCACTTGCAGATCTTGGCGATAACAACTTCTTCTTAGAGGTAAAGAGCGGCTATGCACAGGAAATGGTTACCGGTTTCTTATGCTTCGATGGAATGACTGTTGGTGCCGTTGCAAACCGTACTAAGAAATATGATGAAGAGGGTAAGGAAACTGCTTCATTTGAGGCAAGACTTACAACAGCAGGATGTGAGAAGGCAGCAGCTTTTGTAAAGACTTGTGATGCGTTCAACATTCCGGTACTTACCTTGACGAATGTAGAGGGTTATGCAACTTCTGTTGAAGAGGAGAAGACGATCGCAGCAGCAGCAGCTAAGCTTACGGCAGCATTTGCTGAGTCAGATGTACCAAAGGTAAATATGATCACAGGCAATGCCTATGGCAGTGCTTACATAACAATGAATTCCAAGCACATTGGCGCTGATATGGTATTTGCATTAAATGGAGCAAAGGTCGGTATGATGGACGCGAATGTTGCAGCAAAGATCATGTATGCAGATGATAAGGATGCGGATCTTGCAGAGAAGGCAGCCCAGTTCGCAGCTCAGTCCGGAACAGAGGCAGCAGCAGCCAGAGGTTATGTTGATTCTGTCATTGAGCCGGCAAGTGCCAGAAAGCAGCTATTGTATGCTTTTGAGATGCTTTATAACAAATGTGAGTATCCGATTGGCAAGAAACATGGAACCATCTAAGTAAGGAGAGGCAATATGAAGAAGAAAGTGTCTTTGATTCTCTGCATTCTCACCTGTGCTTTGCTGGTAGCAGGCTGTAACATCAGCTTGACGAAACAGAACAAAAATTTCAACGAAAAGAAGTTGGAAAAGCAAACAGATAAATATCTGCAGAAGTGGTTTACAACAGACCACAAAGGTCAGGTAGAGCAGTTAGAATCCGCAATTGAGTATTATGATGGAATGAAAGACAGTCTCAGTGAAGACGAATGGAATTCCTATTTAGAGCAGCGCAAGACAGCCAAAGAACAGATCAAAGAGTACAAAGAGGCTGTTAAGCAGAAAAAGAAGTTTGGTGACGAGATGGATAAAAAGATCTCTACAGACTTTACGGTAAGTTCTACTTCCGCAACAGTCAATGAGACCATCCGCACAACAAAAGGTAAGACATTCATCTATTCGGTATCTTATGACAAAGACGGTAATAAGACCGAAGAAAAGATTGATGAATATAAGACAATGGGAGCAAAGATGGCCAAGGCCGGCATAAATACGATCCTTAGTATGGCAATCGTATTTTGCGTATTGATCTTTATATCCCTGATCATTGCCTGCTTCAAGGTGATCGGTTGGGCTCAGAACCGCAAGAATGCTAAGCAGGTTGATAAGGCAAAGGCTCAGCTCGCTTCAGTAGAAACAGCACCGCAGCCGGTAGAGGAGAACCTCGTTGATGATCTGGAACTGGTTGCTGTGATCACTGCAGCCATTGCAGCAAGTGAAAATGCAAGCGCAGATGGATTGGTAGTTCGTTCTATCATTCGTCGCTAACACAAAAATAATTGGAGGACAAATCGATGAAAAATTATACAATTACTGTGAATGGTAACGTTTATGATGTAACAGTGGAAGAGGGTGCAGCAGGTGCAGCAACAAGCGCACCAAAGGCAGCAGCACCAAAAGCTGCAGCTCCGAAAGCAGCACCAAAGGCAGCAGCAGGACAGGGTTCTGTTAAGGTGAATTCCCCGATGCCTGGTAAGATCCTTTCTGTAAAGACCAGCGTAGGTCAGGCAGTGAAAAAAGGCGAGGTTCTAATGATCCTTGAAGCTATGAAGATGGAGAACGAGGTGGTAGCACCGGAAGATGGAACTGTTGCCAGCATTGATGTAGCTGCGGGTGATTCTGTAGAAGCAGGAGTTGTACTTGCAACATTAAACTAGGAGGGATCTAACATTGGATTACGTAATTAACACGTTAGAGAACTTAGTAGGTCAGACTGCGTTTGCCAACTTAACGCTTGGCAATTATCTTATGATCTTAGTCGGCTGCTTGTTTCTCTATTTGGCGATTAAAAAAGAATATGAGCCATTGCTGTTAGTTCCTATTGCGTTTGGTATGATCCTGGTTAATATTTATCCGGATATCATGGCGAATCCAGAGGATACTTCAAACGGTGTTGGCGGTTTGTTACATTATTTTTACATTTTGGATGAGTGGAGTATCTTACCTTCCCTGATCTTCTTGGGAGTAGGAGCGATGACCGATTTTGGTCCGTTGATCGCAAATCCGATGAGTTTCCTGCTTGGTGCAGCAGCTCAGTTTGGTATTTTCTCCGCTTACCTGATTGCAATCTGGTTTGGCTTTTCTGATAAAGCTGCGGCTGCAATCTCTATCATTGGTGGTGCCGATGGTCCGACATCTATTTTCCTTTGCGGTAAATTGAAACAGACAGAATATATGGGACCGATCGCGGTTGCCGCATATTCTTACATGTCTTTGGTGCCAATTATCCAGCCACCGATCATGAAGTTATTTACTACGGAAAAAGAGCGTAAGATCAAGATGGAACAGCTTCGTCCGGTATCTAAATTGGAGAGAATCCTGTTCCCGATCATCGTTACGATCATTGTATGTTTGCTGCTTCCAACGACAGCACCACTGGTTGGTATGCTGATGCTCGGTAACCTTTTCAAAGAGTCCGGTGTTGTAAAGCAGTTGACAGAGACTGCAAGCAACGCATTGATGTACATCGTTGTTATTCTTCTTGGTACATCGGTAGGCGCATCTACCAGTGCAGAGGCATTCTTAAAAGTTACAACCTTAAAGATTGTTGCTCTTGGTTTGATCGCATTTGCAGTAGGTACCGCAGCAGGTGTATTGTTCGGTAAGTTGATGTGCCTGGTTACAAAGGGCAAGGTAAACCCATTGATCGGTTCTGCAGGTGTATCTGCTGTGCCGATGGCAGCGCGTGTATCGCAGAAGGTCGGTGCCGAAGCGGATCCAACCAACTTCCTGCTTATGCATGCAATGGGACCTAACGTTGCCGGAGTTATCGGTACGGCAGTTGCCGCCGGTGTATTTATGGCAATCTTTGGAATTTAACACTAGAAACATATAATTAGTCGCGAGAAGATCATATACAGCCCTTTGGCTGGCTGTATACATCTTCCGGCGCAGAAAAGAGGAGAACTATGGCAGAGAAGAAACCATTGAAGATTACGGAGACCGTACTTCGTGATGCGCATCAGTCTCTGATTGCTACTCGTATGACAACAGAGCAGATGCTTCCGATTGTTGATAAAATGGATAAGATTGGATACCATGCAGTAGAGTGCTGGGGTGGAGCTACATTTGATGCATCCCTTCGCTTTTTGAAAGAGGATCCATGGGAGAGACTTCGTAAGTTAAGAGACGGCTTTAAGAATACAAAGCTTCAGATGTTATTCCGTGGACAGAATATTCTTGGTTATAATCATTATGCAGATGATGTGGTAGAGTATTTTGTACAGAAATCTATCGCAAACGGTATTGATATTATCCGTATCTTTGACTGCTTGAATGACCTTCGCAACTTGGAGACAGCGGTAAAGGCCGCTAACAAAGAGAATGGTCATGCGCAGATCGCATTGTCTTATACATTGGGTGATGCATATACATTAGATTACTGGAAAGACATGGCTAAACGTATCGAGGATATGGGTGCAAAGTCACTTTGTATCAAAGATATGGCTGGTCTGCTTGTTCCGGCAAAGGCTACAGAGCTTGTACAGGCATTGAAAGAGTCTGTAGAGATTCCGATCGACCTGCATACACATTATACTTCCGGTGTGGCTTCTATGACTTATATGAAGGCAGTAGAGGCAGGCTGTGACATCATAGATACGGCGATCAGCCCATTCTCTATGGGAACCAGTCAGCCGGCAACAGAGGTTATGGTTGAGGCATTCAAGGGTACTGAGTATGATACCGGTCTGGATCAGACAAAACTTGCTGAGATTGCTGATTACTTCCGTCCAATGCGTGAAGATGCATTGAAGAGTGGTTTGATGAATACAAAAGTACTTGGCGTTAATATTCAGACACTTCGTTATCAGGTTCCTGGTGGAATGCTTAGTAACTTGGTATCCCAGTTGAAAGAGATGGGACAGGAAGATAAATATGAGCAGGTATTAGAGGAAGTGCCAAGAGTACGTAAAGATTTTGGTGAGCCTCCTTTGGTTACACCTTCTTCACAGATTGTTGGTACACAGGCGGTGCTTAACGTAGTATCCGGTGAGCGTTATAAGATGGTAACCAAAGAGTCTAAAAAGCTTCTGTCCGGTCAGTTTGGCCAGACAGTTAAGCCGTTTAATCCGGAAGTACAGAAGAAATGTATTGGCGATGAGAAGCCGATCACATGCCGTCCGGCAGATCTGATCAAGCCACAGCTTGCAGATATTGAGAAGGAAATGGCACAGTACAAGCAGCAGGATGAAGATGTGTTGTCTTATGCATTGTTCCCACAGGTTGCTACTGAGTTCTTCAAATACCGTGAGGCACAGCAGAATAAAGTAGATGCAAGTGCTGCAGACACAGAGACAAAGGCTTATCCGGTATAATTGATTTAAAAGATTAAAGTTGCGCTTGAGGTGATTTCTATCTGTGTAGGATAGAAATTGTCTCAAGCATTTTCTCTATACAGGACTTTTTATTCCTGAAGATCGAGAATATCAAATAATATTCCGTGGGGATGCGGTTGAAAATGGAGGATGGACACAATGGAAAGTAATGCGATAGAAGAGAGAGTTGAATTATCTATGCTGTATGACTTTTATGGTGCCTTGTTGAAAGAAAATCAGCAAAGAATGTTTGAAGCGTGCATCTTGGATGACTATGGTTACACAGAGATAGCGGAGGAAGAGGGGATTTCAAGACAGGGCGTATACGATGCGATCAAGCGTGCTTCGAAGCAATTACGGGAATATGAGCAGAAACTTGGCCTTGTGGCACGTTTTCAACGTCATAAGGCACAGGTAAAACAGGTACAGAAAGAATTGGAAGCCAAAGGTTTATCCGGTGATGAGGAGCAATGGAAGACGTTGTTCACGCTGTTAGAGGAGATCACATCGGAATAGGGATCACATATATCTGGCTGGGATTATATTAGAGCCCGGGATATAGATTTTAGTTATTGTGAGGATATGGTTGCATTAGCTGACATATTTTAGTATAGTTATTACAAAGCAGTTTGGCAGTAGGATTCTGTCAGCCTTTAAGTTTGTATCTGCTTTAGAATATACGGCAGATATGAAGCGTATGAAAATGATTGTTTTAAAAGAATAGGAGGGTGAAGTATGAAAAAAACATCAAGAGTATTAGCAATACTGTTAGCATTAGCACTTATTGTAGGGATGGGACCATTTAGTACGAAAGACGTTTCGGCGGCAACTGATGAGAGCTATATGTTAGAGGCATCCGGAGCAGCTACGGCAGGAGTGCCGATCGAGGCAACATTTACGATGCAGAGCAGTGGCGTGGCTCAGTTTGCAATTGCTGTAGCAACGCAATGTAATGTAACATATTCATTCCGTAATAGTGCGGGAGAGACAGTATATGGACCAAAGACTTTTTTGGAGTCAGATTCCCAGTGGAGTTCAACAGGAAGTTATCCTGCATTTGCATTTGCAGTGAATGTGCCGCAGGGAACATATACCATTTCTGTAACTTTTGATGTTGATCAGCTGGCTTATGCAGTTCTTGGACAGCCTGATCTGACATCTACGCCGACACCGACGCCGAAGTTGGCTCCAACCATTGACTCTAAGACGTTGACGATCACAAAGGGATTTAAGGATCAAATAAAGATCTTAAATGCAGGTGGTGCCAGGATTACTTATAAATCCAGCAACGCAAAGGTTGCAGCAGTGAACAGCAAGGGTAAGGTGACAGCTAAGAAGAAAGGTACAGCGACGATCACGGTAAAGACGTCTACCGGTTTTACGATTCCTTGCAAGGTAATTGTAAAAGATAATGTATATACGGTACGGAAAGTTGCTGTGAGTGCATTGCCGGCAGGAAGTTTTGGTGTGAATGTATATAAGATGTCTTATGACAAGAAAGGTAACCTTGTCTTAAAAGCCAGAATGTTAAATAACCGTGGTTACAAGGCAAAATATTTGAAGAATTTTAAGATTACGGTAAAAAACGGCAAAGGAAAGAAAATTGGCGTATATTCAGCTAAGAAATTAACGATCAATTTGAAATCCGGTAAATCTAAGGCATATACCTTTAAGATCAAGAAATCCAAGCTGAAAATTAAAAAAACACAGGATCTGCGTAATGCCTCTTATCCGAAGTCAACCGGAAAGTACTATTATACGTATCGATAATAGCAGTATTTGTGTCGCCGGACAATGATAATAGATTTTAACTTTAGAAAAACTTTGTCAAGAAAAATGCTTGACAAAGTTTTTCTGGTTCGTTATACTATGACTTGTGTTTGACAAAGAGGAGGTTATTTATGGCATTCGATTTGACAGAAAAATTACAAAATGTTTTTAAAAACCTTCGAAGCAAAGGTCGTTTGACCGAGGAGGATGTAAAGGCAGCACTTAAGGAAGTCAAGATGGCTTTGTTAGAAGCTGATGTAAACTTCAAGGTTGTTAAGAACTTTGTGAAAAAAGTGCAGGAACGCGCAGTTGGACAAGATGTTCTAAACAGCTTGACACCGGGCCAGATGGTCGTGAAGCTGGTAAATGAGGAGCTTGTCGCATTGATGGGAAGCGAGACGACAGAGATCGCACTCCGGCCCTCCAATGAAATAACAGTACTGCTGATGTGTGGTCTGCAAGGTGCCGGTAAGACGACAACAACGGCGAAGATAGCCGGAAAGCTTAAGAAAAAAGGCAGAAAGCCTTTGCTTGTAGCATGTGATGTGTATCGTCCGGCAGCGATCGACCAGTTAAAGATCAATGGTGAGAAACAGGATGTGGAAGTTTTTGCCATGGGGACAAATCATAAACCGGTTGATATTGCGAAAGCAGCGATGGAGCATGCATCTAAGAATGGATTGAATGTGGTGATCTTGGATACAGCGGGTCGACTTCATGTGGATGAAGATATGATGGCTGAGCTGCAGGAGATTCAAGCGGGTGTTGCCATAGATCAGAAGATTCTGGTCGTTGATGCGATGACCGGTCAGGATGCGGTAAATGTAGCTTCTACGTTTAATGAAAAGATCGGTATTGATGGTGTGATCCTGACGAAGTTAGATGGTGACACGCGAGGTGGTGCTGCACTTTCTATCAAGGCAGTTACCGGGTGTCCGATCCTATTTGTTGGTATGGGCGAGAAGCTTTCGGATCTGGAACAGTTTCATCCGGATCGTATGGCATCGCGTATATTGGGAATGGGTGATGTGCTAACCTTGATTGAGAAGGCAGAGGCTGAGATCGATCAGGATAAAGCCAAAGAGATGGAGAAAAAATTCCGTAAAGCGGAATTTGATTTCAATGATTTCCTGGATCAGTTAGCCCAGATGAAGAAGATGGGTGGTATTCAAAGTATTTTGAGTATGCTGCCCGGTATGGGGCTTCCGGCTGATCTGAATATAGATGATGATGTGTTTAAGAGCACAGAGGCGATCATATATTCAATGACTCGCGAAGAGCGTGGTAATCCCGCTATCATCAATCCGTCACGCAAACGTCGTATTGCGAAAGGCGCAGGAGTTGATATTTCAGAAGTTAATAAGCTGATCAAGCAGTTTGAGCAATCCAAAAAGATGATGAAGCAGATGTCCGGTATGATGGGCGGTAAAGGCAAACGTCGTCGTGGAGGCATGCCAAAGTTGCCGTTTGGCTTTTAACGATATAAACGCAGATTTAAGGAGGTGAAAATCGTGGCAGTAAAGATCAGATTAAGAAGAATGGGTAAGAAGAAAGCATCTTTCTATAGAGTAGTTGTAGCTGATTCCCGTTCTCCAAGAGATGGAAAGTTCATCGAGGAGATTGGTACTTACGATCCTAATCAGGACCCTAGTGTATTCAAGTTTGATGAGGAAGCAGCAAAGAAGTGGTTAGCAAATGGTGCTAAGCCAACTGAGACAGTAGGCAAGCTTTTGAAGCAGGCTGGAATCACAGAGTAATTCTTGTACACGGGGAGGTTTCAGGTATGAGAGAATTGGTAGAAGTTCTTGCACAGTCCCTTGTTGACCACCCTGAAGAGGTCACCGTTCAGGAGACTGAGAAAGATAACGAGATTCTGTTAGAGCTCAAAGTAGCTCAAGAAGATATGGGCAAAGTTATTGGAAAGCAGGGACGTATTGCTAAGGCAATACGTGCTGTTGTCAAGGCTGCCGCTTCTAAGACAGACAAAAAGGTTATCGTGGAAATTGGTCAGTAAACTGACTGTTTACGCCTGTAGCTTATGCTATGGGCGTTTGTTTCTTTATAGGATTAGGGTGTCAAAAGGTCTGAATTTCCCTGACGGGCTATTTTCTCGAATCTTTGACCACAATATCTATCAACGATGCGCCGCATCGCCTCAAGATATTGTAGCGCAAATCTTCAAAAAAATATCTCTGTCATGAAAATGGACTTTTGACACCCTAATCCTTATAGGAACCTGCTCACAATGTGGTGCTATGCCACCAAGAATTGCTTTAGCAATTCTTGCAAAGTAAAGTGCTGGCGTTGCTTTTTTATTGGAGGATAAAAATGGAAGATATGTTTCGCGTTGGCGTAATCGCTAATACACATGGTATTCGTGGGGAAGTCAAAGTGTATCCTACGACAGATGATGTGACACGTTACAAAAAATTAAAAGAAGTTTTATTAGATACCGGAAAAGAATATAAGACCTTAGAAATTGCATCGACACGATTTTTTAAGAATCTCGTGATCGTGAAGTTCAAAGGGATTGATAATATTAATGATATTGAACAATACAAAGGCCACGATCTATATGTCACGCGTGAAAATGCAATCCCATTGGAAGAGGGAGAATATTATCTGGCAGACATTATAGACGCCAAGGTTGTTACGGAAGAGGGAGAAGATTTTGGCATTTTGAAAGATGTCTTGGAAACAGGAGCCAATCTTGTATACGTTGTCGAACACGAGGGGAAAGAAGTACTGCTTCCTGTTATACCGGAATGTGTTAAAAACGTCGATGTCTCCGCTGGGATCGTAACGGTACATATTATGAAAGGATTAGTGTAAAAAACAAATATGAATTATCATGTAATGACATTATTTCCGGATATGATCACCAATGCGATGTCAGAGAGCATTACCGGCAGAGCATTAAAAGCAGGCTATTTGGCGCTGGAAGCTGTCAATATTCGAGATTTTGCGGATAATAAACACAACAGAGTAGACGATTATCCATACGGTGGGGGCGCCGGAATGGTTATGCAGGCAGAACCGGTATACCGCTGTTATGAGGATATTATGACAAGGATCCGGGAGCAGGGCGGATCAGCAGCTGCGAAGGTGATCTATCTGACACCGCAGGGAAAGGTCTTTGATCAGCAGATGGCAAAAGAGTATGCCAAAGAGGAAGATCTGATCTTTCTGTGTGGTCATTATGAAGGGATAGACGAACGCGTGTTGGAACGGATCGTTACAGATTATGTTTCCATTGGAGATTACGTATTAACCGGTGGGGAACTTCCGGCATTAGTGATGATGGATACGATTTCCAGATTGGTTCCGGGTGTACTAAACAATGATATGTCGGCAGAAACAGAATCTTTCTCGGAAGGGTTGTTAGAATACCCACAGTATACAAGACCGGCAATATGGAGAGATGAAGCGGTTCCAGAGGTGTTACTGTCGGGCCATCATAAGAAATTGCAGGAATGGTATCGACGTGAGTCGGTCATTCGGACAGCTAAGCGGCGTCCGGATATGTTAATGCAGGCACAGTTATCAGAAGAGGAAAAGGAATTGGCAGAGCAATATGCAGACTTGGAATAAAAGACGATTGATAAATACGTTAGCTATTTTTATAATAGCCGGAGTTATGGTGTATCTGATCGGGAGTGGTCATTTGCCGCGGAAGCAGCAGAATGAGACCAAGAATATACAAGGATTTGCGTTTGATACGACCTATCAGATCACAATCTATCAAGGTGGCACGAAAAAGACACTGCAAAAGTGTGTGTCGGAATGTAGTTCCTGCGAAAATGTGATCAGTCGGACGAAGAAAACCAGTACTGTGTACCGGATCAATGCTTTGTCAAAGAAGTATGAGGAGCTTCTTCCGGGCAAATTGTGTCAGTCTTTGCAAAAAGGACAAACGATCATGTTGTCTAAACAGCAGAGAACAGAGTATGAGGCAAAACTGAAGCAGGCATTGCCGGAAGCGTATACAGAGCTTGCTTGCCATGTTAGTTCCGATGGAAGCATATCTTTTCAGGTAAATGATACGCTGCAAAAACTGGTGAATTATTCGTTCAAATATGGTAAACTGTCTAAAGGATGTTTTACGATGGGAATAGAGCCTGTTAGCAGCTTATGGGATTTTTCGACAGATCAGCCAACTGTGCCACAGGACGCGGAGATTCGCAAGGCGCTGACCTATGTGGGAGATGAGCATATTCGTTTGCATAATGATCGATTATCGTTTTCGGTGCCCGGCACCGGCATTGAATTTGGAGGGATCGCCAAAGGATATATAGCAGACCGCTTAAAAGATCTGTTGCGTCAGGATGGTGTGACATCAGGATTGATCGATCTGGGTGGAAATATATTATGTTTGGGCAATAAACCGGATGGAACTGCGTTTCGGATCGGAGTCAGACAACCGTTTTCAGATCGGGATGCAGTAATTGATACCGTAGCAGTGAAGGATCTCTCTGTGGTATCTTCCGGTATTTATGAGAGATGTTTTAAGCAGAACGGAAAATTCTATCATCATATATTGGATCCGTCTACCGGTTACCCGGTGGATAATACGTTGATGGCGGTGACAATACTTTCAAAAGCATCTGTAGATGGAGATGGATTGTCTACCACTTGTTTCGGCTTAGGTTTGGAGAAAGGGATGGAATTGATCGACTCTTTGGACAATGTTGAAGCGGTGTTTGTGACAAAGGATGAAAAAATGCATTATTCCAAGGGCTATGCGAAGTATCGCGCCATGCAGAAATAATGCGGAAAGGGGTCATAATGGAAGAAAATGGTTACACGAAAGCTCCGCAGGAGGGATATTATGTGCCAGAGGAGCCAAACCCGGGAATGGCAGTAGCCGGAATGATCTGTGGTATTTTATCGATCGTGTTATGTTGTTGCTCGCAGTATATCACATTGCTCCTGGCCGTTGTAGGATTGGGATTATCCGGTTATGTACTGGCAAAGCAAAAGGCGGGTACCGGGATGGCAATTGCCGGGCTAGTATGCTCGATCCTTGGATTACTTATTTCGGTTTGCCTGATCATCGTGAGTTTGTTTTTTGTGGCAAATCAGAACACTATTTTGAAAGAGATACAGCAGCTTTCAGCATTGGCTGGTTCTTTGAAGATATAAACATATATGGATAACAGTATGAAAGGCAGTGTATGAATGCACTGTCTTTTTTGAATGATAGGAAATTGCTGTTGTGTAGCGTGATGCCATCAAGAATTGCTTTAACAATTCTTGCAAAGCGCTGACTTTGCTTTTTTGTCATATTCTGTTATGCCGGTGCATAGATTGTGGTAGAAACCTTAGAGTAGCATGGCATATATTATGGAAGGGGAATGCCTGATGAGTGAATTTCAAGTATATAAAGATCTTGCTGAACGCACAGGAGGAGAGTTTTATCTGGGAATCTGCGGACCGGTGCGAACCGGTAAATCGACCTTTATCAAACGTTTTATGGAATTATTGGTCTTGCCGGAGATGGAACAGGAACACGAAAGACAACGTGCTGTAGATGAACTCCCACAGTCGGCTGCCGGCAAAACGATCATGACAACGGAGCCGAAATTTATTCCCAAAGAGGCGGCAAATGTTAAACTGTTTGGAGAAAATGAAGTTAAGATCCGCTTGATCGATTGCGTCGGTTACATAGTTAAGGGAGCAGAGGGACTTTACGAGGAACAAAATGAAAGAATGGTTATGACTCCTTGGTCAGAAAGTCCAATGCCTTTTACACAGGCTGCCGAATTTGGCACAAGAAAAGTGATTCATGATCATTCAACGATTGGAATCGTTGTGACAACTGACGGCTCTTTTGGAGATTTGCCAAGAGAGGCATTTGAAGATCCGGAGAAACGAACGATCCAGGAGTTGACAGCGATAGGAAAACCATTTGTGGTACTTGTAAATTCGGCAAAACCTTATGGTTCAGAGACCGCAGCATTGGTGGAAAAACTGGAGCAGACATATCATGCGGTCGCTATGGCTGTCAATTGTAACCAGCTTCGCCGGGAGGACGTTCTTGCAATTTTAGAAAAAATCCTGTCTTCTTTTCCGGTACGCCAACTAGCCTTCCATTTGCCGAAATGGGTAGAGATGCTGCCACAGGATCATTGGCTGAAGCAGGAACTGGTGCAAAAAGTTCGTATGATTTTGGGTGGGATCAGCAGACTGTGTGATGTGACAGCCGCCAATCTGGCGATCACCAGTGATGCGATCAAGGGGTTTCGGATTGGCCGGATCGGTATGGAAAACGGAGAAGTCCGGATCGACACATTATTTGATGATGGAAGATATTATCAGATACTTAGTGAATTGGTCGGGACACAGATAGATGACGAGTATCAACTGATCCATTTGCTGCGAGAATATGCTGACAATCATGCAGAGATCGACAAACTGAAAAATGCGTGGGAGGAAGTACACCGTAAGGGGTACGGCGTTGTGACGCCATCGGTAGATGAGATTGAGATCGATCAACCGGAACTGATCAAGCACGGCAGTAAGTATGGTGTGAAACTTCGAGCTGTCAGCCCATCTATTCATTTGATACAGGCCAATATCGAGACAGAGATAGCCCCGATCGTTGGTACGCAGGAACAGGCCAATGACTTGATTGCCTACATTGCAGATCAGCATGGGGAAGATGATGAAAAAGGTATATGGGATACCAATATCTTTGGAAAAACCGTCCGTCAATTGGTTGAAGAGGGGATGGATACGAAAGTGGATCGACTGGGAGATGAGAGTCGTATCAAATTGCAGGAAACCATTCAAAAAGTGGTCAATGATGGAAATGGCGGACTGGTGTGCATCATTATTTGACAATTTCTTAACAGTTTGTTATACTTCGTAATATATTTGTAACAATTATACAAAATAAATAACAGAAATACTTTCTACGACCGTCTGCGTTGCAGGCGGTCGATGGAGAAATAAGGATCCTGTGTGTTTGTTGCAGACAGGATCATGAGAATATGGAGGATAACATGGATAAGAATAAATTACATGTAGTGATCGGAATGGCAGTTGCATCCTTGGGTGTCATCTGTCTGGGACATGTCGTTTCAGCAGGTAATGATTGGAGCACACAGACGGAAAAGCCATTGGCAGGATTAGCGGTATCTTTTGATAAATATTGCGAAGATGCTCTGCAGGATATGGAACTTGAGGAGGCGTCAGAAGCACTTACTAAGGTACCGGAGCAGGACAAGGCTGAGGGTGTGACACAGACTAACGCTGTTGTACAGCAGACCGGCACTTCCGGTCAGTCTGCACAGAGTACGACAGTACAGGCGACGGTGACAGCAACACCTGCACCGACAGCAACACCTGCGCCGAAGAAGATCAAGCTGAATCTTGTGTATGATCGTTTGGGCGTGGTACAGGTCAAGAATTATGTGAATGTACGTAAAAGACCAAGTGAGAATGCTAAAATAGTCGGAAAGATGACAAATAATTCCGGTTGTCATGTATACAAGATCAAAAAAGGATGGGCTAAGATCGTATCCGGTGGTGTGAGAGGTTTTGTCAAAGCCAGTTATCTGATCACGGATGAGAAAGCGGAGGCAAAGGCTCAGAAAGTAGCAACATTGCGTGCAACGGTTACAACTGAAACGTTAAATGTACGTTATCTGCCGTCAACGAAGGCAAACGTATTTGACCAGATTTCAGCAGATGAAGATTATAAGATTACCAGAGAGAAATTAACCAAAGGCTGGCTGGATGAATATATCCGCAAAAATGTGAAGAAGTCTCAGCTAAAGGGGATTGACAAAGAGAAAATGTATGCTGACCTGAATAATTGGGTTATGATCGCTATTGATGACGACAGAGCATTTGTATCGAAAGATTTTATTAAGATGACTTACAATCTGAATCGTGCCGTTTCGATCAAAGAAGTAGGTCAGAGTAAAAAGTCCGGCAAAAAGGGCGGCAGTCGATCACAGGATAGAGACAGTGGAAGCTCTTCAGGAGCATCTTCCTTGATCTCCTATGCAATGCAGTTCTTGGGCAATCGTTATGTATATGGTGGTACAAGCCTTACGAGCGGAACAGATTGCTCCGGCTTTACGATGCGTGTATTCCAGCGCTTTGGTCATTCACTGCCACGTACGTCCGGTGCACAGGCATCTGCGACTAGAAGCGTATCACAAGGAAGCGAAAGACCGGGAGATCTGTTCTTCTATGGAAGTGGACATGTCAGCCATGTAGCAATCTATATTGGAAACGGTCAGATCATTCATGCAAGTAACCCGAGCGATGGAATTAAGATTTCCAGTGCTTATTATCGCAAGCCGATCAAGATCGGCCGTGTTTTATAAAAATGATGTCCCGGCGTAGAGTTATCTTATGTATAACGGGTAGCTTAGTGCCTGCATCATACAATAATTCTAATTGGAAAGAGAGAGTTGCAATAAACTCTCTTTTTCTTTCGTAATTACATGTGGAGGTTTCAAAATGGACATAGGAATTAAGATCATTATCGCAGTAGTAGTAATTTTGGTGCTTATCGGGATCAAAATGGTCTGTGATGAAAAGGCGAGAAAGAAGCGGATGAGAGAGTTTCTGATCAACTCATGGGGAAAATCTGCAGACCGTAATTATTCGGAGGAACAGTGGAATGCTATTGTCAGCTATTATAAGGTGTTAGAAAAAAAGGCGGAGGAAAGCCAAAAGCATGAATTTGTGGACGATATTACCTGGAATGATCTGGATATGGATGAAGTGTATCAGGTATGGAATCATACACGGACTTCGATCGGGGAAGAATATTTGTATGCAGCACTCCGTCATCCGATTGCTTCAGATGCAGAAATGGAAGAACGCGAGCGAGTGATCACATATCTGTTGGAGAATACACAGGAACGCATGTATTTACAGGAGGCGCTTGCTGAGATCGGCAAATTAGAACGAATGTCCGTGTATGATCATTTGGAATTAATACAGGATATGAAACCGATCGGGGCACTGCCTCATATATTGGCAGGTGTCTGTCTGGTCGGCGCTCTTATAGGCTGTGCCTTTGCACCGGAATTTATGGTGATCGCCAGTATTGCGATCATGGGTGGAAATATTATATCGTATTATCAGGCTAAGGCAAAGGTGGACAGTTATATACGGCTGTTTACGTTTATACTGCATATGGTAGAGCAATGCGAGGGCGTTGCGAGGAAGACGATTCCGGGTCTTGAAAAGTATCAGGATCAGCTAAAAAAGCAGACATCCTGTTTTGGAAAATACAGACGTTTCTGTTTTTTGGTGAATGGTGGAAGCGGGATGTCCGGAGATATTATGGATTCGTTGATGGACTATATAAGAATTTTGTTCCATGTAGATCTGGTCAAAATGTCGACAATGATCCGTGAGGCAAAAAAATACGAGCAGCAGTTGCGAATCATGTATGATACGATAGGATATTTAGATACGATGTTATCGACGGCATCTTGCCGTATTATGTATGGAGAATATTGTGTACCGCAGTTGTCACATCAGGCAAATGGAAAGTTTGCGGTAACTGAAATGTACCATCCGTTGATCCCGGAGGGAGTCAGAAATTCTATTACGGCAGAGCGCAGTGTGTTATTGACGGGATCGAATGCATCGGGAAAATCAACATTTATCAAGACAGTAGCACTCAATGCGATCTTAGCGCAGACATTGCATACGGTTTTAGCGGAGAATTATCAGGCTTCGTGGTTTTGTATCGCCTCGTCCATGGCGCTGCGAGATGATATATTAAGTCAGGAAAGTTATTATATTGTGGAGATCAGATCGTTAAAACGAATCTTAGATCTGACAAGATTGTCGGAACTGCCGGTGCTTTGCTTTATCGATGAGGTACTTCGAGGAACCAATACAGTCGAAAGAATCGCTGCTTCCAGCCGGATCTTGCAGGCAATAGCAGAACAGGGCGGATTATGTTTTGCAGCCACGCATGATATTGAACTGACGTATTTATTAGAGAAAGAATACGATAATTATCACTTTGAAGAACAGGTGGAAGATGATAAAGTGACGTTTGATTATTGCTTGCGAGAAGGTCGTGCCTGCACAAGAAATGCGATCCGGTTGCTAAAAATGCTTGGGTATGATGAGAAGATAGTAGACGATGCCAACGAGCGCGTTGCTTTATTTTTGAAATCTGGCAATTGGGTGTCATCCCATTAAGGTGGCAGGTAACCGGTTGCCATTATATTGAGCAGACAGAAATTTGTGGCAATTTTAACTATAGAGCGTTGAATTGGTAGTTATGTCGGGATAAGGGTATATCTTTCTTGTTTCGTGGGAAAATGGTACTAAGACATCTAATACGGTCCAAACAGGGCAGTGATCTAAGTGTGGATGCTTAGTAAGGAGGAAACAAGAATGAGAAAACGCAGATTTTTATATTGGAGTGCGGCATTTGGAGCATTGACAGTCGTTGTGTTAATGAATTATTATTGTTATCGTGCAGCGATGGGAAAGTATACGCAGCTTAGCCGGTCATATCGTGAGGAGATTGCCGGAGCCGTACAAAAAGAAGTTTCTAAACAGGTCGAGGTCAAATTCGAAGATCTGTCAGAGGGGCTTCCGGTGGCAAACACAGAGGAAATGTTATCGGTTAATACGGTGTATCAGATTGAAAATTACGACAAAGTGAAAGACCAGACCACGACAGAATACGAAACGATTCCGGAGGAATTAGTTGGTTTTAACAGGGAAGAAGCAGATGGCTATTTCAAAAAGTACATGCAGAATCTTCCGGTGGAGGAGTTCTTAAATGGTTTGCAAAGTATAGGGATCACAACATTTTCGAAAGATCGGATCATTGTGCGAAAAATTTATGATCCTTCAAAAGTAAAATATCGTTATTATTTGATCGCAGTAGATGGAGAAGTGGTTGTCTATTATGGTGACCAGAAGACGGTTTATGAATATACCGGAATATCTACGGATACTTTGTCGAAAGAGGAGCAGATGTCATTAAAAAATGGCATTGAAGTAAAAGATGAAGATGCCTTATATGGCTTATTGGAAAATTATTCTTCATAAGAGCAGTAATAAAAGGAACAGGGAGGATGAAGATGCGAAGCATACCTGTACTTGTGGCGGGAGGCGGTGCGTCCGGAATGGTTGCAGCGATTGAGGCTGCAAAGCTGGGCGCTAATGTTACCGTGATCGAAAAGAAAAATAAACCGGGTAAAAAGATTTTAGCGACCGGGAACGGACGCTGCAATTTTACGAATCGAAATCAGGAAATATCCTGTTATCACAGCAGTGATGATATGTTAGTTCAAATGGTGCTACAGCGGTTTGATCACCAAAAAGTCATTGATTATTTTTGGGAAAGCGGTGTGATGTCAAAAGAACGTGATGGTTATTATTATCCGTTATCCGGGCAGGCGGCTTCGGTACGAGCTATGTTAGAGCGCGAGATGGATCGGTATAAGGTGGAGGTTCATTGTGACGAAACGTTGCAGCGGATCATTCCGAGAAAGGATCTGTCCGGTCAGAATATTACCGGTTATGAAGTACAGACGGACCGCGATAAATATCTTGTACGTAAACTGATATTAGCAGTTGGCGGCAGTGCGGCTCCTGCACAGGGTACGACCGGAGATGGTTATCGTATGTTGCAGGAACTTGGAGTGGCGATCGTACCGCCATTGCCAGCATTGACATCGATCGAACTCGATGATGCCTGCTGTAAATTATGGAGTGGTGTCCGAATTATGGGACAGGTAGAGCTGTGGTGTGAGGGCAGCAGACTGGCAGAAGATATTGGAGAGATACAGATGGTTGCCAAAGGGATTTCCGGTATTCCGGTATTTCAGATCAGCGGAAGAGTTTCCCGCCTCTTGTATCAAGGAAAAGAACCTTATTTAAAACTTGATGTTATGCCGGATCATACCAAAGAACAGGTTATGGAAGAACTGTTGCGCCGGGTTAAGACCTATGGAGTTGGAAGAAGTCTGGGGGATGTTTTGGACGGTATGCTTCCGGATAAATTAGCGAAAGCATTGTTGCAGGCATTGCATAAGAGCCCTGGAGACGGGGCTGAAATATTGCAGGAGGACAGATGGCAAAACGATCTGGCAGATCAGATCAAAGGCAAAAAATTACATATCCGGAAGGTGAGTGATTTCGACAAGGCGCAGGTTACAACCGGAGGCGTGGCTTTAAGCGAACTGCAGGCTGACACTTTGGAACTGATCAAGTATCCGGGAATATATGTTACCGGAGAACTGGCGGATGTAGATGGGATCTGTGGTGGCTACAATCTGCAGTGGGCTTGGTCTAGTGGACATTTGGCAGGGCAGAGTGCGGCGTGTGCATTAAAAACAAAGATAAGGAGTAGATCATGATACAGATCACACAGATAAAAGTACCGTTGGCCAAGGTACAACAGGAGGTGCCTGCCGAAGCACTTCGTCGTGGTATATTGACGGAGTCTGAATATGCATTGGTATGCAAGGCGGCGGCAAAGTTATTGCACCGCAAAGAATCACAATTGCGGGATTTGACGGTGAAAAGGCGTTCCATCGATGCGAGGCATAAGGATGCAATCGTGTTCAGTTATACCGTGACGCTTTGTCTGGATGGCGAACATAAGCTGTTGCAGCAGAAAGCATTTCAATCGAAAGTTACTTTGGTGAAGGCATCAAAGCAAAGGAAAGTTGTTACCTTTGCAGATACGATCAGTGCTCCGGTTGTGGTCGGCATGGGACCGGCAGGTTTATTTGCTGCATTAGAGTTGGCGAGAGCCGGGTTAAAACCGGTTATTTTGGAGCGGGGAAGCGATGTCGATGTGCGAAGGCGCAAGGTGGATCATTTTTGGCAGACAGGAGAGCTGGATCCGGAATGTAATGTGCAGTTTGGGGAAGGCGGAGCCGGAACCTTTTCAGACGGCAAACTCAATACGATGGTAAAGGATCCTTCCGGCAGAAACCGAAAAGTGCTGGAATGTTTTGTGGCGCATGGAGCACCGGAAGAGATTTTGTATATGCAGAAACCGCATATCGGAACCGATAAACTTCGAGAGGTAGTACGGTCGATCCGGGAAGAGATCTTAGCGCTGGGCGCAACGGTGCATTTTGACACGCGTTTTGTGAGGTTTCTCTTGCAGGGGGACCGCATTTGTGGCGTGGAATATGAACAGGCGGGCAGAATTTCGCAGATGGCGTGTGAGACCGTGATACTTGCCACAGGACATAGTGCAAGAGATACGTTTATAGAGCTTAAAGAACAGGGCGTTGTTATGCAGCCTAAGGCATTTGCTGTAGGCGTGCGGATGGAACATCCACAGGAGATGATCGGTTTATCGCAGTATGGAGAGGCGGCTAAGATCCTTCCACCGGCTTCATATAAACTGACCAATACAACATCGGATGGCAGAGGCGTGTATTCTTTTTGCATGTGTCCGGGTGGACAGGTTGTCAATGCCTCTTCGGAGTGTGGAAGGCTGGTTGTCAATGGTATGAGTGAATATGCCAGAGACAGAGCCAATGCGAACAGCGCCATTGTCGTAACGGTGGGACCGGAAGATTTTGGCGAGGGGCTGTTTGACGGTATGCAGTTTCAACGTCGGTTGGAACAGGCCGCCTATGAGCAGGGGCAAGGAAGAATTCCGGTACAGCTATTAGGGGATTTTCTACAGAACCGGGAAAGTACAGCACTTGGCGAAGTGACGCCGTGTCTGTGTGGGGAATATACGCTTACCAATGTGCGAAGCATTTTACCAAAAGAGATTGGCGATGCCATTGCGGAGAGCATTCCGCAGTTTGAAAGACGTATCCATGGATTTGGAAGAGTGGATGCGATCGTATCCGGCGTGGAGACGAGAACGTCATCTCCAATCCGCATTATACGGGATGATACGCTGCAGGCAAATTATGAAGGGGTTTACCCATGCGGTGAGGGTGCCGGTTATGCGGGAGGAATTACTTCGGCGGCGATGGATGGGCTGAAAGTGGCAGAACAGCTTATGCAGCAATTGGGAGAAAAGAAGTAACGGAAATTTCTCATACCGGAAGTTACTGTTTGAAGAACATATGTGCAGCATATTTAGAGCAAAAGATCATAGAAAGGAATGTAGAAAAATATGGATGATAAGAAAATTGCAAGAATTAACGAATTGTATCACAAATCAAAATCAGAAGGATTGACGGCAGAAGAAAAGGCAGAACAGCAGAAATTGCGCAAAGAGTATATCGACTCCGTCAAAAATAATCTGCGTGCGCAATTAAACAATGTAACGATTGTCAATCCGGACGGAACGACAAGAGATCTTGGTAAGGAAATGGCAGCGAAAGAGAGAAAGAAGGGACATTAATTGACCAAGGAAGAGCTTCGTGGGCAAATGCGTGCCATGCGTGCCGAACTAACAGGGGATAAGAGAGATGCAGCAGAGCAGCAGGCAGTAGATCATATGATGGCTTTCTTACGTCAGAAGAGGCCTCGCCGGTTCTATCCATTTGTGTCCTGCCGTACAGAGATCGATACACTTCAGTTATTGCAGAGAGTGTGGAAAGAACTGCCGGAAATAGCAGTGGCAGTGCCTTGCGTGGAGGAACAGCGGATGCAGTTTTATGAAGTAAGGGCAATGAATGATCTGCACAGAGGCACCATGGGGATATTAGAGCCGGCTGGTGCGGAGCCGGTTCGGGCAGAAGATGGAGTTATGCTGGTGCCGGGGCTTGCTTATGATGAAAGAGGTTACCGGGTCGGGTATGGTGCCGGATTTTATGACCGCTACTTTGCGGAATATGGATTGTGTAAACCGAATGCCGGAGGAGTACTCAAGATCGGTTATGCATTTTCGTTTCAACTTGTGCAGCGGATGGAAGCACAGGAGCATGATGTTGCATTGGATGCGCTTATGACAGAAAAGGGAATAAATTTTTTCGGATAACACTTTACAGACAATCGGTTTTGTGTTAATATGTGAAAGTTGTTAATACCGTCACTCAGAAAGTGGTCACTCCGTCCATTTCTTAGTGATTGGAGAAAATAATTGATAGGAGGATTTTATTATGATCAGTAAAGAGAAGAAAGCAGAAATCATCAAGACTTATGGACGTACTCCAGAGGATACAGGTTCACCGGAAGTACAGATCGCTATCTTAACAGAGCGTATCCATGAGTTGACAGAGCACTTAAAGGTTAATAAGAAAGATCATCATTCCAGACGTGGTATGTTGAAGATGATCGGTCAGAGACGTAACCTTCTTGCATATCTTCAGAAGAAAGATCTTGAAGGATATCGTGCATTGATCGAGAAGCTTGGTCTTAGAAAATAATCAAAGTAATGGCTTGTATCGGCCGGTTGTGTATAGATTGCACAACCGGTTTTTTGCTGTTGCATATCATATGGTTCCATGATATAATTATACAGATAGTGTGCAGGCGGTTTCCGAGACTTCTGAAAAGATAATCTGAGCAGGTCGTTTTTTCAGTTGTTTCGGCTATGCCTGCATCCGGACGAGACAGGGAGTGTGCTGTGCCTGCCTTGTGCCGAGTATATTTTACAGCACGGAAATGAGGTTAATATATGTCATACAAGACTTATTCAATGGAGCTTGCAGGCAGAACTTTATCAATTGATATTGGACGAGTTGCTAAGCAGGCAAACGGTGCAGCATTGATGCACTATGGAGACACAACTGTATTATGTACGGCTACAGCATCCGATAAGCCACGCGAGGGAATCGATTTTTTCCCATTGTCTGTAGAGTTTGAAGAGAAGATGTATTCCGTTGGAAAGATTCCGGGAGGATTTAATAAACGTGAAGGTAAGGCTTCTGAGAATGCAGTACTTACAGCACGTGTTATCGACAGACCAATGCGTCCGTTGTTCCCGAAGGATTACCGCAATGACTGTTCTTTGAACAATCTGGTACTTTCCGTAGATCCGGAGTGTCGTCCGGAGTTAGTTGCTATGATCGGTTCTGCAGTGGCAACAAGTATTTCTGATATTCCTTTTGCAGGTCCTTGTGCTACAACACAGATGGGACTTGTGGATGGTGAGTTTATCGTCAATCCAAATCAGGAGCAGTGGGATAACGGAGATCTGCGTTTGACCGTAGCTTCTACTCGTGAAAAAGTTATTATGATCGAAGCTGGTGCGAATGAGCTTCCGGAGGACAAGATGATCGAAGCGATCTATAAATGTCACGAAGTAAACCAGACGATCATTCAGTTTGTTGATCAGATCGTTGCTGAGGTCGGCAAGCCAAAACATGAGTATACAAGCTGTGCGATCCCTGAGGAGATGTTTGCAGCGATCAAAGAGATCGTTCCTCCGGCAGAGATGGAAGAGGCAGTATTTTCTGACGATAAGCAGACAAGAGAAGAAAATGTTCGTCTTGTAACTGAGAAGTTAGCAGAGGCATTTGCGGATAAAGAGGATTGGTTAGAGATCCTTGATGAGGCTGTATATCAGTATCAGAAGAAGACAGTTCGTAAAATGATCTTAGTAGATCACAAACGTCCGGATGGACGTGCGATCGATCAGATCCGTCCGCTTGCAGCAGAGGTTGATCTTGTACCGAGGGTACATGGCTCCGCAATGTTTACACGTGGACAGACACAGATCTGTACGATCACAACGCTTGCACCGCTTTCTGAGTGCCAGCGTGTTGATGGATTAGATCCAAATAAGACAAGCAAGCGTTATATGCATCATTATAACTTCCCGTCTTATTCTGTTGGTGAGACAAAACCTAGCCGCGGACCTGGACGTCGTGAGATCGGACATGGTGCATTGGCAGAGAGAGCTCTTGTTCCGGTACTTCCAAGTGAGGAAGAGTTCCCATATGCAATCCGTACTGTTTCTGAGACTTTTGAATCCAACGGATCAACTTCTCAGGCAAGTATTTGTGCATCTACAATGTCATTGATGGCAGCAGGTGTACCGATCAAGAAACCGGTTGCAGGTATTTCCTGTGGATTGGTAACCGGTGATACAGACGATGAATATCTGGTATTGACAGATATTCAGGGCTTAGAGGATTTCTTCGGTGACATGGACTTTAAGGTGGCAGGTACCAAAGATGGTATTACAGCGATCCAGATGGATATTAAGATTCATGGACTTACAAGACCGATCGTTGAGGAGGCAATTCGCCGCACACGTGAGGCAAGAATGTACATTTTGAATGAGGTTATGCTTCCGGCAATCGGTGCACCTCGTGAGAAAGTGGGCACATATGCTCCGAAGATCGTTCAGATTCAGATCGATCCGCAGAAGATTGGCGATGTTGTTGGTCAGCGCGGTAAGACGATCAATACATTGATCGAGCGTACCGGTGTGAAGATCGACATTACAGATGACGGTTCCGTTTCTGTTTGTGGCGAAGATGAAGCGATGATGCAGGAGGCAATTCGCTTGATCCAGATCATTACAACGGATTATTATGAGGGACAGATCTTAGAGGGCGATGTTGTCAGCATCAAGGAGTTCGGTGCATTTGTTGAGTTCGCTCCGGGCAAAGAAGGAATGGTTCACATTTCTAAGATTGCAAATGAGCGTATCAATCATGTTGAGGATGTTCTTACCCTTGGAGATCATGTAAAAGTGGTATGCTTAGGTAAGGATAAGATGGGACGTACCAGCTTCAGCATTAAAGATGTAAAAGATCAGTTATAATCTTTTATTTATGCAGTAGATTATAAGGATTGTCATAGGATGTTCGTATGGCAATCCTTTTTCTATAGTTGAGGAGAAACGAAGATGGATACAAAATCTCATAAAATTGCAGGCGTAGGAGTGTTAGTGGCTCTTGCTATGGTCCTTAGCTATTTGGAATCATTGATACCTATATCATTAGGTATTCCCGGAATTAAGCTTGGATTATCGAATGTGGTAACACTATTTGCGTTGTATCAGTTCGGTGGTGGGATAGCATTCGGAGTGGCTGTCTGCCGTATTGTACTATGTGGGGTCACTTTTGGCAGTTTGTCTACGATGCTGTATAGCTTTGCGGGGGGATTACTTAGTTTTGCAGTTATGTTTGTTTTGAAAAAAACAGAAAAGTTTTCGATATATGGGATCAGCATTGCCGGCGGCGTGATGCACAATGTCGGGCAGCTTTTGGTTGCGGCATACGTGATGCAGACTGCAAAAATTATTTATTATATGCCGGTTCTTCTTATTGCCGGGACTCTGGCAGGTGCGGCAATTGGCATATTAGGAGCGATGATCTATCGCAGGATCGATACATAAACACAAGAACCGTATAATAGAAATCTGTTTGGCGCATACTACAAGAGACGAAACAGAAAAGTGAGGTGTGTGCAGATGGACGAGGTACTAAAAGAATATGGAATGCGTTTGCTGGTGAATGAAGAGACGGGGGTGAGAATGCAGCTGGTCTCGATCATTGGAGAGATTGAAGGACATGAATCGGCTTCCAGTCAGACCAAAACGACAAAATATGAGCATATGCTCCCGATCTTGGCGTCGTTAGAGCAGAGTGACAAATTGGATGGCATATTATTTTTGATCAATACGGTAGGTGGAGATGTGTCCTGTGGACTTGCGTTGGCAGAGATGATCGCCGGTTTATCCAAGCCAACAGTAGCGCTTGTTGTGGGAGACAGCCATTCGATCGGGGTGCCATTGTCAGTTGCGGCAGATTACACAGTGATCGCCCCATCGGCGACAGTGATCATTCATCCGGTACGCATGAGCGGAATGGTGCTTGGAGCGCCGCAGACATATGAGTATTTTCGTTTGATACAGGAACGGATCACCGGATTCATTGCCGCCCATTCTAACGTGAGTGAGGATACGATCGAACAGTGGATGATCACTCCGGGCATATTGAGCAGAGATCTGGGCACAATCTTGGTCGGCAGGCAGGCGGTAGAGGCAGGCTTGTATCAATGTGTGGGCGGTATTCATGAAGCACTGCAGGAATTGCAGCAGCGCATTGCCAAAAACAGAACAGACATTTGCAGTTGATATGAGGGTATGCTATAATGAGCTATAAGACGGCTCATTATAGTAGTTTACATAACCCGTTGTGTTCAGGTGCGCAGAGCGCGGGGGGAAGCTGTAAAGATTGCGTACAGAAATGAGGATGGATATGCCAGTTTGGAAGGGGATTATATTAGGTATTGTTCAGGGACTTGCAGAGTTTTTACCAATAAGCAGTTCCGGGCATTTGGTTATTTTGAAAGAGATCATGCACATAGACTTAGAGGGCGGTGGCCTTTTCTTTGATGTTATGCTGCATTTTGGAACATTATTTGCTATTTTTGTAGCATTCCGACATGATATTTTGAAGATGATCGTGGAAGGATTACATATTGTAGGAGACGTATTTGCAAATATCGGAATTTGGTTCTCAGGATTTCGAGGGAATGAGCGTCATTATCACAAAATTGTTCGTACAGCTTATCGAAAGTTTGTTATGTTAGTGATCGTGTCTACGATTCCGACAGGCGTGATCGGCATCTTATTTAAGGATACGGTGGAACTTGCAGGAACTGTGTTGGTCGTTCCGGGCATCTGTCTGTTGATCACTTCTGTATTTTTGGTTATTGCAGATTATGCAGATGAAGGAACAAAACGACCAAGAGAGGCGTCGTATGTCAATGCGGGATTGATCGGTGTTGCACAGGGAATCGCAACAATGCCGGGGCTGTCGCGTTCCGGAACGACGATTACAGCTTGTCTGCTTTGCGGTTTTGAAAAGAAGTTTGCTGTGAAATATTCTTTTATTATGTCGATCCCGGCTGTTTTAGGCGCGGTCGTGTTGGAGTTAAAGGATGTTGCTAAGGCTCCACTGCAGGCGTCAGCAGTACCGGCATGTGCAGTGGCGACAGTTATTTCCGCAATAGTAGGATATTTGTCAATCTGCATTATGATGCGTTTGATACAGGGAAAGAAATATAAAATATTTGCAGTTTATTGTGCGATCGTAGGACTGATCACGGTCGGCTATGGAATATTCAGATAATTGGAGGAGTGTCATGGCAGCAAAGACATCTGCGGCAAAGAAAAAGGCAGGCAGCGGAGGGCGAAGTGCCAAAAAAACGACAAGCGGAGTAAAGGCAGTACATAGTACCAAGCCGTCTGGCAGGACAACGTCTAAAACGACGGCTCACAAGAAGAATGGAAGCGGCGGTACATCGAAAGCGAGTCGCACCGGGACGAATACATATCGTCGACGCACGATTGAAGAAATGAACGAGTATCAGGACCATATCGCATTTGAGCAGGGAATGACGATTTTGCTCAATTGTGCTGTGTTAGTGCTATGCTATGTGAGTTTTTTTGGGCTTGCCGGACAATTTGGAGCGGTAATAAAAAACATTTTTATGAAATTATTTGGCTGGACGGCATGGATGATTCCGATGGCAATCGTTCTTGCTGTTATTTTTTCGATCGTAAATCCGGGAGACAAACGCGTACCGCGCAGAATTGCCAGTGGTACGGTAATCGTGTTGGCGTTAATGGGATTGACGGGCAGTGGTATTGTTGGTAAATACATCGACTTAGGAGTATTCCGTGTACTGGGTGAAGTGGGTGGTTATTGCGTATTAGGCGCATTATTATTAGTTAGCATTTACATATTTTATGGAATTGAATGGATGGCAATGCTGCGCAAGCGAAATGCCTATTATCAGGAGATGGGAGAAGCCTATGAGGTGATCCGTCAAGAAGAAGATTACACGGTGCCATCTTACAAGGTTCGTCCACCGAAACGACGTAAGATATACTCGGATCATCAAATGCAGTCTGTCAATTTGCAGCAGATGAATGAGCAGATAGACCGGATGCAGGAAAAAGAACAGGAAAATCGCAAAAATACAAATACAACCAAAGAAAAAGCCGGAAAGCTGGAAGAGATATTACCGAGTGGGAAAAGTGTGCGTACGCAGACGCAGGAACAGGAGTCGATAGAGCATCAAAAAGTGCAGCAGGAAGAACAGCATATGTCGGTGGAGCCATCTTCAGAGATTCCAATCTATCGTGAGGAACTGCGACGCAAGTTTGATAAACCGTTGTCGGAAACAATCACATCACCGTTACACGAGCAGCCTTCGACGCAGTCACTTGAGAGTTACATTGCGGAAACGAAGGAGAATATGACACAGGCAATGGCAATGACGGAGAAGGTTTCTGAAGAGCCGAAGAAACCGGCAAAGACAAGTCGGACAAATCGTAATAGTCTGAATAAAGCAGAACGTTCAACGACAAAATCAGAGAGCAGTACGGTGCGAGGAGGAAGTGGTGCGGTTTCTACCTATAACGCTGCGGAGATTGCAGATGCTTTTGCGTCCGGTAAGGAAAAAATGACTGCAAAGCAGAGTGAAGAACAGCATAAACCATATGAATTTCCTCCGGTGGAATTGCTTAGTGTTCCAAAGGAGATACCGGGAAGGGTCAGCGACAGTGAGCTTCGTGAGACAGCAGCCAGACTGCAGGATACGCTGCGCAGCTTTAATGTGAACGTGACGATGGGACCGGTCACCTGTGGACCAACCGTTACCCGTTTTGAAGTGCTTCCGGAACAGGGTGTCCGAGTAAATAAGATCACTAATCTTACCGACGATCTTAAGCTGAGTTTGGCGGCACCGAGTGTTCGTATTGAAGCACCGATCCCGGGAAAATCAGCGGTTGGAATTGAAGTGCCAAATCCGGAGCCAAGTCCGGTGTATTTTCGAGAATTATTGGAGGGCGATGATTTCCGTAAGGCAAAATCGCCGGTTACGTTTGCGGTTGGTAAAGATATTGCCGGTAAACGTATTATGACGGATATTGCCAAGATGCCGCATTTATTGATCGCCGGAGCGACCGGTTCCGGTAAATCGGTATGTATCAATACGCTGATCATGAGCATTTTGTATAAGGCAGATCCATCTGATGTCAAGCTGATCATGATCGACCCGAAAGTGGTAGAGCTTAGTGTATATAATGGAATCCCGCATTTGTTCTGTCCGGTTGTGACGGATCCACGCGAAGCGGCATCTGCGCTTAATTGGGCGGTGCGGGAGATGATGGAACGATACAATTTATTCAAAGAACTGGGAGTACGTAATATTTCCGGTTACAATCAAAAGATCAAGACAGTAGAGGATCCGGAAAAAGCAGGATATTCCAAAATGCCATCGTTAGTTATCATTGTTGATGAGTTTGCTGATCTGATGATGGTTGCTTCTAAAGAAGTGGAGGATGCGGTGTGCAGACTGGCTCAGTTGGCACGTGCAGCGGGAATTCACTTAGTATTGGCAACACAGCGACCATCGGTAAATGTCATCACCGGCGTTATCAAAGCGAATATTCCATCGAGAATTGCATTTTCGGTATCATCAGCCATTGACTCCAGAACGATACTGGACAAAGGTGGAGCAGAGAAACTGCTTGGTAAAGGTGATATGTTATTTTTTCCATCGGGAGAATCGGAGCCGGTACGTGTGCAGGGCGCATTTGTTTCGGATAAAGAAGTCAGCGATGTGGTTGAATTCCTATGTGAGGCAAATGAAGAGCCGGAATACAATCATGAGGTGACAGCAATTACGGAAGAGCCGGATGGCACAGTGACAGAAGTCGTATCCGAAAAACCGGATGTTGATGAGTATTTTGCCGATGCAGGACGTTTTGTTATTGAATCAGAGCGTGCGGCAGCAGGACAATTACAGCGTCGTTTTTCAATAGGATTTAATCGTGCAGGACGCATTATTGACCAATTGCATCAAGCAGGAGTAGTCGGACCGGCAGAGGGCACTAAGCCTAGAAAGGTATTGATGACGATGGAGCAGTTTGAGGCATATCTGTCAGGAGGCGATGCAGCAACAGAAGCAGATGAGCTGGAAGCTTATGCACAGGAACTTTCTGCAAGTGATATGTTAGAAAATCCGGAGCATGTGATCTCGGAAGAGCAAGATCCATTACAAGGGATGGTAGATGATCTGGAGGAGCATGGAGTATGATGGCGACAAAAAATATCCGGGGATTGTTGGTGACAAATGCGTTTCTAAAAAACGGTAAATTTGTCGAGCATTATGAGTGGCTGCGGGAAGCTGCAAGGCAGCAGGAGATCCGGCTGGATCTGTGCGATAACGCTATGCTTCATGCAATCTATGGAATGGAATCTGATGAGGCAAAGTTAGCGTCATATTCGTTTATTATTTTTTGGGACAAAGACATACGTTTGGCAAAATGGATGGAGCGTTATTGTCAAAAACGGGGGATTCCGATCTTTAACACGCCTGAGGCGGTTGCGGCTTGTGACGATAAGAGTGAAACTTTTCGGTTGCTAACAGAGGCATCGGAGGAGGCGTTTTCCTTGATCCCATCTGTTGTTGCTCCCTTAACATTTGCTACTGTGGGTTATACAGATGTGGATTTTTTGTCTTCGATCGAGAAGCAGATAGGCTATCCGATGGTGATCAAAGAGTGTTTTGGGTCGTTTGGCTGGCAGGTTTATTTGGCAAAGGATCGGGAAGAGGCACTTAGCTATACGAAAAAATTGGCGGGCACCCCATTTTTATATCAAAAGTTTATTGCTGCGAGTGCAGGTGTGGACGTGCGTTTGCAGGTTGTAGGAACAGAAGTGGTAGCGGCAATGAAGCGTCGGTCAAAAACGGATTTCCGTGCAAATTTATCGAATGGCGGGCAGATGGAAGCTTATGAAGCTTCGCAGGAAGAATGTGATCTTGCTGTTCGCGCAGTGCTTGCATTGGGGCTTGATTTTGCGGGCGTTGATCTGTTATTTGTAAGTGGTGAAGATAAACCGGCAAATATGATCTGTGAGGTGAATTCCAATGCACATTTTCGAAATATTGCAGAATGTACCGGGGTAAATACAGCAGACAAGATCATGCAGTATATTAAGCGTGTGTTGGAAGGAAAACAGGAGAGAAATCATAGGGGATGAATAAATGCAGCGCATAGGTTATATGATTTATGAAACAGCAGAAGGGGAGAAAAACCGTGGCTTTGTGTCTATGTTTGCACAGGCAGGAAAAGCCTATGGTCTGAGATTTTGCTTGGTGACAAAGGATCAGTACAAAACGTCCCCCTTGCCGGATTTTGTGATCAATCGGACCAGAGATCCTGAAGTCAGTCTGTTCTATGAATGTCATGGAGTTTTGGTATTTCATTCGAGTGATATCGTTCATACCGGGAATGATAAAGCGGTGACTTTGCAAAAACTCAAACAAAAGTGGTCAGCAAAGAGCCCACTACAGATACCAAAAAGCACTGTGATCGATCTGACGCAGTATGCGGTCGGACTGGCAGATATGACACAGGTATCCATTGAGACCCAAAAGAAGAATGCTTTTATCAAGCTGAAAAGGGTAGTATTGAAATGGCAGGACAAATGCGGTCTGATGGGACATAATGTAGTGCTTAAATCGGTTGGTGGACATGGCGGCAGCGAAGTATTTCTGGTATCTATGGAAGAATGGGATGAAGAAGAGAAAACACAGGAGAAACTGCAACCGCTTCTTAACCGAAAGTTGTTGTGCCAGGAATGGATAGACAGTGACAGCCGCGATATACGCATCTATGTTATAGGAGGACAGCCTTATGCAGCGGTACTTCGTCAGGGCTTTGGTGATTTTCGCTCGAACTATTCCCTGGGTGGGTCTGTGCGAGAGTATCCTCTGGACAATATGACAAAAGAGTTAGTCAGACAGTATATTATGGCGTTAGGAGGCAGTGCCTTAGCGTTTGTCGGAGTGGATTTTTTGTTAGAGAAGAGTGGATGCATGGTATTTAATGAGTTAGAAGAAATGGTGGGATGCCGTATGTTGTACGCCTGCAGTGATCACGACATTGTGTCGGATTATGTAGGGTGGCTTGCCAAAAAACTATAAAAATGATAGGATAAAGATTAGTCACTTTTAGGGGGACTATGAGGAGCAGGAGAAAGAGAATGGAGGATTTTGTACATGAAATCAGATATTGAAATCGCGCAGGCAGCCAATATGATTCCAATTTGGGAAGTGGCAGAACAGCTGAATATCCCGAAGGATGAATTAGAAATGTATGGTAAATACAAAGCAAAGCTTGGAGATGAGCTTTGGGATAGAGTAAAAGATAACCCGGATGGAAAGCTGATCTTAGTGACAGCGATCAATCCTACCCCGGCAGGAGAGGGCAAGACAACAACTTCCGTTGGTCTTGGACAGGCTATGGGGAAGCTTGGCAAAAAGGCAGTGATCGCACTTCGCGAGCCATCTCTTGGACCATGCTTTGGTATCAAAGGTGGAGCGGCAGGAGGCGGTAACGCCCAGGTAGTTCCGATGGAGGACTTAAATCTTCATTTTACCGGTGATTTTCATGCAATTACATCTGCCAATAACTTGTTGGCAGCCATGCTGGATAACCATATTAAGCAAGGCAATGCATTGCAGATCGATACGAATCAGATCGTGTGGAAACGCTGTATGGATATGAATGATCGTGTGCTTCGTAATATTGTGGTTGGTCTTGGACGTCCGGTAGATGGAGTTGTACGCGAGGATCATTTTATTATCTCTGTTGCCTCAGAAATCATGGCAATCTTATGTCTTGCGGATAATATGAAGGATCTGAAGGAACGTTTGTCTCGTATTATCGTAGCTTATAATTATGCCGGTGAACCGGTAACGGCAGGACAGTTAAATGCAGTAGGAGCAATGGCAGCGTTATTAAAGGATGCCATCAAGCCTAATATGGTGCAGACGCTTGAAAATACACCGGCGTTAGTACATGGTGGCCCGTTTGCTAATATTGCACATGGCTGTAATAGTGTCCGTGCAACAAGGACCGGACTTAAATTAGCGGATTACGTCATTACAGAGGCTGGTTTTGGCGCAGATCTTGGTGCAGAGAAGTTTTTTGATATTAAGTGTCGTATGGCAGGCATGAAACCGGATGCAGTTGTATTGGTTGCTACGGTACGTGCCCTGAAATATAATGGCGGCGTTGCCAAAGAAAATCTTGGTGAAGAGAATCTGGAAGCGTTAAAAGCAGGTATCGTAAACTTAGAGAAACATATTGAGAATGTTGCAAAGTTCAAGGTACCATGTGTAGTAACTTTGAACCGTTTTGTAACGGATACCGATGCAGAGCTTCAGTACATTGAGCAGTTCTGTAAAGAAAGAGGCTGTGATTTTGCACTTTCCGAAGTATGGGAAAAAGGTGGAGAAGGCGGCATTGCTTTGGCAAAAGAGGTAATTCATACGCTGGAAACCAAAGAGAGCGATTTTACACCGTTATATGATACCGAGTTATCTATTCGGGAAAAGATTGAGAAGATTGCGAAAGAAATTTATGGCGCCGGCAAGGTTAATTATGCACCTGCAGCAGCGAAAGCAATTGACCGTTTAGAGAGTCTTGGGTATGGCGATACACCAATCTGTATGGCAAAGAATCAGTATTCATTGTCTGATGATCCTAAGAAGTTAGGTCGTCCGGAAGGATTTGAGATTACGATACGTGAAGTGTATGTGTCCGCAGGAGCAGGATTTGTCGTTGCGATCACCGGTACGGTCATGACAATGCCGGGATTGCCACTTCATCCGGCGGCTGAGCGCATTGATGTAAACGAGGATGGTGTGATCACCGGTCTTTCCTAAAAGAAATGTAGTGGAATATATCGCACAACCGTAGTTTTTGATGATGTTACAAACATAATAGCAGCTAAAAAGGCTGTCCCTTTACCGAACATCTTGTGGAAAGGGGCAGCCTTTTTTTGACTTAAGTAGAGCAACAACACATTGTTTTACAAATCAGTAGAAAAGTGATCTGTTAGACAATATGTAATGACCTCCACTTTGTAACTTCGTGGATTTACCTGTATACTAATGATTGTCAAAAGCAAATAGTAACAGGGATTACCGCATACAAAGGGAGGTCATCAAATGAATTATAACACAGTTTACGTAGGAATGGATGTTCACAAGGAAAGTTTTTCACTTTGTGCTTACACAATTGAAGCCGAAAAGGCTTCTCACTACCAGAGGACAGAAGCTGATTACAAAAAAGTTCTGAACTATCTGGAGTTTCTTAGAACCATCTACGGAGACGATGCTAACTTCATATGCGGTTATGAGGCTGGCTGCTTCGGTTATACTTTGTATCACCAATTAACGGCGAACAATGTAAAATGCATTATTCTCGCTCCTACTACAATGCTTGAACAGCGTAGTAAAAAGCGTATAAAAACAGACAGACGTGATGCTGAAATCATTGCCAAATGTCTTGCACAGCATAACTACAGCCCTGTTCATATCCCAACTGCAAAGGATGAAGAAACAAAAGAATTCCTGCGCATGAGGGACGATCACAAACTAGCACTGAAAAAAGTGAAGCAGCAGATTCTTGCGTTCTGTTTACGCCATAACTATCGCTATGACGGAAAAAGTCATTGGACAGCAGCTCATCTTAAATGGCTTAAGGCCTTAACTCCTGAGGCTCTGTACAAGGAGATCCTCGACGAATACCTGCTGACATACCAGACACTATCAGACAAGATTGAACGATTGGATAAGCGTATTGAGGAGCTTGCAACACAGGATGAATACAAGGAAGCAGTGAAAAAGCTTTGCTGCTTCATCGGTGTGAAGACACATACTGCACTTTCTGTTCTGGTTGAAGTCGGTGATTTCAAGCGCTTTGCTTCTGCCCAGCACTTTGCTTCTTACCTCGGTCTTGTACCTGGTGAAGATTCCAGCGGCGATGATCAGAACAGACTAGGAATTACCAAAGCAGGAAACAGGCATGTACGGCTACTCCTAACAGAAGCGTCACAATGCTATGCAAGAGGACAGGTTGGTTTCAAATCCAAAGAACTAAAGTCCCGTCAGTCAGGGAATACACCTGCAGTCATCGCTTATGCTGACAAAGCTAACGAGCGTCTAAGACGCCGATACTACAAGATGGTGCTTAATAAGTATAAGAAACATAATGTAGCCAAAACAGCAATCGCAAGGGAACTTGCATGCTTCATGTGGGGCATGATGACAGATAACATTGCCTGACGTGGGTATAACATCGTGCTGCTACTGTCAAGACCCAGCCGCCTATGGCGGTGCTTGCGCAGCCTTGACATCATCATCCCGCTGTTATGGTGGGTAATTAAGCAGATGTAAGATGGCTTACGCCACATACATCTGGCCAATACAAAGTAACAACTGAAGACATCTTGAAAGGGCTTCGGCCATTTCAAGGTTCGAGCTATCTACGATTCAACTATGTCGGTACAGAGAGATCTGTGATCCACGCTTTTAGACGGTAGAGCTCACGGCGGACCATTGACCTGTAGGTAACCAATCCACGTATATCAGAGTGGCCAAGGCCGAGAACTGATACTCCGAGGCTCTTTCTGGGTGCCTTCAGCAACAATTAAATAAAGTTTGTGGTGATTTCTGTTAATTTGTACTTGACAAGAGGTCATTACATATCAGTTGACCAAACTTCCTTTGAATTTAGATTCACAATAAATGCAGCGATAAATCCGTCTGTTGCGGTCTGTCAATTTGAAAGAGTGTGGTAACTCCTGCTCGATCGAAGTGATACAGCGCGGATTTTTGCAGCGGATAATTCCGGTAACGGTTTCCGGAAGTTCCAGTTTATGTTTGGCAACGATATTGTTATCCTTAATAATATTGATCGTTAAATTTGGATCTAATACACCGAGAACATTCAGATCAATATCCAAAGGACCTTCGATCTTGATAATGTCCTTTTTGCCCATTTTGTTGCTGCGTGCATTTTTGATAATGGCAACAGAGCAGTCTAATTTTTCTAAGTTGAGATATTCATATATTTTCATGGCACCTCCGGCCTGAATATGATCGATGACAACACCCTCGTTTAATCCACCGATATTTAATCTGCCGGTTTCCGGAATTTCTTTCTGTGACATAGTTACCTCCTTTATTTTGCAAGTCCAAGCAAAGTCATGATCAGAGCCATTCGTACATAAACACCGAATTGTGCCTGCTTAAAATATACAGCACGAGGATCATCATCGACTTCAGTTGCAATTTCGTTGACGCGCGGAAGCGGATGCAGTACATACATATTTTCTTTGGCATAGCGCATCTTAGCTGCATCTAAGATGAAACTGTCTTTTAAGCGGATATAATCTTCCTCATTGAAAAAGCGTTCTCTTTGCACGCGTGTCATATATAAAATATCAAGTTTTGGCATATATTTTTCCAATTCATTGGTTTCGATGAAATCAATGTTGCCGTCCACCAGGACTTCTTGGCGAAGATAATCCGGAATACGAAGTTCATCCGGAGAGATCAATATAAAATGTATATTCGGATAACGTACCATAGCATTGATCAGAGAGTGTACGGTACGGCCGAATTTCAGATCACCGCACATACCGATGGTCATATTATCCAGACGCCCGGTCAGTGTTTTGATCGTTAAGAGATCCGTTAATGTCTGCGTCGGGTGATTATGTCCGCCATCACCGGCATTGATCACCGGTATCCGTGAATGCATTGCAGCTACGGTAGGAGCTCCTTCTTTTGGGTGGCGCATTGCACAGATATCTGCATAAGAAGAGATTACGCGGATCGTGTCAGCGACGCTTTCTCCTTTGGACGCTGAGCTGGAATCAGCGGAAGAAAAACCAAGCACGCTACCGCCAAGATTTAACATGGCTGCCTCAAAACTGAGACGTGTACGAGTGCTTGGTTCATAAAATAAAGTTGCTAATTTTTTGCCATCGCATACATGTGCATATGCTTGCGGATCATGCATGATCGACTGCCCTAAGGTCAATATGTGGTCCAGTTCATCCACCGATAAATCAAGGGGACTGATTAGATGTTTCATGAAAAGTACCTCCGTTGTATTTTTACAATATATTACCACAACATTTCGGGACATACAATGCTAACTTGAGAAAAAGAAATGACAAGTTAGTATTGAAGAAGAAAGGCAGTTTATGGTACTATATAGGTACTGATGTAGAGGTGGGATATTAACAGAAGGGAGAATTCATAGTATGAGTGAAATTTCAAAGAAAACAAAAAGCGAAAATGAGAGAATTAATCTTTTAGTATTCATTTTTGCGACCTTGATGGATGCATTTTTTGTAGTAGGATATCTGCAGGATGCATCGGTAGGAAACATTAGCTGGACATATGCGATCATTGTAGTTGCAGTTGTTGCAGTAGGGTTATTGATCAATGCGGTTTTATATATTCGTAATCATGGAAGTGTGGCACTGCGTCATACGGTTATGGTTGGATATGGTGTGTTATATGCAGTGATCATGTATGGCGCCAATAGTGACCTTGTATTTATTGCTGCCTTTCCAATGGCAAGCATTTTCATTTTGTATTTCGACTTTGCGTTCATCCTGCGAAGCAGCATTGGTTTGATCATTATCAATGTGGCATACGTAGTACGCTGTGTAGTCAATGGCAAGATGAATTCAGGAATTGATATTACAACGAGTACGCTGATCCTTCAGCTTGCAACGGTTGTTCTTACAATGGTGGTTGTCTGCGCAATTACTAAGCTTGCTGCACAGCTTAACAGCGAGAAAGTAAGTCGTGCACTTACTAATCAGCAAAAATCAGAAACTTTGCTGGAGGAAATTCTTCATATTTCCAAGCAGGTTAAAGAAAATTCTTCAACAGCTGCATCTTTGATGGAAGAGTTGCAGCAGTCTACAATTAGTACAGCAAATGCATTGGACGAGATATCGACCGGTAACAGTTCCAATGCAGAGAGCATTGAGCAGCAGACGGTGATGACTTCACAGATTCAGGAAATGATCACGAAGACCAGCAATCGATCTCAGGGAATGAAGCAGGTTGCCGAGATGAGTATGGAGTCGATCGATAAAGGCCGTGACTCTATGCAGAAATTACTTGAGCAGGCAGATGCTATTGCAGCTGAGAATGCAAAGGTACATACTTTAATGGGGGCTTTGACGGAGAATACCAAGGAAGTGGCTGAGATCACGCAAAATATTTTTGATATTTCCAGTCAGACAAATATGCTTGCTTTGAATGCATCGATCGAGAGTGCAAGAGCGGGAGAAGCAGGTCGCGGCTTTGCGGTTGTTGCAGAGCAGATCCGAGTACTTGCAGAGCAGACCAGACAGTTGACGGAAGGAATTTCTCAGATCACTGCCAAATTACAGGAAAATGCAGAAGAGACACAGGAAAGAATCAATGGTGTGTTGGAAGCATCTGAACAGGAGAAAAATTTGATCCAGGTAACGGATAAAGATTTCACCCAGATCCGTTCTCAGATGGATCATTTGAATGAGGACGTAGTAAATGTTTCCGAGGAGATCAGCCAGATCATGACCGCGAATGACTCTATTGTGGAAAGTATTTCACAGATATCAGCGGTCAGCGAGGAAGTTTCCGCTAATACATCTCAGGCGGCAGAGATGGGATATCAGACAAGCGAACAGGCTGCCAAAGTTGGCTCTTTGATGAATGAATTGCAGGAGAGCGCTGTAGAACTTGAAAAGTACATTTAATTCTATTAGAATAGAACAGTATGTTGTGTTTACCACATGACATATGATTACTTGAGCCAAGAGCATAATATGAAAGCTTAAAATCACTGGCTTAAGAGAAAGGTATGGTAACAGTATGATTAAGTTGTATGATAATGGTGTGTATTTGCTGAATGGGACAGATATCGTAGAAGATAACGGCCAGGCAGAAGCACAGATTCAGGCAAAATGTGGAGAGGTGCCATCAAAGGAGCAGGCCTCCGAGGGAACGATTGCATATTCTATTTTGAAAGCACATAATACTTCTGGTGGTATGGATAATCTTCAGATTAAATTTGATAAGTTAACGTCTCATGATATTACATTTGTTGGCATTATCCAGACTGCAAGAGCATCAGGATTGGATAAATTTCCTGTTCCTTATGTTTTGACAAACTGTCACAATAGTTTATGTGCGGTTGGTGGAACGATCAATGAGGACGATCATATGTTTGGTCTTTCTTGTGCTAAGAGATATGGTGGAATGTATGTGCCACCACATCAGGCGGTTATTCATCAGTTTGCAAGAGAAATGTTGGCAGAGGGTGGTAAAATGATCCTCGGTTCTGATTCTCATACAAGATATGGTGCCCTTGGTACTATGGCAATGGGTGAAGGTGGTCCGGAATTAGTAAAGCAGTTGTTAGAGCGTACGTATGATATTCCAATGCCTGGTGTGATCGGTATTTATCTGGATGGCGAGCCAATGCCTGGCGTCGGACCTCAGGACGTAGCACTTGCTATTATCGGTGCGGTATTCAATAACGGTTATGTTAAGAATAAAGTGATGGAATTTGTAGGTCCTGGTGTTTCTAAATTGTCTGCAGATTATCGTATTGGTATTGATGTAATGACAACGGAGACTACGTGCCTGTCTTCTATTTGGAGAACAGATGACAAGATCAAAGAGTTCTATGAAATCCATGGACGTGCCGGCGCATATAAAGAGTTGAATCCGGCAGCAGTTACTTATTATGACGGTATGGTATATGTGGATCTTTCTAAGATTCAGCCAATGATCGCAATGCCATTCCATCCAAGCAATGTATATACGATCCATGAGTTACAGGATAATCTGATGGATATTTTGGATGACTGCGAGAAGAAAGCGTTGGTATCTTTGGATGGTCAAGTTGATTTTAAGCTTAAGAATAAAGTGCGTAATGGCAAACTTTATGTAGATCAAGGTATTATTGCAGGATGTGCAGGTGGTGGTTTTGAAAATATCTGTGCAGCAGCTGATATTTTGAAAGGCGCAAGCATTGGAGCAGATGAGTTTACATTGAGTGTGTATCCGGCCTCTACCCCAATTTATATGGAGCTTGCTAAGAATGGTAAGTTAGCAGATCTTATGGAGACCGGAGCAATCGTGAAAACAGCATTTTGTGGCCCGTGCTTTGGTGCAGGTGATACCCCTGCAAACAATGCCTTTAGTATTCGCCATTCAACGCGTAACTTCCCGAACCGTGAGGGATCTAAGATCCAGAACGGTCAGATCTCTTCGGTAGCATTGATGGATGCACGTTCTATTGCAGCAACAGCAGCAAATAAGGGCTATTTGACAGCTGCCACGGACGTTGATGCAACGATCAATACACCAAAGTATTTCTTTGATAAAAATATTTATGCAAACCGTGTTTACGATGGTGTAGGAAAACCTGATTATAATGAAGAAGTGAAGTTTGGACCAAACATTAAGGATTGGCCGGAGATGTCTGCATTGACAGATGACATCTTGATCAAGGTTGTATCTGAAATTCACGATCCGGTTACGACAACTGATGAGTTGATCCCATCCGGTGAGACATCTTCCTTCCGTTCAAATCCTTTGGGACTGGCAGAGTTTACACTTTCCCGTAAAGATCCGGAGTATGTAGGCAAGGCAAAGGCTGTTCAGCTTGGTGAGAAAGCACGTGTTGCCGGCGAGGATATTTTCGCAGCACTGCCGGAAGCAAAAGAAGTTTTTAATAAGATCAATGAGAAATTCGATGTTGATCCTGCTAAGACACAGATCGGAAGCATGGTATATGCGGTGAAGCCGGGTGATGGATCTGCACGTGAGCAGGCAGCTTCCTGTCAGAAAGTATTAGGCGGTCTTGCAAACATTGCAAAGGAGTATGCAACTAAGAGATATCGTTCTAATCTGATCAACTGGGGTATGCTTCCATTCTTGTATCCGGATGAGATTCCATTTGAGAATGGTGATTATATCTTCGTCAAAGATATTAAGAAAGCGGTAGAAGAGAAGCAGGATGAGATCAAGGCTTATGTAGTCGGTAAAGATATGAAAGAATTTACTTTGAGTTTAGGAGCGCTGACAGATGATGAGCGTGATATCATTACAAAGGGCTGTCTCATTAATTACTACAGAGCACACAAATAATATATAGTAGTATGATTTTTAATTGAAAAAGCTGCAAGCATTACGGTGTACCTTGTAATGCCTGCAGCTTTTTTTGATATTCTTTTCGTTAGCAATGATTTTGTCATTTATGAATTTTGCATCGTTATTATGACGTTTAGATAAAATGATAAATGATCGTTGCGATCAAAATACCAAGAATACTTCCGATGGTAATTTTGATCTTGAGCCCGAACGTTAATACCAAAATTCCCAGATCTAGGACAAAAGGAGTTGTAAACCCAAAGTTTTTGCCATAGTTTAACCAGGACAGAGCAGAGATACCTGCAGTAGCCTGTGCGATAAAACTTCCGATCACGATACCTGCCAATACTAAGAGAAAAAGCGCCCAATTATTTTTTCCAGCACCACGTGCCATGTGTAACCCTCCATTCTTATAACATATACTTAGAAATAAATTATAGAGGATAGTACACTTGTTCGTCAAGTGCAGTTTTACAAGGCCGAAATCTGTCATTTCTATGAAGAATTTGTCATTTTTTTGGTAATAGCATTGTCATACCGTATTATTTTTGCTATAATTGTACAGATTAGTACGTAAACACAGAAGAGTTTTAGGGGGAATACGAACATGTGGAAAAAGGTGGTATTAAGCATTTTGCTTGTCATTAGTGTTGCAACAGGATTTTTCGCAGCGAAAGCGCAGGTAACGATCGAGGGGCGACTCAATAAGGTGAACCGTGATTATGACACAGATTTGAGTTCAGTAGATCTGAGCAACATTCATGTGGAGACGGATAGTAAAGTGATCAACATCCTGTTATTAGGAGATGATTATAGAACTTACGACGGCAGTACATCTCCGGGATTGAATGATGTCATCATGATCGGTACACTGGACATGAAGCATAATACATTGAAATTGACATCCATCATGCGCGATACGCTCGTTGATGTATACGGTCAGAATAAGAAAATGAAAGTTAATGCTGCCGGCAAGAAAGAGTTTGGCGGTTTGAAGAATCTTTACAAGACATTGGCAGAGAATTTTAATGTTAAAGTAGATGGGTATGCAGAAGTTGGCTTTAAGGGATTTGAACAGGCTGTAAATGCCGTTGGCGGCGTTGAAGTAGAGCTTTCGGATACGGAGGTTGAATACCTTAATAGAACTAATTATGTCTGGAAAAAGAAAAATCGCAAGTTTAAGGTTGGTAAACAACATTTAAATGGTGCACAGGCATTAGGGTGGTGTCGAATCCGCAAAGGAATGGACGTTATTGGAAAACCGGTGAAAACGGTAACCGGTCTGGCAGATGATTATGGACGTACTTGGAGACAGCGTACAGTGATCACTGCTCTTTTTGACAAGATGAAGTCACAGCCGCTTTCTAAATGGATGGAAGTAGCAGACAAAGTGTTAGGAAATGTCAGAACAGATCTGGATAATGATACGATCCTAAAATATATGAAAGATGCTGTGATGATGGGTACAACACAGATTCATCAAATGCAGATTCCGGTCAACGGATATTATAGAAATGACAAAAATAATGAATTTCCGGATGCACAGGGATGGAGTCTGGTTCCGACTAATGGTATTACAACGGATTATGACAGGACAGCCAATTCGGAAGCATTACGTCAGTTTATCTTTAAATATGATGGTAAAGATGAATTTAAATATACACCAAAAGATACAAGCACGGTGAGCAGTACCGGCAAAGATTACGATGAATAATGATATGCAGCCCCGCAAAGCCTGGATACGTTGCATACGACATGGAGGAATACCAAATGTGGAAAAAAGTATTAATGGGAATCTTATTAGTTCTTAGTGCTACGGCAGGTTTTTTTGTGGCAAAGGCGCAGGTGCTGTATAACAACAGCTTGAATCAGATCAATCGAGATTATGATACGGCACTTGCTAACGTTGATCTAAGCGGAATTCATGTGAATTCAGATGATCAGATTGTGAATATTCTCGTGGTCGGTAACGATTACCGAGAGGAAAGAGGATATGGTGCTAGTGGTCTTACAGATACAATGATCATTGCAACGATGGATATGAAGCATGGGACACTCAAAACAGCGTCATTGATGCGTGATCTTGTTGTTGAAATACCGGGACATGGCAAGAATAAGTTGAATTCTGCCAATTCTTTTGGTGGCATAGAATTGTTATATAAGACGATTGCTACGAACTTCAATATTGAATTGGATGGATATGTGGAGGTTGGATTTGCCGCATTTACCAAGATTATTGATAAAGTGGGTGGTATAGAGTTGGAACTTACTGAGTCAGAAGCAAGTTATTTGAATTCAACGAACTATATTCGAAATAAAAAGAGCCGTAATGTAAAGGTTGGAAAGCAGACCTTGAATGGTGCACAGGCATTAGGTTACTGCCGAATCCGTAAGGGTGGTGTTACAACGATCAATGGACTTCGCGATGATTATGGACGTACTTGGAGACAGCGCACGACGATCAATGCAGTCTTTAACAAGATTAAGAAGCTTCCGATGACGGATTGGCTGGACATTGCCAATGTAGTACTCAAAAAAGTAACAACAGACCTGACAAATGAGCAGATAACCGAATATCTGAAAGATGCAGTTTCCTTAGGAACGACCACGATCAATCAGATGCAGGTTCCGGTACAGGGATATTTTCGCAGTGGATATAATGGTGAGTATTCTTGCGGGTCATGTATTGTTATGACTTCTGGTGGAACTGCCTGGGATACCAGTGCTAATGCGGAAGCGTTGAATCAATTTGTATTTGATTATGATGGCAAAGAGGAGTTTAAGTATTCCCGTAGCGATTCCTAATTTTCATGGAATGATCGGTTATAAATAAGAACGGTAACAGGAACAAAGCAGGGTTTGCGGCTTTGTTCCTGTTTTTCTTGAGTGGATTTCTTATTTTGCTAGGGTGCTGATGAATACATGCCCGAAGAATTGTCTGAGTTATTTACCAATAATGGCCTGCAGTAGTTTTAGAAAAATATCGCTATAGCAGGCTTTTTTGATACTTTGCGCTGCTACAATGGGAAGGGAACCGATCTCCTGATCGTTTAATGTATATTGAACAGAACCGATGATTGTTCCCTCTTTGATCGGGGCCTGTAAATGTTTGCGATAGATGATCTTGCGCTTAGGCTTATAGGATTGTTCGTCTCCACAAAGTACGTATTGAAATTTTTTTTCAATGCGTGGAATCACTTCTGATGTGATACCACCGGAGATCTTTTGTGGGGAAAGAGTGATATCGTCCGGACTTTCTTGAAAGGCGGTACAGTTTGCAAAACCATAATCCAACAGGGCTGCCGCCTGTACAAATCGGATTTTTGGGTCTGGAGCAGCCATAATGACAGCGGTAAGACTGATTCCATCTCGTTGTGCAGTAGCACTGAGACAATATTTTGCTTTCGATGTGGATCCGGTTTTTAGACCGGTAATTCCCTGATAAGTACGGATTAGTTTATTGGTATTCGTTAGTCCAAATTTTTTCTTCCCCTTTTTGGTGATATGTGTAATAGTATCCATCCATACAGTAGAGTACTTGGAAATGTCCGGATACTTGGATACCAGAGATTGTGACATTAAGGCTACATCATAGGCACTGCTGTAATGCCCGCTCTCTATGGAGTCATCCAGACCGTTACAGTTTTTGAAATGAGTATGTTTCATACCGAGGGCTTTTGCTTTTTTGTTCATACGTTTTACAAAGGATTGCTCTGATCCGGCAAGGTGTTCTGCCATGGCCACAGCGGCATCGTTTGCGCTGGCTATGCTGATGCATTTGATCATTGTATTGACGTCCTGCGTCTCTCCCGGTTCCAAAAACACTTGTGAACCGCCCATAGATGCGGCATATTCACTTACTGTTACCTTATCTTCAAGTTTGCATTTCCCCTGTTCGATGGATTCAAAGATCAGAAGGAGGGTCATGATCTTGGTGATACTTGCCGGTATTAATTTTTTATCTTTGTTTTTGGCATATAAGATGCGTCCGGAAGCGTTGTCGATCAGAACGGCAGCTTTTGCGGTAATTGCCAGATCATTATTATGTGCTTGGTCTGCCTCAGCTTGTTTATTTGCTGTGCACCGAAAAGCTGGCTGATTTGTACATACTTTCGCAAAAACCTTGACAGATGTGAAGGCGTTGACATAAATAAGTACGGCACATAATATAAGAGCAAGCATTCGTCTTGACAGGATGGAACAAAATAATTGCATTGTGAGAATCCTTTCTGTACCAAATAGGTTAGTGCAGTAATATCAGTACGATTTGAAATATAATTATAGCAACATATGCGACAAAAAGAGAGAATATGTGTATTTTATCAAATTGAAAATTTGAAAAAAAGATATTGCTTTTTTCTGCCGCTATTTTGTGATATAATGAGCCGCAGAGAAAAACAAGCGGCTGCGAAGCAGGCTGAAAAAATGATAAAAGTGAGGATAAATATGACAAGTAAAGAAAGAGCAGAATTGAAAACACAGGCAATGAAATTAGACAGCATATTTCAGATTGGAAAGGCTAGTTTAACGCCTGCGATGGTTAATGCAGTAAAGGATGCCTTGCATGCAAGAGAATTGGTTAAAGTATCTGTACTCAAAAACTGTTTGGATGATCCGCATGAGATTGCACAGGTATTGGCAGAGAGAACCGGTTCAGAGGTCGTGCAGGTGATCGGCAAGAAGATTGTTTTGTATAAGAAAAACTTTGAATTGGAGGAGAAGCGTAAACGTGCTTTGAAACGTGAAAAGCAGAACCGTCATGGTGCAAAAAACATGAAAAAATCAGACAAAGTACAGAAAAGTTTTTCTAAGCCGGACAAGAGATCTGCAGCTAAGGGAAAGAAGTCTAAGACGGATCAAGGCACTGCAAAATATCTTTGGGGCGATAAGTAAATGTTAGTGAAGGATAGTGGAGTCACAGCCAAAAGAAAAGTTGGCATTATGGGAGGAACGTTTGATCCGATCCATAATGGGCATATGACGATGGCGAGGCAGGCAGCACTTCAGGCCTCTTTGGAATGTGTGCTATTTATGCCTACCAAGATACCTCCACATAAAGAAAGTACTAAAATAACATCGGAGTCTGTTCGGTCTCAGATGGTTCGACTGGCTGTGGCAGGAAATAATGATTTTATGTTTTCGGATTTGGAGTTACGACGCACAGGGACGACATATACTGCAGATACTCTGCAGATACTCACAAGAGAGCATCCTGAGTGTGAGTGGTACTTCATTTTGGGAGCAGATTCTTTTTTTCAATTAGAACAGTGGTATCACCCGGAAAGAATATTTGCCAATGCTATTATACTGGCTGCGGGACGGGATGATGTTCCGGCAGAGCAGATGCGTAAGCACAAGGAATATTTATGTCAAAAGTATCACGCGCGTATACAATTGATCGATATGCAGCAGATCGAGATCAGTTCTCATGAGATTCGCGAAATGATCGCGCAAGGGCATTCTGTGGATGAGATGCTTCCGCAGGCGGTTGCAGCTTACATTCACGAGCAGCGATTGTACCTGGATCCGGTGCAGGGCAGGAAAGGAAACTAGAGATGCAGCAACAGATACAAGAAATTCAAAGTAAGTTGAGTAAGAAATTATCGGAAAAACGATTTACGCATACGATAGGAGTGCTTTATACGGCAGAAGCGCTGGCAATGCGCTACGGAGAAGATTTAGATAAGGCGGCGTATGCGGCGGTATTGCACGATTGTGCAAAATATTGCAGTGGCGAGCAGATGCTTCAAAAGTGTCGTAAATACAATATTGAGATTTCAGAGGTGGAACAGAAGAATCCGTCGCTTCTTCATGCAAAACTTGGAGTCTATTATGCGAAACATCGTTACGAAATTGATGATGAGCAGATATTGGCTGCAATTCGCTGGCATACGACAGGAAGACCGGAGATGACCTTGTTGGAGAAAATAGTATTTTTGGCAGACTATATTGAGCCCAACCGCAAATTGATACCGGGACTTACACAGGTACGTCAGATAGCATTTTGTGATATTGATAAGGCAGTGTGCATGACGTTAGAAAATACAGTTTCGTATCTAAAAGGAAGCAGCCGCGGGGTGAAATGTTTTGATCCGAATACCAAACAGGCATATGAGTATTATAAACAATATCAATAAACAATCGTAGAAAGGATATAATAATTATGACAGAACAGAAAAAAATGGCAAAGATCGTATATGAGGCATTAGACGAAAAGAAAGGTTATGATATTAAATTGATCGACATTTCTGAGATTACAATGATCGCAGATTATTTTGTGATCGCAAGTGGGGACAGTACCACGCAGATCCAAGCGATGATCAATAATGTTGAGGAGCATATGCACAAAAACGGATATGCCGTAAAACGTGTCGAAGGTAATAAAAACAGTACTTGGGTATTGATGGACTTTGGCGATGTGATCGTGCACATTTTTGATAAAGAGGATCGCCTGTTTTATGATCTGGAGCGTATTTGGGCAGACGGTAAGGTGCTGCAGGCAGACTCGCTATAGTTTAACAGCCTTCAAATAGAAAATTTGTTCGGAACATTTGTTTGACACTACAGAACATATGTGTTACTCTGTTAATGATGAGACTGCCCATATCGTGTGCAGCAGTATATATAACACACATTGTTTGTTAGATGAGCAGATGCATTGTATTATGCAGAACATGCGCAGTAGATTATTTGATAGAACGAATACAGGAATTGGAGGCATATTTATGGCTAAAGGTAAAATATCTGCAAAGCAGGAAGAAATATTAGAGTATATTAAATCACAGACATTACAGCGCGGATATCCGCCGGCTGTACGTGAGATCTGTGATGCGGTACATTTGAAATCAACTTCATCTGTACACTCTCATCTCGAGACGCTGGAGAAGAATGGTTATATTCGTCGTGATCCAACGAAACCTCGTGCGATTGAGATCATTGATGATGAATTTAATCTGGCTCGAAGAGAGATCGTAAATGTTCCGGTGATTGGGGAGATTGCAGCAGGAGAACCCATTTTTGCAGAGCAGAATATCGAGGGGTATTTTCCATTACTTCCAGAGGATGTACCGACAGGAGAATCATTTATGTTGAAAGTGCGTGGAGAGAGTATGATCAATGTCGGAATCTATGATGGTGACAAGATATTGGTAAAGAAGCAGAACACTGCGAGAAATGGTGAGATTGTGGTTGCTTTAGTGGAAGACTCTGCTACGATCAAGACTTTTTATAAAGAGGATGGGCATTATCGTTTGCAACCTGAAAACGATACAATGGATCCGATCATTGTCGATCGGGTTGAGATTTTAGGTAAGCTTGCCGGATTATACAGAACATATCGTTAGCAGTAGATATGACACCAAGAAATTTCTTTACCGGAGCTCTATACTCTATAAATAAGTAGGAGAGAAAGGCGGACAGTAAGTTGCAAAAACTAAAGGCGGATATTAAGAATAGACAGTTTAAGAACTGCTATCTGTTTTATGGAGAGGAAGATTATCTCAAACGTCTTTATAGAGACAGCTTAAAGGCTGCTGTTTTAAATGGCGGAGATGATATGAACTGTACGCGGTTCCAAGGTAAAGAAACAGATGTGGTGCAGATCAAAGATCTTGCTGATACACTGCCCTTTTTTAGTGATTATCGATTGATCATTGTGGAAAATTCCGGTCTGTTTAAGTCGGCAAATGATCTTGCAGATTATCTGCCAAATATGCCGGACTCTACAATCTTACTTTTTGTGGAGAGTGAGATTGATAAACGTAACCGCCTGTATAAGTATGTCAACAAATGCGGATATGCGGTTGAAATGAAGCCGATGAACGATCGGGAGATCAAGCTGTGGACTGTAGGGATCCTCAAGCAGGCAGGAAAGCAGATGAGGGAGAATACAGCAGAGTATTTTTTGGGATTGATCGATAATGATATGTATCATGTGAAAAATGAACTGGATAAATTGATCGGTTTTGTCGGCGATCGCGATGAGATCACGAAAGAGGATGTCGATGAAATTGCGTGTGTACAAGTGAATGGACAGATTTTTCAGATGATGGATGCAGTCGCTTCCGGTGATCAGAAGCGGGCGATGAAATTGTATCGGGATCTCTTGGAACTTCGAGAGAGTGCAATGTCCATTTTGTACTTGTTATCGAGACACTTTAATATATTACTGCAGATAAATGATTTAGGGAGTGGAGTCCCAAAGGGAGAAATTGCACGAAAAGTTGGAATTCCGCCCTTTTCTGTGGGGAGATACCAAAGTCAGAGTCGTCATTTTTCGACAGCGAAGCTTAAGGAAATGCTGGAACAGTGTGTAGAGACAGAATATCTGTTTAAGCGTGGACGGATTGAGGATCAAATAGGTGTAGAATTATTGTTAGTACAATTTACGAAGCAGTAATTTTGACAGATGAAAATACTTATGATATAATACTCGAAGTGTGCTCAATTTACGAGCTTCTTTGAAACTTCATTATATGCTGTGAATCGTGTACAATGATTCAGGATAATGAGTCTTACTGAGCTTTAAGGGCTATATATATGGAGAGTTGTCCGAGAGGTCGAAGGTGCATCACTCGAAATGATGTGTCGGTGAGAACTGACCGAGGGTTCGAATCCCTCACTCTCCGTTTCATGTTATGAAATTTTATAGATCGGTGTTACGCTTTAAGAGTGTAACATCGATCTTTTGTATTATGGGATTAAGGCGTCAAAGGTCCTTGATCATCATAAAACAATGCTTTGTTTTCTTATTGAAATAAAATGATCAATTGAAAATGGAGGAACTTTATGAATGGGCACAAAAGAAAAATAAGTAAAACAATTATTTACTTTAGAAAACAAATAAAACATATAAATTCACAAAATAATATTGCTTTTTTGAGAAAAAAACCGTATAATATCAACAAGTTGATGAACAAAGGGGTTCAGCAATGAGAGAATTCATGGGCTTTTCCTGAAGTGGAAAGAGCTTGCGTGTGGTCTCTGTTGCTGGACTCCTTTTTTGTTGGATAGGAGGAATAACATGGCTAAGGAAAAAGCGAGAAACAATGCGCAATCTGAAATTGCAAAGGCAATGCAGGTGGTCGATCATGAAAAAAGAGGACTTTATGATCCTCGTTTTGAACATGATAACTGTGGTATCGGTGCAATCGTCAATATTAAAGGTAACAAGACGCATGATACCGTTTCGGGAGCATTGGACATTGTAGAGAAACTGGAACATCGTGCCGGCAAAGATGCAGAAGGAAAAACCGGTGATGGTGTTGGTATTTTATTACAGATCTCCCACAATTTCTTTAAGAAAGCGGTTGCTCCATTAGGAATTGAGCTTGGAGAAGAGCGGGATTATGGTATTGGAATGTTTTTCTTCCCACAGGATGAATTGAAGAAAAATCAGGCAAAGAAGATGTTTGAGGTCATCGTCGAAAAAGAGGGACTGGAATTTTTAGGATGGCGTGAAGTTCCGGTATCGCCAAAGGTGTTAGGACATAAGGCGTTAGAGTGCATGCCATGCATCATGCAGGCATTTGTAAAGCGTCCGGAAGATGTGGAACGAGGCTTAGACTTCGATAGAATGTTATATGTAGTGAGACGTGTATTCGAACAGAGTAACGATGATACCTATGTCGTATCGTTTTCCAGTAGAACGATCGTATATAAAGGAATGTTTTTGGTGGGACAGCTTCGTTTGTTCTTTGAAGATCTGCAAAGTCAGGAATATCAATCTGCGATAGCAATTGTTCATTCTCGTTTTAGTACGAACACAAACCCAAGCTGGATGAGAGCACATCCGAATCGTTTTATCGTTCATAATGGTGAGATTAACACGATTGTCGGTAATGCTGATAAAATGTTAGCGCGTGAAGAGACAATGGAAAGTCATTATCTCGCTAATGAGTTTAGCAAGGTGCTTCCGGTCGTTAATCCGAACGGATCTGATTCCGCCAGACTTGATAACACATTGGAGTTTTTGGTAATGAGTGGTATGGAACTTCCACTTGCTGTTATGATCACAATACCGGAACCGTGGGAAAATGATATGAGTGTAAGTCAGAAAAAGAGAGACTTTTATCAGTACTATGCAACGATGATGGAGCCATGGGATGGACCGGCTTCTATCTTGTTTTCCGATGGTGATTATATGGGTGCCGTACTCGACAGAAACGGACTCCGCCCATCTAGATATTACATTACGACAGATGATCAGTTGATCTTATCTTCTGAAGTTGGTGTATTTGAAATTCCACCGGAAAAAATCGTGAAGAAAGACCGCCTTCGTCCGGGACGTATGCTTTTGGTTGATACAGTCAAGGGTGAATTGATTGACGATGATGTATTAAAAGAGCAGTATGCGTCTCGTCAGCCATATGGCGAATGGTTATATAATAATTTGATCACTCTTCAGGAAATCCATATTCCAAATCAAAAAGTAGAGCAGATGAGTGACGAGGAAAGAGTTCGTCTGCAAAAAGCATTCGGATATACTTTTGAGGAATATAAGACATCTATCCTGCCGATGGCACAAAATGGAGCAGAGCCGATCGGAGCGATGGGTACAGATACGCCGTTGCCGATGCTTTCTGAGAAACCGCAGCCATTATTTAACTATTTTAAGCAGTTATTTGCACAGGTAACAAATCCGCCGATCGATGCGATCCGTGAGGAGATTGTAACTTCTACGAGTGTTTATATTGGACAGGATGGTAATCTGTTAGAGGAAAAGGCAGAAAACTGCAAAATGCTCAAGATCAAAAATCCAATCCTTACAGATACGGATCTTCTTAAGATCAAGACACTGAATAAAGATGGATTTAAGGTGGAAGAGATTCCGATCACGTATTATAAAAATACATCATTAAAAAAGGCGTTGGATCGTCTTTGCTTAGAGGCAGACCGTGCGTATAAAGAGGGCGCAAATATTTTGATCCTGACAGACCGTGGTGTAGATGAAAATCACGTTGCGATCCCGTCTCTGCTGGCTACGGCAACGATGCAGCATCACTTGGTAACAACCAAGAAAAGAACAAGCGTTGATATGATACTTGAGACAGCAGAACCAAGAGAAGTGCATCATTTTGCAACTTTATTGGGTTATGGTGCAAGTGCTATTAATCCGTATCTTGCACATAGCACGATCAAGGAATTGATCGACAATGGAATGCTGGACAAAGATTATTATGCAGCAGTAGATGATTACGATGCAGCTGTCTTACATGGCATTGTAAAAATTGCCTCTAAAATGGGTATTTCAACAATTCAATCTTATCAGGGATCAAAGATCTTTGAGGCGATTGGTATTGATCAGGATGTAATTGAAAAATATTTTACGAATACAGTTAGCTGTGTGGGTGGAATTACTTTGGAAGATATCCAAAATCAGGTAGATGAACTTCATTCTTCTGCATTTGATCCGTTAGGACTTCGCGTAGACTTGAATTTGGAGAGCAGAGGACAGCATAAGGCAAGAGGCGGTAAAGAAGCCTATCTTTATAATCCGGAAACGATCCATTTGCTGCAGCAATCAACGTGGACAGGAAGTTATGATCTGTTTAAGCAGTATACCAAGACTGTTGATGAAAAAGAAAACAAGATGACCCTGCGCAGTATGCTTGACTTCAAGTTCCCGAAGAAAGGCATTCCAATCGATGAAGTTGAGAGTGTGGACGAGATTGTGAAGCGTTTTAAGACCGGAGCAATGTCTTATGGATCTATTTCTCAAGAAGCACACGAGACGTTGGCAATCGCTATGAATCGTTTGCATGGTAAGTCCAATAGTGGCGAGGGCGGTGAGAGTCTGGAACGTCTTGAGACAGCCGGTGCCCCGGACAGCAGATGCTCTGCGATCAAGCAGGTGGCATCAGGACGATTTGGTGTCACTTCCCGTTATTTGGTAAGTGCTAAGGAGATTCAGATTAAGATGGCACAGGGCGCTAAGCCGGGTGAAGGTGGTCATTTGCCGGGTGGTAAAGTGTATCCTTGGATCGCCAAGACAAGACATTCAACACCTGGTGTCAGCTTGATCTCCCCACCACCGCATCATGATATTTATTCGATCGAAGATCTGGCACAGTTGATCTACGATCTGAAAAACAGTAATAAAGATGCCAGAATTTCTGTTAAACTGGTTTCTGAAGCAGGTGTCGGAACTGTCGCAGCCGGTGTTGCCAAAGCCGGAGCTGCAGTTATCTTGATCTCCGGATATGATGGAGGTACCGGAGCAGCACCGAGAAGTTCGATCTACAATGCCGGACTTCCTTGGGAACTGGGACTTGCAGAGACTCACCAGACATTGATCATGAATGGCCTTCGATCCCGTGTTATGATCGAGACAGATGGTAAATTAATGACCGGTCGTGATGTTCTCGTGGCAGCATTGCTCGGCGCAGAGGAATATGGTTTTGCAACAGCTCCGTTAGTTACTATGGGTTGTGTCATGATGCGTGTCTGCAATCTTGATACTTGTCCTGTAGGTGTTGCAACACAGAATCCGGAACTTCGTAAGCGTTTTATGGGCAAACCGGAATACGTTGAGAATTTTATGCGTTTTATTGCGCAGGAACTTCGCGAATATATGGCAGCACTTGGAATTCGCAAGGTCAATGATCTGATCGGACGTACTGATCTGCTGAAGATCAAGGATGGTGAAGAAGAGAAGGCAAAACACATTGATCTTAGTGCGATACTGGATGCAAGTTTTGCGGGTGAGCGCAAAGAAAATAAATTTAATCCAAAAAATAAATTTGATTTCGAACTTGAGAAGACAATGGACGAAAAGGTGTTCCTTCCTAAGTTGAAAACAGCATTGGAGACTGGTGAAAAAGCTAAGATTTCCGTGAATGTTACGAACTTAAACCGCTCCCTGGGAACGATTCTCGGCTCTGAGATCACCAAGAGGTTCCATGAAGGATTGGAAGCAGATACGATCACTGTAGAATGCCATGGCAGCGGTGGACAGAGTTTTGGAGCATTTATTCCAAAAGGACTTAAATTGGAGTTGATTGGTGATTCCAACGATTATATGGGAAAAGGTTTATCCGGTGGAACAATCGTTGTCTATCCTGAGAAAGGATCTAATTTTAAGGCAGAGGATAACATTATTATCGGTAACGTTGCACTGTATGGAGCAACCAGCGGTAAAGCATTTATTAATGGTATCGCCGGAGAACGTTTTTGTGTCAGAAATTCTGGTGCAACGGCTGTTGTAGAGGGTGTCGGTGATCACGGATGTGAGTACATGACCGGTGGACGTGTCGTCGTACTGGGACCGACGGGCAAGAACTTTGCAGCCGGAATGAGCGGCGGTGTTGCTTATGTTTTGGATGAAAACAGTGACCTTTATCTGAAGTTAAACAAGGAACTGGTATCCAGCGAACCGGTAACGGATAAATATGATGTCTTAGATCTGAAAGCAATGATCGAAGAACATGTTGCTGCAACAGGTTCCGAAAAGGGACAGATGGTGTTAGATCACTTTAGCGAGTATCTTCCGAAATTTAAGAAGATTATCTCTTATGACTATAGTAGAATGTTGCAATTGATCGCTCAGATGGAAGAGAGAGGTTTAAGCTATGAACAGGCACAGATCGAAGCATTCTACGCACACAAGAACCAGTAAACAGGCATAAGTTAAAAGATGGAGGAAAAAGCGATGGGAAAACCTACGGGATTTATGGAATATGAACGAAAAGACAATGCGGCAATAGAACCGCTAGAGCGCATCAAAAACTTTAATGAATTTCATGCACCAATGCGTGAAAAAGACCGTAAAGAGCAGGCAGCACGTTGTATGAACTGTGGAGTGCCGTTTTGCCAGTCGGGCATGATGATCGGTGGAATGGCCTCCGGATGCCCTCTGAATAATCTGGTTCCGGAGTGGAATGATCTGATCTACCGTGGCAACTATGAGAAAGCTCTGCAAATGCTGCGTCAGACGAATAACTTTCCGGAATTTACATCAAGAGTGTGTCCTGCCTTATGTGAAGCAGCTTGTACCTGCGGTTTGCATGATACACCGGTCACTTGCAAGGCGAACGAAAATTATATTGTGGAGTATGGATATCGACATGGCTTAATGGAAGCAAATCCACCAAAGGTACGTACCGGAAAGAAGATTGCGATCGTTGGATCAGGCCCTTCCGGACTTGCGGCAGCAGATCAGTTAAACAAACGTGGTCACAGTGTTACGGTTTATGAGAGAAACGATCATATCGGAGGCTTACTGATGTATGGCATTCCAAATATGAAATTGGAAAAATGGGTGATCGACCGTAAGCAGAAAGTCATGGAGAAGGAAGGTATCAGATTTGTTGTCAATGCGAATGTCGGCAAAGATATTAAAGCGTCCGATCTGTTGCAGCAGTATGACAGTGTGATCTTATGCTGCGGTGCATCCAATCCGAGAGATATTAAGGCTCCGGGGCGTGAGGCAGATGGCATTTATTTTGCAGTTGACTTTTTGACGCGTTCTACCAAAAACGTATTAACCGGTGAAAAGAAAAACTGGGTCAACACCAAAGGAAAAAATGTCGTAGTGATCGGTGGTGGAGATACCGGTAATGATTGTGTTGGTACGGCGGTACGTCAGGGTGCAAAGAGTGTCGTACAGATTGAGATGATGCCAAAACTTCCGGATCAGAGAGCACAGAATAACCCATGGCCTGAGTGGCCAAGAGTCTGCAAGACAGATTATGGTCAGGAAGAGGCAATCGCTGTATATGGACAGGATCCACGTATTTATCAGGCAACCGTTAAGGAATTTATAGCCGATAAAAACGGCAAGCTTAAGAAAGTTAAGCTTGTCAAACTGGAGCCGAAAAAGGATCCTAAGACCGGACGAATGAATATGACAGAGATCGCCGGCAGTGAGTTTGAGATCCCGGCAGACTTCGTGTTGATTGCAGCCGGTTTCTTGGGAACACAGGATTATATCGCAAAAGCGTTTGGCGTAAAACTGAATGCCCGTACTAATGTGGAGACGGAACCGGGCAGCTACAAGACAAATGTAGATAAAGTATATACGGCCGGTGATATGCACCGTGGACAGTCATTAGTCGTATGGGGTATCAACGAGGGACGTCATGTCGCCAAAGAGGTAGATAAGGCGCTCATGGGCTATACCAATCTGGAATAGTTCGAAAGAAGCCTGCAAAGCATTTCCTTGCTTTGATAAGATTATGTGGACTTTAGTCCCCTGATCTTTTATAACAAAATCCAACAAGAAGAGCGTCGCACTTTCAAAAAGTGTTGACGCTCTTCTCATTTATAGGTATAATAGGATGAATGTGTAAATTGGTATAATAGGGTCAAAAAATATACGGTTTTATATCAGTTCTATAACAGAGAAAAACCGTATGGAAAAGACATAGTTAGCATGATGAGCCCCTTACACAGGCGCAGAATGGAGGACATGATGGCAAAGTATACCAGACAGGATATACTGGATTTGATTGAAGAAGAAGATGTTAAGTTTATACGACTTCAGTTTACCGATATTGCCGGTAATCTGAAAAATACGGCAACAACAGTTGATCAGATCGACAAGATCCTAAGCGGTCGGTGTCGATTTAACTGTGCAGCGGTAGACGGATTCCGTGGTGTTGGCTATGAAGAACTGTTTTTGGTTCCGGATTTGGATACGTTTGTAACTTTTCCGTGGAGACCACAGAACGGCAAAGTGGCACGTTTTATTTGTGACATTGTTAAGCCGGATGGTACTCCGTTTAAGGGAAGCAGCCGTTATATTCTAAAAAAGGTCATCGCAGAGGCAGAGCAGATGGGATATACACTTGATGTAGGTATCAAGCATGAATTCTTCCTGTTCGATCTGGATGAAAATGGAGAGCCGACCAATCAGTCATCCGAACGGGGCGGCTATTTTGATGTTGGGCCTTCTGATGGCGGTGAGAATACAAGACGTGACATGGTATTATATTTGGCAGACATGGGCATTGAAGTGGAAAGCTCCTATCATTCGGATGAGGCGGCGCAACATGCTTTGGAGATGGCACACGATAATGCACTGACAGTAGCGGATAATATCATGACGACTCGTCTGGTAGTACGAACTGTCGCAAAACGACATGGTGTACATGCAACGTTCATGCCGAAGCCTCGTAAGCATGTCAAAGGTTCTGGTGCGCATTTTACGTTTTCATTGAGCAAAAATGGCAAGAACATCTTTTGCAGCGACAGTGATGAACATGGCATTAGCGCGGATGGGTATCAGTTTATGGCGGGAATGCTTCGTCATATGAAGGGGATGAGCCTGATCACAAATCCAATCGTGAACTCCTATAAGCGCTTGATACCGGGATATTTAGCACCGGTTGCGGTTGGCTGGTCGTTTACCAATGATAGTCCACTGATCCGCTTAACGTCGATTGGTGGAGACGGGGCGCGTATCGTGTTGCGCAGTCCGGATGGGGCTTCTAATCCATATCTCGTGATTGCAGCCTGTCTGGCAGCAGGATTGCAAGGGATCCGAGAGGGCTTGGTTCCACCGCGGTCAATGGAAGAAAGTGAAGGAGAGAACAATCCACAGGGCAATCTTCCGCGAACCCTGCATGAAGCTGTTAAACAGTTTGAACAGGATGAGCTGTTAAATAGTGTGTTAGAAAGCCACATTAAGAATCACATGATCCACACCAAAGAGGCAGAGTGGAATGAGTACTGCAAGCAGGTAACACTTTGGGAAAGAGAGAAATATCTGGGAACGATATAAACATTCTTAAAGCGTGATAGGAGGTTTGCTGACAGCATGGCAGATATTATTATCGCTTTTCCAAAGATTGAAGATGCTAAAAATCTTCGGCGGATTTTGAATAAAAATGGTCATGATGTCACCCTTGTGTGTGACAGTGGGGCACAGATTGTAAGTGCTGTAAATTCGCTTGATGGCGGAATTGTTATTTGTGGTTATCGCTTCTCGGATATGCATTATTCCGAGATTCACGAATATCTCCCTAAGGGGTTTCAGATGTTATTGCTGGCATCACCGGTAAAACTGGCAGACTGCGATGTGCGCGGTCTGATGGCACTACCGATGCCCTTTAAGGTACAGGATCTGATGAGCACCTTGGAAATAATGCTATCACAGTATTATCGATGGCGTAAGAAGCAAAAGAAAAAGCCAAAGGCACGCTCTGAGCAGGATCAGAAAAAGATCGTTACGGCAAAAGAGCTGTTAATGGATCGAAACCACATAACAGAAGAGGAAGCACATCACTATATACAAAAAATAAGTATGGACAGTGGTACCAACATGGTTGAGACTGCTGAAATGATACTAGAACTGAACGGAAAGGAATGGGATCTATGATGACAAAAGCGTTTTTGATCTTAGAAGACGGAACTGTCTTTGAAGGTAAAAGTATGGGAGCACAGAAAGAAGTGATCAGTGAAATTGTATTTAATACATCGATGACTGGTTATTTGGAGGTACTGACTGATCCTAGTTATGCAGGGCAGGCAGTAACGATGACTTATCCTTTGATTGGTAATTATGGCGTATGTTATGCAGATATGGAGTCGAAAAAAGGCTGGCCGGATGGTTTTATCGTAAGAGAGTTATCCCGTATGCCGAGCAATTTCCGTTCGGAAGATTCGATACAGCATTTCTTGGAAGAAAATGATATTCCGGGAATTTACGGAATTGATACCCGTGCTTTAACGAAGATCTTGCGTGAAAAGGGAACGATGAATGGAATGATCACCACAAATGAGAATTATGATCTGGAGGAAATTTTACCAAAGCTCAAAGATTATAAAGTGGTTGGTGTAGTAGAAAAAGTATCCTGCAAAGAGAAAGAAACGTACAAACCGGGAGATATCGGCTCTGAGGAAGTGCCGGTAGAGCGAAAAGTGGTTGTGATCGATGTTGGAACGAAGAAGAATATTATACGCTGTCTGTTAAATCGTGGATGCGAAGTTACTGTTTATCCACAGAATTTTGCGGCACAGGATGTTATCGCAGAGCAGCCGGACGGCATTATGATCACTAATGGACCGGGAGATCCTTCCGAGTGTACGGCAGTGATCGAGCAGATCCGCGTTTTGGCAGGATCCGGTATTCCGATCTTTGCGATTTGTTTGGGACATCAGTTGATGGCACTTGCACATGATGCTAAAACCTATAAAATGAAATATGGACACCGCGGTGCGAATCATCCGGTAAAGAATCTGGAAACAGGAAAGGTATATATTTCATCACAGAACCATGGATATGTGGTTGATGCAGACTCCATTGACAAGTCGGTGGCAGAGCCGTGGTTTATCAATGTCAATGATAAAACCGTAGAGGGCCTTTTGTACTTAAATGAACCGATCAAAACGGTACAGTTTCATCCGGAGGCGAATGCGGGCCCAAAGGATTCCGAACTGCTCTTTGATGAGTTTATGAAAATGATGAGTAAATAATAGACACAGTCAATAAAATACAAAAAGAAATGAGGTTTTCGTATGCCAAAGTTAGAAGGAATTAAGCGAGTATTAGTAATAGGTTCCGGTCCGATCATTATCGGACAGGCTGCTGAGTTTGATTATGCCGGAACGCAGGCGTGCCGCTCTTTGAAAGAAGAGGGCATGGAGGTTATTTTAGTAAACTCCAATCCGGCGACGATCATGACGGATAAAGATATTGCAGATAAAGTATATATCGAGCCTCTTACGGTTGAAGTGCTCGAACACATTATTGAGGTTGAGAAGCCGGACAGTCTTTTGCCGAATATGGGTGGGCAGGCCGGACTGAACTTAGGAATGGAATTAGCAGAGTCCGGATTTTTAGAGTCTCATGGCGTGAAACTTCTCGGAACAACAGCGGAGACGATCCGTAATGCAGAGGGACGCCAGGAATTTAAGGATATGATGGAGCGCATCGGTGAGCCTTGTGCACCATCTGAATTGGTGGAAAATATTGAAGACGGCGTTGCGTTTGCTGAAAAGATCGGTTATCCGGTGGTTCTTCGTCCGGCGTACACCTTGGGTGGTTCCGGCGGTGGTATTGCACATAACCGCGAAGAATTGGAGGAGATCTTATCAAATGGACTTCGTCTTTCTCGTGTAGGACAGGTGCTTGTTGAGCGCTGCATCGCCGGTTGGAAAGAGATAGAGTATGAAGTTATGCGTGACAGCAACGGAACCTGTATTACGGTATGTAATATGGAGAACTTAGATCCGGTTGGTGTACATACCGGTGATAGTATCGTTGTTGCACCATCACAGACGTTGTCGGATAAAGAGTATCAGATGCTTCGTACTTCTGCACTTCGTATTATTGATGAACTTGGTATTACCGGTGGATGTAACGTACAGTTCGCCTTACATCCGACCTCTTTTGAATATATTGTTATCGAGGTAAACCCTCGTGTGAGCCGTTCTTCTGCATTAGCATCAAAGGCAACCGGATATCCGATCGCCAAAGTATCTGCGAAGATCGCGCTGGGATACACATTAGATGAGATCCCGAACGCGGTAACAGGTAAGACGTATGCTAGTTTTGAGCCGGCACTTGATTATGTGGTTGTCAAGATTCCAAGACTTCCTTTTGATAAATTTATTACGGCAAAACGTACATTGACAACACAGATGAAAGCAACCGGAGAGGTTATGAGTATCTGTACCAGCTTTGAGGGTGGATTGATGAAAGCACTTCGTTCTCTGGCACAGCATGTGGACTGCTTAGAAACCGGTGATTATGATAATATGTCTGATGAGGAAGTATTAGAACAGCTTCATGTAGTTGATGACCGCCGCATTTACTTGATCGCAGAGATTCTTCGCCGTGGTATTGCAGGTTATGATCGTATCCACGAGGTCACAATGATCGATGAATGGTTCATTGATAAGATCGCGATCTTAGTGGAAATGGAAAAGAAGATCAAAGCTTGTGGAGGCAAGTTAGATAAAGAACTTCTCAAAGAGGCAAAGCGTATGGAATTCCCGGATAACGTGATCGCACGTTGGACAGGAAAAACAGAAGAGGAGATCAAGAACCTTCGCTATGAGTATGGTATCACCGCAGCGTTTAAGATGGTAGATACCTGCGCAGCAGAATTTGCTTCCGAAACGCCGTATTATTACAGCTGTTTTGATGGCGAAAACGAAGTGGAAGATAACCACGAACGCAAAAAGATCATGGTACTCGGTTCCGGCCCGATCCGAATCGGACAGGGTATCGAGTTTGACTATTGCTCTGTACACAGTGTGTGGGCGTTGTCGCAGGAAGGTTATGAGACGATCATTGTAAATAACAATCCTGAGACGGTAAGTACAGACTTTGATATCGCTGATAAATTGTATTTTGAGCCGTTGACACCAGAGGATGTTGAGAATATCGTTCGTTTGGAAAAACCGGATGGAGCAGTTGTGCAGTTCGGTGGACAGACAGCGATCAACCTGACAGAATCCTTGATGAAAATGGGCGTTAAAATATTAGGAACCAGCGCAAAGAACGTTGATGCTGCGGAGGATAGAGAACTTTTTGATGATATTTTGGAGGAGTGCTGCATTCCTCGTGCAAAGGGTGACACTGTCTTTACAACAGAAGAAGCGCTTAAGGTAGCTAATGAACTTGGATATCCGGTGCTTATCCGTCCTTCCTATGTATTAGGGGGACAGGGTATGCAGATTGCCGTGAATGATAAGGATATTGTAGAATTTATGGCAGTGATCAACCGTTATCATCAGGAGCATCCGATCCTTATTGATAAATATCTGATGGGCAAGGAGATCGAAGTGGATGCGGTATGTGATGGCGAGGATATTTTGATCCCTGGAATTATGGAGCACATTGAGCGTGCAGGTATTCATTCCGGAGATAGTATCTCTGTTTATCCGGCACAGACAATTTCTGAAAAGATTCAGAATGTGCTTGTTGACTATACAAGAAAATTAGCGCGTTCACTGCATGTTATTGGATTGATCAACATTCAGTTTATCGTATATCAGGATGAGGTATATGTGATCGAAGTAAATCCTCGTTCCAGCCGAACCGTTCCATATATCAGTAAAGTGACGGGTATCCCGATCGTTGATCTGGCCTCTCGTGTGATCCTTGGTGCGAAGATCAGAGATCTTGGTTATGAGCCGGGGCTTGCACCAAAGGCAGCATATTTGGCAATTAAGATGCCGGTATTCTCCTTCGAAAAGCTTCGCGGCGCGGAGATCAGCTTGGGACCGGAAATGAAATCTACCGGTGAGTGTCTGGGTATTGCCAAGACGTTTAATGAGGCGTTGTATAAAGCATTCTTAGGCGCAGGCGTTGATCTTCCAAAGCATAAAAAGATGATACTCAGCGTGAAGGATGCGGATAAGTTAGAGGCTGTCGATATTGCACGTCGTTTCAAGGCTCTTGGATATGAGATCTTTGCAACAAGAAATACTGCCAGAGTATTAAATGAGCATGGCGTACAGGTTGTGGCTGTAAACCGTATCAATGAAGAGTCACCGACACTGATGGATCTGCTGTTAGAGCATCAGATCGATCTGGTTATCGATACACCAACGCACGGCGATAAGTTAAAGGATGGCTTCCTGATCCGCCGTACAGCAATTGAGACCGGTGTAAATTGTTTAACATCTTTGGATACGGCAGATGCACTGCTTACCAGTTTGGAAAACGAGGAAGATAAGTTATCTATCGTCGATATTGCTACAATTTCAGAAGGTGCGAAATAAGACGTTCGTGCTAAGCGGGCCGTTTTAGAAGAAGTATGAAATCAATATAGAAAAGGGGCGAAAACCATGGAAAAATATGGTGTAAACGAACTTCGTAAAAAGTATTTGAATTTTTTTGAAAGCAAAGGTCATTTGGCAATGAAGAGTTTCTCTTTGGTGCCACATAATGACAACAGCTTGCTGCTGATCAATGCCGGTATGGCTCCTCTGAAGCCATATTTCACCGGACAGGAGATTCCGCCGAGAAGACGCGTGACTACATGTCAGAAATGTGTACGTACCGGCGATATTGAAAATGTCGGAAAGACAGCGAGACATCTCACGTTCTTTGAGATGCTCGGTAACTTCTCCTTTGGAGATTATTTCAAGCACGAAGCACTTGCCTGGTCTTGGGAGTTTTTGACGGAAGTGCTGAAAATGGATCCGGATAGATTATATCCATCAATCTATGGAGAGGATGAGGAAGCTTACGATATCTGGACAAAAGAGATTGGCGTTCCGAGTGAAAAGATCACACGTTTTTATCGTGATGAGAACGGTGAGTGTGATAACTTCTGGGAGCATGGTGCAGGTCCTTGTGGTCCATGTTCTGAGATCTATTATGATCGCGGTGAAAAATACGGCTGTGGAAAGCCGGATTGTAAAGTCGGCTGCGAGTGTGACCGCTTTATGGAGATCTGGAATAATGTATTTACCCAGTTTGACGGGGATGGCAAAGGTGGCTATACCGAATTAGAGAATAAAAATATTGATACCGGTATGGGACTTGAGCGTTTGGCAGTTGTTGTACAGGATGTCGATTCCGTATATGACATTGATACGATGAAAGCAATCCGTGATAAGATCTGTGAGTTGGCCGGTACAACATATCAGAGTGATGAAGCAAAAGACGTTTCCATTCGTTTGATCACAGATCATATTCGCTCCTCTACATTTATGATCTCTGATGGTATCATGCCAAGTAATGAAGGACGCGGCTACGTTCTTCGGCGTTTGATCCGCCGTGCAGTACGTCATGGACGTAAACTTGGAATTGACAAGCAGTTTATGGCAGAACTTGCCCAAACAGTTATTGCAGAGTCTAAGGATGGTTATCCGGAGTTAGAGGATAAAAAAGAGTTTATTTTGCAGGTATTGTCTCAGGAGGAAGGAAAGTTTGACAAAACGATCGATCAGGGACTTACCATTCTGACACAGATGCAGGAAGAGCTGGAAGCGTCCGGAGCCAAAGAACTGAAAGGTGCCGATGCATTTAAATTGTATGATACGTATGGATTCCCGTTGGATCTTACTTTGGAGATTATGCAGGAAAAGGGATATACGGTCGATGAAAAAGGATTTGCGGCTGCCATGCAGGAACAGAAAGAAAAGGCAAGAGGAGCTCGCAAGACAACCAATTATATGGGCGCAGAAGAGACAGTTTATCAGCATATCGACCCAACGATCACCAGTAAATTTGTCGGATATGACCGTTTAACACACAATTCCAAGATTTCTGTTCTGACAACAGAAGAGGAGGTAGTATCTGCTCTTACGGATGGTCAGACAGGAACGATCATTGTAGATGAGACGCCATTTTATGCAACAATGGGTGGTCAGACTGCTGATAAGGGAACGATTACAGAAGGCGATAATGAGTTTGCAGTGAAAGATACGATCCATCTGCAGGGTGGACGTATTGGACATGTTGGTGTTGTTACCAAGGGTATGTTTAAGGTTGGCGATACTGTTACCTTGACTGTGGATGCTGCAAATCGACAGAATACCGGTAAGAATCACAGTGCAACTCATTTGCTGCAAAAAGCACTTCGTATAGTGCTTGGAAGTCATGTTGAGCAGGCAGGTTCTTATGTGGATGCAGAGCGTCTTCGCTTTGACTTTACACATTTCTCTGCGATGACAGACGAAGAGATTGCAAAAGTAGAGGCAATCGTTAATGAACAGATTGCCAAAAATCTGCAGGTTGTCACAGAAGAGATGTCTGTCGAGGATGCTAAGAAGACAGGTGCTATGGCGTTGTTTGGTGAAAAATATGGAGACAAAGTTCGTGTAGTACAGATGAAGGCAGACGGAGAGGAAGCTTTCAGTGTGGAGCTTTGTGGTGGTACGCATGTAGCAAATACCGGTGTGATCTCCTATTTTAAGATCATTTCGGAAAGCGGTGTTGCGGCAGGTGTGCGCCGTATTGAAGCACTCACCGGTGATGGCTTGATGAAGCATTATGCAATGCAAGAAGAGCTTCTGAAAGAAGTTGCTAAGGCAGCTAAGGCAGAGCCGGCAAAGCTGTTGCAGAAAGTGACATCGTTGCAAGAAGAACTGAAAGCTCTGCAGAGTGAAAACGAGAAACTGAAGGCGAAGTTAGCCAATGATGCAGTGGGAGATGTTGACAGCAAGATCCAAGAAGTTAAAGGTATGAAGGTACTTGCAATGGATGTTCCAGACGTAGATATGAATGGTCTACGTAATTTGGGTGACCAGATGAAAGAAAAGATTGGAGACGGCGTGGTTGTGCTTGCATCTGCTAATGGCGGTAAAGTAACTCTGCTTGCGATGGCAACAGATGCAGCTATCAAAAAAGGTGCACATGCCGGTAATCTGATCAAGGAGATTGCATCCTTAGTTGGTGGCGGCGGTGGCGGTCGACCAAACATGGCTCAGGCGGGCGGTAAGAATCCTGCTGGAATCCCGGATGCATTGGCCAAAGTCGTTTCTGTTATCGAAAGTCAGCTTGCGTAATGGAAGCGTGTTTATGGATAATTGCCAAAACTATACAGTGGATTTTGTATAAATCAGTAAAAAAATGAATATTTGCCTTGATAAAGACACAAATTCCTATTATACTAATAGCGGAGTGGAAAATTTCCACTTTGCTATTTTATATTATATTTAATCATTAAGAAGGAGGATGATTATGAAAAAAATCAAAAGATTATTAGTTGTTGCTGCCTTGGCTTTGATCGTTGGTGCAACAGCAAAAGTGCAGACGCAGGCTGCAGTGACCGGTGTAAAGCAGATTGATGACAGCAAGAACAGCGTCAAGCTGCAGTGTAATGCAATTCTTCGTGCAGGCTACTATTATTTAGAGCTTAGTACAGATAACAGGAATTGGGTTGTTATGGATGTATCTTCGAATCCATCTTCATTATCTGCAAGCTCTCTTACTTCAGGAACGACATACTATGCTCGTGTAGGTACATGTACAGATTATAATTACTCTGCAGGACTTGTGGCAGTTGGTAAGGCAAATGTATCGGCATCTATTGATGTAGTTACAGCTCCGGAGACAGGTGCAAGCAAGTTCGTACAGACAGGTGCTACCCAGACATCCTTTACCGGTACGTTCAGTGGATCGTTTGGTGCAAACTATTATCAGATCTATTATAATGATGTACTGCTTGGAGCAAGTACATCAACGACAGTTAAGACTTCCAGAAAGTTGACACCTGGTACAAGTTATTGGACATATGCATATCCATGCAGACGTTCCAGCTCCGGATATATTGCAAGAGGCTCCTACAGCTATGACTATATGAAGACGATGCGTCCGAAGGTAAGTACAAGTACATTTGGAATTACATCTGCACTTAGCAATATTAATGTATACTATATGGCGGTTTCCAATAACTATAACGTTGATGGTTTTCAGTGGCAGTTCTTTGTAAATGGCAAATTAAAGAAGACGGTTACGGAGTCATCTAGTTCTTTACGTATCGCTAATTTTATTAATGGTAAGGCAATTCAGTACCGTGTACGTCCATACATTGACTGTGGTGCCAAGAAGATTTACGGTGAGTGGTCCGGATTTAAGTCAATTGGATATGCAACAAAGGTTACAGGATCCTATAACAGAAAGTCAAAGAAACTTACTGTAAAGTGGTCTAAGGTTACCGGTGCAAAATCCTATACCGTGTCTATTTCAACCAAGCAGTCTAAGGGATTTAAGAAAGTAAAGACCGTGAAGGCTTCTAAAAGAAAGGTAGTTATTAAGAAGTATGGCAAGAAGAAACTCAAAAAGGGTAAGATCTATTGGATTCGTATTGTGCCAAACGTTAAATCCGGGAAGAAGACGGTAGCATTAAAGACTTCAGGTGTATATAGCTACAGAATTCCTAGATACTAAAGCTTATAAACGATGGTAAACAATGAAAAAAGTTGTTGACTATTTGGCGAATTATGCTATAATATATTTCGTGCGTATGGAAATGCGATTTCCATGGTAAAATATATTACCCTATACAGTTGTGTATTGAAGCATAATCTACAACTGAGGGGAGGTTAGGTGTGAGACTATGTCAAATGTAATCGTAAAAGAGAATGAGACATTGGATAACGCTTTACGTCGTTTCAAAAGAAATTGTGCGAAAGCAGGAATCCAGCAGGAAATTCGTAAAAGAGAGCATTATGAGAAGCCAAGCGTTCGTCGTAAGAAGAAGTCTGAGGCAGCTCGTAAGCGCAAGTACTAAGAACTTTTTATGAATGTGTCATAGAAGGGGCATCATGCAAACAGCATGATGCCCCTTTTGACATGGCGAAGTCGCGCTGCGCAACAGCAGTTTTCTATTAATTAAAGAAAAAAGGTAAGTCAATAATGACTTACCTTTTAGTATGCGGAAGAAGGGACTTGAACCCTCACGTCGCTAAGCAACACTAGAACCTGAATCTAGCCTGTCTGCCAATTCCAGCACTTCCGCAAGCACGACTAATATACTAACATGTTATACGCTATTTGTCAATTTGTTTTTTTACTTTCGTTCATTTATTTTTGAAGATGAGTATTCATAAAGAAAACAAGGTGTGAAATGGTTGTGAACTGCAATATAATAATTGACTTATAGTTGTTTTTTGATAAAATAGAAGATAGCGTTTCTGCGTTTTGGACAAAAGGCAGAAAAAGAGAAATTACAATTTGGAGGATTTACCATGAATGCATCAAAGAAAATTATGAATCAGGGGAAGAAGGAGGAAACTATATCGACGTCTTCTGCACCGAAGACGAATTCAAAGGTTAAGCTTGGTGGCGCCAGCGATGGTCCCGGCATGAAAACTTATGTTTTAGGTGGATTTTGTGTCGCTCTTATCCTTATATTATGTATTGGCGTTGGAATCCAACAGTTTAAGCCAAGCACAGTGTTAAAGATCGATGGCGAGAAGATCACGATGGATGATATGATGTACCCGATCTATGAGAGAGAGAGCAAATATCTGCCATCCAACGAGATTTATGAAAGCTATTTAGGAACTTCTATCTGGGATACCGGATATATGGGAACTGACAGCACAGTTGACAGCAATGTTACAAATGCAGAGGGACTTAAGCAGGAGATCATCAATGCAGAAACAGAATATGCTGTATTGTATAATGAGGCTGTTAAGGCAAAATATAAGCTGACAAAGGATGAAGAAAAAGATGCAAGATCACAGGCTAAGAAAGCAGTCAAGGGCCTTTCTTTCGTACAGAAATTACAGCTTAATATTTCTGAGAAGAAGTTGTCAAAACGTTTTGAAAAACGTATTTTGGCAGATCGCTATAAGGCTGATCAGAAGAAAATGACAGATGCTACCGTAAACGAGAAAGATGCGATCAAGAATGTATCTAAGAAGGATCTGCGTCAGTATGATGTACAGTATTATTCCTTTGCTAAGAAGTCTACGGATTCCAGTACAGGAACAGAAACAAAATTAACAGATAAGCAGATCAAAGAGTATACTAAGAAATTGAATGAACTTGCTGCAAAGGCAAAGACCGCAAAAGATTTTACAAAGCTTCTTGGCAGCAAGAAAGAGAGTGGAGTTACTTATAATAGTGGTAATTTCACAGAGAAAGAGGGCTGGAGCACCTATCTGTCCGATGCCAACTTAAAGAAGATCAAAAAGATGAAAAATGGTGAGATTTCCGGTGTGATCACAGATAGTTCTACCGGATATACCATGTTGATCAAGATGGTAAATAACAATTCAAACAAAAGCTATGATTCTGCATGTGATGAAGCGATCACATCAGCAAAGCAGACTGCTTATAATGAATGGCTTGCTAAACTTGAGAAGAAACATCAGATCAAGAAGTATGATAGTGTTTGGAATGATGTGAAGATCGGAACGGTTACGACAAGTATTGTAACTGCAGATGATTTGAGCAAGATGGCAGAGGCAGACTCTTCCTCTAGCAAATCCAAATAAGAGTGAGGCATATGATTAGCAGGAACCCATCCTGTTACAAAAGAAATGGAGGCATACAATGGGAAATGTGAAGAGAGTATATGTTGAGAAAAAATCAGCTTATGCGGTACGTGCCAAAGAGTTAAAAGAAGAGGTGGTCCGCTATCTTGGTATTACAGCATTGCAGGATGTACGTGTATTGATCCGTTATGATGTGGAGAATCTGAGTGATGCTACTTACCGTCAGGCATTAGGTACTGTATTTTCAGAGCCGCCGGTTGACGAATATTTCGAAGAGACATTTGCGGTTGATACTGATGCACTTGTGTTTTCTGTAGAATATTTACCGGGACAGTTTGATCAGAGAGCAGATTCGGCAGAGCAGTGTGTGAAACTTTTGAACGAGAAAGAAGATCCGGTGATCCGTTCTGCTACAACTTATGTATTTGAGGGCAAATTTACAGACGAAGAAGTTGCCAAATTAAAAGAATATTGTATCAATCCGGTGGATTCCCGTGAGACGAACGAAGAGAAGCCGGAGACTTTGGTACAGCAGTTTGAAGATCCGGCAGATGTTGCAATCTTTGACGGTTTCCAAAGTATGTCTGAGGAGGATCTTCGTACATTGTATGAATCCTTAAATCTGGCAATGACATTCCAGGATTTCAAACATATTCAGAATTATTTTGCCGGAGAGGAAAAGCGTGATCCTTCGGTAACAGAAATTCGTGTACTAGACACTTATTGGTCGGATCACTGCCGTCATACGACATTTTTAACAGAGTTGAAAAATGTTACTTTTGAAGATGGTTATTATCGTGAGCCGATTGAGAAAAGTTATGAGGAATATCAGGAAGTGCGCAAGGAGATCTTTGCAGATCGTCCGGATAAGTATGTCTCTTTGATGGACATTGCTTTGATGGCTATGCGTAAGCTGAAAGCAGACGGTAAGTTAGATGATATGGAAGAGTCTGATGAGATCAATGCCTGCTCTATCGTTGTACCGGTTGAGATCGACGGAAAAGAGGAAGAGTGGCTTGTATTCTTTAAGAATGAGACACACAACCATCCGACAGAGATCGAGCCGTTTGGTGGTGCTGCAACTTGTCTTGGTGGAGCAATCCGCGATCCACTGTCCGGACGTGGTTATGTTTATCAGGCAATGCGCGTGACGGGTGCAGCAGACCCTACCGTATCTATGAAAGATACGCTTCCCGGTAAATTACCACAGCGTAAGATCGTGACCGGAGCTGCCAAAGGATATAGCTCTTATGGTAACCAGATCGGTCTTGCAACGGGTCTTGTAAATGAGATCTATCATCCAAATTATGTTGCTAAGCGAATGGAAATCGGTGCTGTTATGGGTGCGGCTCCACGTCGTAATGTAATCCGTGAGAACAGTGATCCGGGTGACCGCATTATTTTGCTTGGTGGACGTACCGGCCGTGATGGTATCGGTGGCGCAACAGGTTCTTCCAAAGCACATACAACGAAATCTATTGATGTGTGCGGAGCAGAGGTGCAGAAAGGTAATGCACCAACAGAACGAAAGATCCAGAGATTATTCCGCCGTGAGGAAGTCAGCAAGATCATTAAGAAATGTAATGACTTTGGTGCAGGTGGTGTATCCGTTGCAATCGGTGAACTTGCAGATGGTCTGCAGGTTGATCTGGATAAAGTACCGAAAAAATATGCCGGCTTAGATGGAACAGAGCTTGCTATTTCAGAGTCACAGGAGCGTATGGCAGTTGTCGTAGCACCGGAAGACGTTGATAAAATGCTTGGCTTTGCAGAAGAGGAAAATCTAGAGGCTGTAGTTGTTGCTGAGGTAACAAAGGAGCCTAGATTAGTATTGTCATGGAGAGGCAAAGTTATCGTAGATATTTCTCGTGCTTTCTTAGATACGAATGGAGCACATCAGGAAGCAGATGCGGTTGTTACGATGCCAAAGAAAGAGGAGAATTATTTTACAAAGGCAGAGCCAAAGAAAGACATTCGCCGTTCTTGGCTGGAAACCTTGAAAGATTTAAATGTATGTTCTCAAAAGGGTCTGGTTGAGATGTTCGACAGCTCAATTGGAGCAGCAAGTGTATATATGCCATATGGCGGTAAGAATCAGTTGACACCGACACAGACAATGGTAGCAAAGCTTCCGGTATTGTCTGGTAAGTGCGATACAGTGACGATGATGAGTTATGGTATGGATCCATATTTATCTTCGTGGAGCCCATATCATGGTTCGGTTTATGCAGTAGTATCTTCTGTTGCTAAGATCGTGGCTGCGGGTGGTGATTTCCACAAGATCCGTCTTACGTTCCAGGAGTATTTCCGTCGTCTGGGAACAGATCCGAAACGTTGGGGTGAACCAATGGCAGCGCTGTTAGGTGCTTATGATGTTCAGATGAAACTTGGACTTCCATCCATTGGTGGTAAGGACAGTATGTCCGGTACCTTTAATGATATTGATGTACCACCTACGCTATGTTCTTTCGCGGTTGATGTAGATCATCTGCCAAATGTTGTTTCACCGGAACTGAAACAGGCGGGCAACGTACTTGTGAAGTTCACGATGAAGAAAGATGAATACGATCTTCCGGATTACGGTCAGGTAATGGCAATGTATGACAAGATCACTGAGATGATCCACAGTGGTCTGATCCAATCTGCTTATGCGATCGGATTTGGTGGAATATGTGAGGCTGTCAGCAAGATGGCATTCGGTAATGGTCTGGGTGCTGTTATGGATGACGGTTTGACGATTGATGATCTCTTTGCAAAAGAGTACGGTTCTATCATTGCAGAAGTACCTGCAGACCGTTTAGAAGACATTACGACAGAATATACGAGGATTGCGCTTGTAACGGAGCAGCCAAACTTTGTGATCGGCAGCGAGAAGATTGCGATGAAGGAAGCGTTAGAGGCTTGGACAGGTACTTTGGAGAGTGTTTTTGCAACACGTTCTGATGTGGAACAAAAAGAACTGGAAGATAAAGTATTTGATGCCGGTAAAGTATACACGGCTGCGAATAAGATCGCTAAGCCGAAGGTGTTTATTCCTGTATTCCCGGGAACTAACTGCGAGTATGATACAACAAAGGCATTCGAGCAGGCTGGAGCACAGGTAAAGACTGTAGTATTTAAGAATATGACAGAAAGCCAGATCGTAGAGTCGGTAAATGCGTTCGAGCAGGCCATTAAGGAATCCCAGATCTTAATGTTCTCCGGTGGATTTAGTGCCGGTGATGAACCGGATGGTTCTGCGAAGTTTATCGCATCGATCTTCCGTAATCCAAAGATCATGGATGCAGTACATGAACTGCTGCAGAAGCGAGATGGACTTGCGCTAGGTATCTGTAATGGATTCCAGGCACTGATCAAACTTGGTCTTGTACCATATGGTGAGATCAAGCCGCAGACAGCAGATGCACCAACTTTGACGACGAACAGCATTGGACGTCATATTTCTAAGTCAGTATATACGAAAGTTGTTACAAACCAGTCTCCATGGCTTATGGAGGCAGAGTTAGGTGGAGTATATGCGATCCCGGCATCTCATGGCGAGGGTCGTTTCGTGGCACCGCAGCATGTTATCGATGAATTGTTTGCAAATGGTCAGGTTGCTACCAGATATGTTGATCTGTCAGGCAAGCCAACAATGGATGAAGACTTCAATCCAAATGGTTCTTATGCAGCAATCGAAGGAATCACCAGCCCGGATGGACGTGTACTCGGTAAGATGGCACATTCTGAGCGTATTGGTGAAGGTGTTGCGATCAACATTTATGGTAACCAGAACCAGCATATTTTCGAGTCTGGTGTGAAGTACTTCAAATAAAATTAAAAAAAATAAAAAAATGTGTTGACAATTAATGCAACATCATGTAGAATACTCATTGTGCTTGCGAAAAGCACAGTGAGTAATTCTTCTAAATAGAAGAACGCACGAGTGGCTCAGTGGTGGAGTATCGCCTTGCCAAGGCGAGGGTCGCGGGTTCGAATCCCGTCTCGTGCTCTTGTCTATATATAGACAGTTTTAATTTCATAACAGTTTCTCAATGAGAGAAAGAATTGCACGAGTGGCTCAGTGGTGGAGTATCGCCTTGCCAAGGCGAGGGTCGCGGGTTCGAATCCCGTCTCGTGCTTTTTTGTTATATTTAAATATTTTTTGGCGGCTGTTGATGGTCGTGCAGAAATAAAGGGAGTGATGGTTATGAGGCAGCAAGATGCGAGAAACCTGTCCATGGTAATGGATTTTTATGAATTGACGATGAGCAATGGCTATTTTGTCGGACAGGATTTGGATACAAGAGTAGTATTTGATGTGTTTTACCGCGCTAATCCGGATGGTGGCGGATATTCGATTTTTGCCGGATTAGAACAGATTGTAGATTATATCCGTAATCTACAGTTTACGGCAGAGGATATTTCGTATTTGCGAGAGCAGGGGATTTTTGCAGAAGAATTTTTAGATTATCTTGCACGTTTTACGTTCCGAGGTGATGTGTATGCACTTCCGGAAGGTACCGTGATGTACCCTGGAGAGCCGATCGTTACGGTAGTAGCTCCATTGATCGATGCTCAGTTGATCGAAACGGCTGTTTTGCTGGAGGTCAATCATCAATCATTGATCGCAACGAAGACGAGACGTATATGCAATGCGGCAGCAGGCAGAGCAGTGTCAGATTTTGGTGCGAGAAGAGCCCACAATATGGACGCAGCTGTCTATGGTGCCAGAGCGGCAGTGATCGGTGGAGCAACGTCGACCGCTACGGTGTTGGCAGGTCAGATGTTTGATATTCCGGTCAGCGGAACGATGGCACATAGTTGGGTCATGTTTTATAAGGATGAATTTACGGCGTTTGAAAAGTATGCCAGATTATATCCGGATGCAACGGTTCTGTTGGTAGATACGTATGATGTCCTTCACAGTGGCGTACCGAATGCGATCCGTGTGGCGAAAGAAGTATTAGAGCCTATGGGGAAACGATTAAAGGGAATTCGTTTGGATAGTGGTGATCTTGCATATTTATCCAAAAGGGCGCGTAAAATGTTAGATGATGCAGGATTGAAAGATTGCCGGATCGTTGCATCTAACAGTTTGGATGAGTTTACCATTCAATCCCTTGTCAGACAAGGAGCCTGCATTGACAGTTTTGGTGTTGGAGAGCGTCTTATTACATCGAAATCGGAACCGGTTTTTGGCGCAGTTTATAAAATTGCGGCAGTAGAAGAGGATGGTATGTTTGATCCTCGCATTAAGATTTCGGAGAATGTGGAAAAAATTACCAATCCGGGTTGGAAACAGATATATCGTGTGTATGATGAAAATCATAAGGCGATTGCCGATTTGTTAGCCGGACGAGACGAAGAGATTGAAACTTCTGGGGAAGTAGAGTATGTCGATCCGAACAAGCCCTGGAAACGCAGAGTATTTACCGGATGCACATTTGTTCCGTTGCAGCAGCCGGTATTTATTGATGGTCGTTTTGTAGGAACGACCCCAAGTGTAAAAGAGATCGCAAAATATGTGGAACGTCAGCTTTCGGAAGAAATTTGGGAGGAAGAGCAGCGCTTTGAAAACCCGCATAAACATTATGTTGATATGACACCATCTTATTATAAAATGAAGAATGAATTATTGGCTTCTGCCAGATTTGAAGGCTGATAAGTTGTAGAAAGTGAGGATGATTATGAAATTAAAGGTGAGAATTGGCTTGTTTGTTATTTTTGCAGCAGTGATCGGTGGGTTTTATTATGCCTATTTCCCGGCGATTAATATACATTTGGAGATTTTTTGGACAACATTGATCGTTGTTTTTTTGTCGTTGGCGATCATTCTGGGAGCAAAATCATCCATTTCTCAGATGGTTGGAAGATTGTCTAAGAAACCGTCGATCAAGGAATTTTCGTGGTTTGCGAAGCTTTGCAGTGTATTGGTTATCGTATGTGTTGGTGTGCTGATCGTTGGTTCGGCGTTAGGCGCTACGCTATTTCGTTCACGTGCCTATGCAAACCTGCTTCCGGTAGATAAACGGGAATTTACGGAGGATATAGAGCAGTCTGATCAAGTTACAGACATTGCATTGATGGATACGGAGAGTGCCAGGATATTTGGTAATCGTAAGATTGGTTCTTTGTCGGATGTGGTCAGCCAGTACGAGATCGAAGCGGATTATACGCAGATCAGTATTAAAGGACAGCCGATGAAAGTTTCGGGATTGAAGTACGCGAGTTTCTTCAAATGGTGGAATAATCGAAACAGTGGTGTGCCGGGATATGTACAGGTTAATCCGGTGAATTCAGAGGCTAAGTATGTGAAACTGACAAAGCCGATGAAATATGTTCCCTCGGCATATTTTAATTATAATCTGCAGCGTCATGTGCAGCTTACTTATCCAACCAAGATCATTAGCGGATATAAATTTGAGGTGGATGATGATGGAAATCCATATTATATTTGTCCGACAATGACAGCAAGAGTTGGATTGTTTGGCGGCATAGATGTGAATGGTGTGATCATTTGTGATCCAATCGATGGTGAGTGCAAATATTATGCGATTGGAGATTGTCCATCTTGGGTGGATAGTGTATATGATGGTCATCTGCTTACGAAAAAGTATAATTGGCATGGTATGCTGTCTGGTGGATATATTAACAGTATTATCGGGCAGAAAGGCTGTAAGCAGGCAACGGATGATTTTGGATATAAGATCATTGGCGATGATGTGTGGGTATATACCGGTGTTACATCGGCAAATGGGGATCAGTCTAATATTGGATTTGTGATGATGAATCAGCGTACCTCGGAGGCGAGATATTATCAGGTGTCCGGTGCGGAAGAACATTCTGCTATGTCTGCTGCAGAGGGAGAGGTGCAGGAAAAAGGCTATAAGGCATCTTTTCCAAGCCTGATCAATGTGTCGGGTACTCCAACGTATATTATGGTTCTTAAGGACGCCGGTGGATTGGTTAAATTGTATGCGATGGTTAATGTGGAGCAGTACAATATTGTTGCAACAGCGACATCTCAGACAAAAGTGTTTGAAGAGTATAAGACGCTCCTAGCTTCCGATGGAAAGCTGGAAACCGAGGAAAATGATCTGAAAGAGGATACGATCACTGTGCAGAGTGTGGAGTATATTGATTCGGATGATGGAACTATGGTATATATCAAAGATACGAATCATCAGGTATATAAACAGGCGTTCAAAGAAGATGAATCGTTGATACGCATTAGTGCCGGGGATGTACTGCACGTGAAGTATCAGCCGATGGATAATGAAATTCATTTGTTGCAGGAGTTTTCCTTCGAAACGAAGTGACGGAGTTTTATAGAATTTTAAGAATATTTTATAATTAGAGCTATTGAATTATTTATACGATCCTTTAGACTTATAAGTGGTTTTAAGATTCGCGATTAAGAATCGCAGGACGGCTTATCGTCAAATATTCTATGAATTTCTGCGCTGTGTATGCAGGACAGGATTTGTTGGATATAGAAGATGGAGGATACAAGATGAGATTAAAAGAACGCATCAGAAGATTTATGCAAGGGCGTTATGGCATAGTGGATCAATATTCAGAGTTTCTGTTTATTGTAGCTATTCCGATGTATATTATCGGAAATATAATATCAATTCGGGTAGTTAGTGCGCTGTTGATGGGTGTTGCATTATTTTTAGTGTTCTACGTTGATTACCGTATAATGTCACGAAATTGCACAAAGCGGTACCGCGAAAATGAACAATATTTGATGTTTGCGGGTATATTCCGTAAGCGTTGGCAGAAGTTTTGTTCTCGCATCAAGGATCGGCGCGAGAATCGTATTTACAAATGTCCATCCTGTAAGCAGCGGATTCGTGTGCCGAGAGGAAAAGGAAAGATTGCGATCACGTGTCCGCAATGTCGGACAGAATTTATACGTAAGAGTTAAAAGGAGGTAATGGTATGCGGGAGATGACGTTTAAGATGGAACGTCCCGGTCTGGTGAAAGCAGGGGATGCAGTGCATGTCAGTGAAAAAAAGACAGCACTGAATTATTCCTATATCATAGAGCCTGCTGTTGCTATGTCCGGCTGTTTTAAGGTAAATGAGAGGATACAGAGCAGAGATGGTATTGTAAAGGACGTAACCCACAATGACCGCGGTTATTATGTAGTCGTGGAATTTGAAAACTAGCATCGAAACGCGTTTTTGCTGTGCTGCCGGAATGTCCGGTGTAAGATAAATGGTAATGCATTGACAAATGAAATTTTGGCACGGGGCAGTCGACAATATAGTGAGGATAGAGTACATTAAACAGAAAGAGAGGATACAATGTTAGAAAAAGGAATCAAGGGAACCGGACGTCAGGTAGTGACGGAGAAACTTACGGCAAAAGAGATGGGAAGCGGTGAGCTTGCTGTTTATGCAACGCCTGCGATGATCGCATTGATGGAAGAGACTGCTTACAAAAGTGTTACAGCAGAATTAGAGGATGGCATGGGAACGGTAGGAACATTAATGAATGTGAAACACGTTTCCGCTTCACCGGTTGGTATGGAGATCACATGTGAGACAGAACTGACAGAGGTAGATGGAAGAAGACTGGTATTTACAGTAAAGGCTTATGATACAAAAGGGCTGATCGGCGAAGGCGTACATGAGCGCTTTGTGATCGTTAATGAAAAGTTTCAGGCAAAAACTGACAGCAAAAAAGAAGCTTAATAATTCTGACAGCAAAAAAAGAAGCTTAAGGATTTAGCCATTAAAAAACGCTTAAACATTACAGTTTAAGCGTTTTTTGTTAGGAGAGTATTTTACGGTCCTTTTTGTTCAGGTATTTTGATTTCACTTTTAAAAATAAGATGGATAACGTCCGTTTTTCGTAGGGACGTTATCCATCTTCGGCTGTTTTTTATAAATGTTCCGCTTAGCGTTTATTGCTCTGTTTCCAAATCTTCATCTGTTCTGCCTCTGCGATCAACTGGTCGCGGAAATCAGGATGAGCCACGGAAATAATGGCTTCTGCTTTCTGCCAGGAGGAAAGTCCTTTGAGATTAACAATACCATATTCGGTTACGAAGTAATGAACATTGGCACGTGTATCTGTTACAATAGAACCATTCGCCAAAGTAGGACGGATTCTGGAATTTACGGTGCCATCCTTAGCGGTGAAAGTAGAAGACATGCAAATGAAGGATTTACCACCGTTGGAAAGGTAAGCGCCTAATACAAAGTCTAACTGTCCGCCTGCACCGCTGATCTGTTTGGTTCCTGCACTCTCAGCGTTGATCTGTCCGTACAAGTCAATATCCACTGCATTATTAATGGAAATGAAATTATCCAATGCGGAAATGGAGCGGATGTCATTGGTATAATTGACCGGGGCACTCATGCACTGAGGGTTTTCGTCTAAGTAGTCATATAATTTTTGTGTTCCGGCACCGAAAGCATATACCTGACGGCCTTTATCAATGCTCTTGTTCATGCCGGTGATCTTGCCGGCTTTTGCAATATCCACAAAGGCATCTACATACATTTCTGTGTGTACACCAAGATCTTTAAGGTCGGACTTAGCAATGAGAGAACCGACTGCATTTGGCATGCCGCCGATACCGAGCTGCAGGCAGGCACCGTCTGGAATTTCATCTACGATATATTTTGCAACAGCTTCATCTACTTCTGTAGCAGGAGCAGCAGCGCCCGTTGCATCAATAGCCGGATTGGAGCCTTCTACGATCATGGCCACCTGACTGATATGGATTCCCTCTTCAAATCCACCTAAGCAGCGAGGCATATTTTCATTAACTTCAACGATGATAATCTCTGCGCGCTCACAGACAGCAGCCATATGAGAGGCGTTTGGTCCAAAATTGAAATAGCCGTGTTTGTCCATTGGAGCTACCTGAAACATTGCTACACGGGAAGGGGTAGCGGAGTCGCGGTAATAACGCGGCAGCTCGGAGTAACGGATCGGATTATAAAATGAGAAATTTTGTGCGATTGCTTTACGTTCGATGCCGCCCATATGCCAAGAATTCCAAGTCATATGCTGTGCAGGAGAGTCAATCTTGAAAATCTCCGGAACGTGCATTAAAATACCGCCTCTGAAGTTTACATCAGTCAATTCCGGAAGACGTTTTGCCATAGCAGCATCCAAGGCTACCGGCGTACCCGTGCACCATCCGTAATCAACCCAGTCGCCGGAATTGACAACTTTGACCGCATCTTCTGCGGAAGTTAGCTTTTCGTTGTACATTGTTTGAAAGTTCATATTCTTTCTCCTCCATATCTGTTTTGAATTGAGAATCCGAAAGTGTAGAAGAAATTTCAGATCCTATGTAAAACTCTTATCTAATAAAATAGCACGAAATCATTTTATTCGCAACAAATCGCAGAGAAATCTTTGCTGACAAATTTTGTCGGAATTCCACAAACAATGAAAGAAAAATGCTTGCTAATTATTTCAATTTGATATATCATAGAGGCAAAGAGTGCATATGGAACGCTATATATTGTATGGATTGTTCTGCACATATCAAACAAGGAGGATTTAGTTATGGCAAAGAAAGTTGTTTTGGCAGGCGCATGTCGTACTGCAATCGGTAAAATGGGTGGAGGATTGAGCAAGACTCCGGCACCAGTGTTAGGTTCTATCGTTATCGAGGAAGCTCTTAAGAGAGCAGGAGTTCCAAAGGAAGAAGTTGATCATGTATATATGGGCTGTGTAATCCAGGCAGGTCTTGGACAGAACGTAGCACGCCAGGCATCTATTAAGGCAGGTCTTCCTATTGAGACACCGGCAGTTACAGTAAATGTCGTATGTGGTTCTGGTTTGAACTGTGTAAATATGGCAGCTCAGATGATCGAAGCAGGAGATGCTGACATCGTTGTTGCTGGTGGTATGGAGAATATGTCGATGGCACCATATGCTATGATGCAGGGCCGTTTCGGATACCGTATGAACAACGGTAAGTTAGTAGATACCATGGTAAATGATGCACTTTGGGATGCATTCAATCAGTATCATATGATGATCACAGCTGAGAATGTTGCTGATCAGTGGAATCTTACTCGTGAAGAGTTAGATGAGTTTGCTGCAAGCAGTCAGCAGAAATGTGAAGCTGCAATTGCTGCAGGCGGATTTGATGCAGAGATCGTACCTGTTCAGACAGGTGTAGATAGAAAGACAAAAGAGCCAATCATCTTCTCTAAGGATGAGGGACCTCGTGCTGGAACAACAGCAGAGAGCCTTAGCAAGTTGAAATGCTGCTCCGGTAAAGAGGGCGGTGTCGTTACAGCTGGTAACGCTTCCGGTATCAATGATGGTGCTGCAGCAATCGTTGTAATGAGCGAAGAGAAAGCAAAAGAACTTGGTGTTACTCCAATGGCAACATTTGTTGGCGGTGCATTGGGCGGTGTTGATCCATCTATCATGGGTGTTGGACCGGTTGCATCTACGAACAAGCTTTTGAAGAAAACAGGTCTTACAATTGATGATATGGATATTATCGAGGCAAATGAGGCATTTGCAGCACAGTCTGTAGCAGTTGCTAAGGATCTTAAGTTCGATATGTCTAAAGTTAATAAGAAAGGTGGAGCAATTGCACTTGGTCATCCGGTTGGAGCATCAGGCTGCCGTATCCTTGTTACACTTCTGCACCAGATGGAGAAAGGTCAGAAGGGTCTTGCAACACTTTGTATCGGTGGTGGAATGGGTTGCTCAACAATCGTTGAGAAAGAGTAATTCACAGATTGCGGTTGATAAAGTAATCACATAAAGGAGACATAATCATGGATTTTATTTTATATGAAGTAGATGGTGCAGTAGGAACCATTACAATCAATCGTCCAAAGGCATTGAATGCTTTGAACAGCCAGGTGTTGGACGAGCTGAATGCTACATTAGATGCAGTTGATCTGGATACAGTTCGCTGCTTGATCCTTACCGGAGCAGGTGAGAAATCATTTGTTGCAGGTGCTGACATCGGAGAGATGAGTACACTCACAAAGGCCGAGGGTGAGGCGTTTGGTAAGAAGGGAAATGATGTATTCCTTAAGTTAGAGCATTTCCCAATCCCTGTGATCGCTGCAGTGAACGGATTCGCACTTGGTGGCGGATGCGAGATCTCTATGAGTTGCGATATTCGTATCTGCTCTGAGAATGCTGTATTTGGACAGCCTGAAGCTGGTCTTGGTATTACACCTGGATTTGGTGGAACACAGAGACTGGCTCGTTTGGTAAGTCCTGGAATGGCTAAGCAGTTGATCTACACAGCAAGAAATATTAAGGCTGACGAGGCATATCGCATTGGCCTTGTAAATGCGGTATATCCATTAGAGGAGCTTCTCCCGGCAGCACAGAAGATGGCTGCAGGTATTGCAAAACAGGCTCCGATCGCTGTTCGTAATTGCAAGAAAGCAATCAACGAAGGTCTTCAGGTATCTATCGACAAAGCTGTTGAGATTGAAGAAAAGTTATTTGGTGACTGCTTTGAGACAGAAGATCAGAAAGCTGGAATGGGCAATTTCTTAGCTCCAAAGGATCAGAAAGTTAAAGTAGTTCCTTTCAAAAACTGTTAAAATCGAATTGGTGGGTGTCATGGGATGAGTGATCATCCCCTGGCACTTTACTATAGTCAAAGCGGATTTTCATCCGTTTCCCCAAAAAATTAATTAAAATATGGAGGTAATATCATGAAAGTAGGCGTTATTGGTGCTGGTACTATGGGACAGGGCATTGCTAAGGCATTTGCTCAGAATGAAGGATATGAGGTAGCTCTCTGCGACATTAAGCAGGAGTGGGCTGATGGCGGTAAAGAGAAGATCGCTAAAGGCTATGACAGATTGGTACAGAAGGGTAAGATGACACAGGACGCTGTAGATGCTATCCTTGGCAGAATCACACCGGGCTTGAAAGAAAACCTTTGTGCTGACTGCGATCTTATCGTAGAAGCTGCATTTGAAGACATGCAGGTTAAGAAGACAACATTCGCTGAGCTTGACAAGATTGCTAAGCCGGAGTGTGTATTTGCTTCTAATACATCCAGTCTTTCTATTACAGAGATCGGTAATGGTTTAACTCGTCCGATGGTAGGTATGCATTTCTTTAACCCGGCAGACCGCATGAAGCTGATCGAGGTTATTGCAGGTGTTAATACACCAGCTGAGACAGTTGAGACAATCAAGAAGATTTCTGAGGAAATTGGAAAGACTCCTGTACAGGTTAATGAGGCTGCTGGTTTCGTAGTAAACCGTATCCTTATCCCAATGATCAACGAAGCAGCTTTCATTAAGATGGAAGGTGTATCTGACATCGCTGGTATCGATGCAGCTATGAAGCTTGGTGCAAATCATCCAATGGGACCATTGGAGTTAGGTGATTTCGTAGGTCTTGATATCTGCTTAGCTATCATGGATGTACTTTACAATGAGACTGGTGACAGCAAGTATCGTGCATGCCCACTTATTCGTAAGATGGTACGTGGCGGTAACCTTGGTGTTAAGAGTGGTAAAGGATTCTATGTATACAATGCTGACCGTACAAAGACACCGGTTGATGCGCTGTAATCAATTCTGAAATGAGTTCACATTTTTTAGTGTTCTGTCAGAACAAGTTGTTTTGGCAGAACATTAAAAATAAAATATGTGTCTGAAACAGCACACAATAAATATGACATGAAAGGTGGTAAAAGAAATCATGGATTTTACATTAAGTAAACAGCATGAGATGGCGAGACAGTTATTCAAAGATTTCGCTGAAAATGAAGTTAAGCCTCTGGCTCAGGAAACAGATGAGACAGAAGCATTCCCACAGGTAACGGTTGATAAGATGGGTAAGAGCGGATTCTTAGGAATTCCGGTTCCTAAGGAGTACGGCGGACAGGGCGCTGACATTTTAACATACATTATGTGTGTAGAGGAGTTGTCTAAGGTTTGTGGTACAACAGGTGTTGTTGTATCCGCACATACTTCTCTTTGCGTTGATCCGATCCTTACTTATGGAACAGAAGATCAGAAGCAGAAATTCCTTCCGGATCTCTGCAGTGGCAAAAAACTTGGTGCCTTCGGTCTTACTGAGCCGGGTGCAGGTACAGATGCTCAGGGTGTTCAGACAAAGGCTGTTCAGGATGAAGCAACTGGTGAGTGGATCTTAAATGGTTCTAAGTGCTTCATTACAAACGGTAAAGTTGCTGATGTTTATATCATCATTGCTTATACAGATGTTATCGAAGACAAGAGAGGCAGAAAAGTTAAGAAATTCTCTGCATTTATCGTAGAGAAGGGAACACCTGGATTCTCCTTCGGTACAAAAGAGAAGAAAATGGGTATCCGTGGTTCATCCACATATGAGTTGATCTTCGAGGATTGCAGAATCCCTGCAGATTCTATGCTCGGTGTAAGAGGAAAAGGATTCCCAATTGCAATGCATACTTTGGATGGTGGTCGTATTGGTATCGCTTCCCAGGCACTTGGTCTTGCAGAGGGTGCACTGGAGAGAACAATCGAGTACACAAAGGAAAGAAAACAGTTTGGCCGTACAATCGCTCAGCAGCAGAATACACAGTTCCAGCTTGCTAATATGGCAACAAAGGTAGAGGCTGCTAAGAATCTTGTATACAAGGCTGCACTTAAGAAACAGCAGTTTGCTGATGGCGCTAGAGTTTCTTACTCTGTAGAGGCTGCTATGGCAAAATTGTTCGCAGCAGAGGTAGCAATGGAAGTTACTACAAAGTGTGTACAGTTGTTCGGTGGATATGGTTATATCAGAGAGTACGATGTAGAGCGTATGATGCGTGATGCTAAGATCACAGAGATTTACGAGGGAACTTCTGAAGTTCAGCGTATGGTAATCTCTGGTGCTCTTTTGAAGTAAGAACTGATAATTGCAAATTATATAAGACAAGGAGTGACATTGCCGTGAAAATTGTAGTATGTATAAAGCAGGTTCCAGATACCAAAGGCGGAGTAAAGTTTAATCCAGATGGTACACTGGACAGAGGTGCAATGCTTGCCATCATGAACCCTGATGATAAAGCAGGTTTGGAAGCAGCACTTAGAATTAAAGATGAAACAGGAGCAGAGGTTACTGTATTGACCATGGGTCTTCCAAAGGCTGAGGAAGTTCTTCGTGAAGCAATGGCTATGGGTGCAGATAACGGTATTTTGGTAACAGATCGTGTACTTGGTGGTGCTGATACTTGGGCTACTTCTACAACGATCGCAGGTGCTCTTAGAAACATTGATTATGATTTGATCATCACAGGTCGTCAGGCTATTGATGGTGATACCGCTCAGGTAGGACCACAGATTTCTGAGCATTTGGATATTCCGGTAATTTCCTATGCAAAGGATATTAAGGTAGAAGGTGACAGCGTTATTGTTGAGCGTCAGTACGATGATAGATATCATGTATTAAAGGCTAAAATGCCTTGTCTCGTAACAGCTCTTTCTGAGTTGAACGAGCCACGTTACATGACTCCTGGCGGAATCTTCGATGCATTTGATAAGGAGATCACTGTTTGGGGCAGAGCTGATTTGAAAGATGTTGATGACTCTAACTTAGGTTTGAAGGGTTCACCAACTAAGATTGCGAAAGCATCCGATAAGGTTAAAAAGGGTGCTGGTGAGAAAGTTACTCCAGATTCTCCGGATGAGGCAGTATCTTACATCATGAGCAAGTTAAAAGAGAAGCATGTAATCTAACAATAATAAGGAAAAGTGGTGACTAAAATGGGTTTAGAAGAATATAAGGGTGTCTATGTCTTTGCACAGCAGGTAGACAACGAATTAAGCGGTATCGCTTTTGAATTGCTTGGTAAAGCAAAAGAGTTAGCAGCTGATTTGAGCACAGATGTTACAGCAGTTCTGATCGGTTCTGGTGTAAAAGGTCTTGCAGATCAGTTGGCAGAGTACGGCGCAGATAAGGTTATCGTTGTAGATGATCCTGAGCTGAAAGAGTATAGAACAGAGCCATATGCGCATGCATTAGCTTCTGTCATCAATGAGTATAAGCCGGAAATCGTTTTGGTTGGTGCAACAGCAATTGGTCGTGATCTTGGTCCTCGTGTTTCTGCACGTGTTGCAACAGGTCTTACTGCTGACTGTACTGTACTTGAGATTGGTGATTTTCCAATCAATCCAGTTCCAAATCAGGAGCAGAAGCATAACCAGCTTCTTATGACACGTCCTGCATTTGGTGGTAACACAATCGCAACAATCGCTTGTCCGGACAACCGTCCTCAGATGGCAACTGTTCGTCCTGGTGTTATGCAGAAGATTGATCCAATTGCCGGTGCTAAGGCTGAGGTTATTGAGTACAATCCTGGTTTCACACCAAACAACAAATATGTTGAGATTTTGGATGTTGTTAAAGAATTGTCTGATACTGTAGATATTATGGATGCTAAGATCCTCGTATCCGGTGGTCGTGGTGTAGGTAGTGCTGAGAATTTCAAGATCCTTCAGGATCTTGCTGATGTGATCGGTGGTACAGTAAGCTGCTCCCGTGCCGTAGTAGATAATGGATGGCTTCCAAAAGAGCTTCAGGTTGGACAGACTGGTAAGACAGTTCGTCCTAACGTATATTTTGCAATCGGTATTTCCGGTGCAATTCAGCATACAGCAGGTATGGAAGAGTCTGACATCATTGTTGCAATCAACAAAGATGAGACAGCTCCAATCTTTGACGTAGCTGATTACGGTATTGTAGGCGACTTGAATAAGATCGTTCCTAAGCTCACAGAAGAGTTAAAAAAGGTTGTAAAATAATTCCTAAATAATTATTAAATTATTTGGAATAGCGGTTCTATTTAATGATAAAATAGGATATAATGAGACAGAACTTGGATCAGGTTCTGTCTCATTTTTTGTTTAAAAGGAAAATACTGTTGTGAATAGCAAGGAGATTTACGGTAAATTACAGTCTTCGAATATTTAAATAGAAATTGAGAACAACCGCCAAAGACTGCTCAGAAGTTTGAGTGGAATCACAAAACGTGAAATGTAAAAAGAAAAGAGGATGAAAGATGGAGTGGATCAAGACAATTATTTATGGTATTGTGGAGGGCATTACGGAATGGCTTCCAATCAGTAGTACCGGACATATGATCTTATTAGAGAAAATCATGCCGATGAAGGTATCTTCCGATTTTTGGGAGATGTATCTGGTTGTCATACAGTTGGGGGCGATCTTAGCTGTTGTATTAATGTTTTGGAATCAGCTATGGCCATTTTGCAGCAAGGAAAAAGGTTATATTAAAAAGGATACATTTTCGATGTGGTTTAAGATTATTGTTGCCTGTGTGCCGGCAGCAGTAGTTGAGCTGGTGTGGGGAGATCAATTAGAAGCAGCCTTTTATCATTATCAAGTGGTTGCATTAATGTTGATATTGGTTGGTATCGTGTTTTTGATCGTAGAACGCTGGAACAAGGGACGTGATGCCAAGGTGACAACCATCGCACAGATTACGTATCGTGCCGCATTTATGATCGGTATGTTTCAGTTGATCGCGGCATTATTCCCGGGAACATCCAGATCCGGTGCAACGATCATCGGTGGTTTAGTGATCGGACTTTCCCGTACCGTAGCGGCGGAGTTCACATTCTTCTTGGCGATTCCGGTCATGTTTGGTGCTAGTTTGATGAAAGTGATGCATTTTGGACTACATTTTTCCGGTTATGAATTAGGGATGCTGTTATTGGGAATGTTTACCGCATTTTTGGTATCCGTGCTCGTTATTCGTTTCTTAATGGATTATATTCGAAAGCATGATTTTAAGCCGTTTGGATGGTATCGTATCGTATTAGGAATTCTTGTTTTGGTTTATTTTGGCATTGGTGCATAACCCAAACAATAGAAACACACCTCATATTTGACAGATTGCTCATTTAGGATTAAGATAATGAGGACTATACTGATAGTATTTTTGCAAAGAAATGAGGGATAGTTTTGAATTTTCGTAGAATTGATAAGAATACAGTGCAGTGTCGTATGTCCGAAGAGGAAATGGAGGAATATGGATTTAAGATCGAGGATTTCTTCACGGATCAGGACAAAGCACGTGAGTTTTTGGAGCAGTTGGTAGAACGAGCAGAGGAAGAAGTCGGCTATGAAGTTGAAGGCGGCGTTGTTTCCATGCAATTGATGCGCATGCCTGATAATTCCCTGATCATTACATTTTCTGATCAAAGTCCGGAGGGGATGAATAATATGCTGAATCAAATCCGACATCTTGCCGGATCTATTGATGATGAGACCGCAGAAGCTATTGTAGAAGGACTCAAGAATGGCGAGATACCTGATGTGGACGATCAGGCAGCGATACATACCAGCGAAAATATGGATCTATTTCAAAAGAAAAACACGGTAGATGCCGATAAAGAGAATTATCAAAAGCATATGAAGGATCTTGCTAAGATAAGGCGGGATAAGGAGAAAAGCTTGATAAGTTCGGCAAAGGTGTATTCCTTTGATAATTTGGATGGATTGGAGCAGTTTGCTGCAGATTTTTATACCAAAAAGAATATTAATAGCAAGTTGTTTCGAGATCAGAACAGTGGAACGTATTATCTGCTGATCAAAAAGGGAAAATTAAAGATGGACGAGTATCAGTATTTATGTCGCAGATTGTTGGATTATGGAACAATTTGCTCACCCCGTCCTTATATGGAGCAGTATTGCAAAGAGCATTATAAATGTTTGATCAGCAAGCATGCGATCAGAGCACTGCAGGCATACTGTTTATAAATGGAGAACGGATATGAAATATGACTTTGATTTAGAAGATCACAGTAAAAAGAGAAAAGAAATATTTCTTCGTGTTTTACTGTGTGCTTTAGAAATAGGCGTAGTATTATTTGTGGCATATGCAATTACCCATTTTGGCCTGGAAAAAATGACGGTATCCGGGAAATATATGAGTCCTACCTTGAAAGATGGGGATGAGATCCTGATCAATAAGATGTGTTATCGTCTGCACAAGGTTAGACGAAATGACGTTGTGGTTGTTAAACACAATGGGGCGCAGCATAATTATTATACTGTGGAGCGTGTGATCGGTTTGCCTGGAGAAAAGGTTCAGATCAAAGATGGGGAAGTGTATATTGATGGCGATAAGTTAAAGGAGAAGTATAGATTTCCGACCATGGAAAATGGTGGACTTGCACTGGAAGAGTTTACCCTTTCAGAAGGAGAGTACTTTATGCTTTGTGACAATCGTAATGAGTGTGAAGACAGCCGCAATGCAAATGTCGGTAATGTTATGTCGGAAAATATTGTTGGTAAGGCATGGATCCGTACCAATCATTTTACGTTGGTAAACAGGATCAATGGATTTGAACAGAAACACGCAGATCCGTCGGCAAGTCCGACAGCGAGTGCTGCGGCAAATTAGTACGTAGTTTGAAATGGAGGATAAATATGCAGTTTCAATGGTATCCGGGTCATATGACTAAGGCGAAACGTGCAATGCAGGAAGACATAAAACTGATCGATGTTATTATTGAGTTGGTAGATTCGAGAGTGCCATATAGCAGCAAGAATCCAGACATTGATCAGTTGGCAAATGGAAAATCACGTATACTGTTGATGAATAAATATGATCTGGCAGATCCGGTGCGGACAGACCAGTGGGTGCAGTATTATGAGCAAAAGGGTTATTTTGTAGCGAAAGTGAATTCCAAGAATGGAAAAGGTGTGAAAGCTGTTCATAATGTTATTCAGGCAGCGTGTAAAGAAAAAATAGAAAGAGATCGGAGACGCGGTATTTTGAATCGTCCGATCCGCGCGATGATCGTGGGAATACCAAACGTTGGAAAATCAACTTTTATTAACAGCTTTGCCGGTAAAGCTTGTACCAAAACAGGTAATAAACCGGGTGTTACAAAAGGAAAGCAGTGGATTCGTTTGAATAAGATGGAGGAGCTGTTAGACACGCCGGGTATCCTTTGGCCTAAGTTCGAAGATCAGGAGGTTGGATTACGCCTGGCCTATATTGGATCCATTAAGGATGAGTTATATAATATTTACGAATTAAGCGTTTTACTGCTTCAGTATTTGCGGGAGAATTATCCGAATGCTGTCAGTAACTTTTATGGAATAGCAGAGGAAAAGGCCAGTGAAGAGACATTGAAGCAGATAGCAGAGAAAAGAGGATGTTTGAAGGCTGGTGGAGAATTTGATCTGGATAAGGCTGCCAAATGTCTGATTGACGATTTCCGGGCAGGAAAGTTAGGGGCGATCAGTTTGGAAATGCCTCAGTAATTCTTCTATGTTAGGCAAGTAGAACACTTAGGCTTTAATAACGAGCAGAAATGGGGAACAGTATGTACGATAAGAACGAAATCGAGGATAGTCTTGAGTTTTGTCGTCAAATAAAAGAATACGAGGATATATCTGCTACAGATAAGGGCACTGCAAATGAATCGCAGGACAAGTCGTTATCTGTTATGGCGGAGGAAATGGAAACACAGTCACACTCATGGGATCATATTTTGCAAGAACAGGATCCGGTGAGTGTTGATTTTGATGCTGTAAAACCATTTATTGCCCCGCCGGAACCAGAGACGTCGGCCAAAGCGATGGGCGGTTTGCTGGAGAAAGAAGAAGAGACCAAACGTATACAGGAAAAGCAGCGTGAACAGGCGAGACAGAAGGCACTTGCGCGAGCTGAGGCAGCCAAAAAGGCAAACGAAGAAGCTGTTCGACTTAAGGCAGAACAGGAAAGAAAGGCGGCAGAAGAGGCAGCCAGACTTAAGGCAGAACAGGAAAGAAAGGCGGCAGAAGAGGCAGCCAGACTTAAGGCAGAACAGGAAAGAAAGGCAGCAGAAGAAGCGGCCAGACTTAAGGCAGAACAGGAAAGAAAGGCGGCAGAAGAAGCAGCCAGACTTAAGGCAGAACAGGAAAGAAAGACAGCAGAAGAAGCTGCTTTAGAGCAGCACCGGCATGAGTTGGAGCTGCAGAATAAATTACAGCAGCAGCGGGCAGAGACAGAAGCGTTAGCAAGAAAACAACAACAGTTGGAAGAAGCGGAAGCACAACGTATTGCACAGGCACAACGAGAGGCAGTTGCCAGAACTCGTGCTAAACTACAGCAGCAGCGACAACAGGAGCTTGCAAAACAACAAGAAACATTACGTCAACAGGAGCTTGCAAAGCAGGAATCAATCCGAAGACAGGAATTGGAAAGACAGAGAGAGGTTCAGGCAAGGCAGGAGGCAATGCGGCTTCGGGAGCAGGAGAAGCAAGCAAGACAGCTTGCGGCGAAACAGGAGCAGCTTCAGCGTGAGGAAGAGGCGAGAGCGCATACTGCAGCAATGGAACAGGCACGTCAGCAGATGGAAGTGCAGAGTCGGAGACAGGCAGATCAGGCAGAACAGCTACGATTGCGCATAGAAGCACAAAAACAGCAGACGGAGCAGGAACAACTGCGTATAGAACAGGAACAGCAGCAGAGAATACAAAAACAGCGTGAGGCAGAAAGTGCTGCACGTGAAACCTTTATACAGAGCAATAGCTCTTTGGCAGCAGAGCGTCAGCGTGCAGCGATGGAGGCAGAAGCTGAAGCAAGAATACTACAGGAGCGTGCAGAGGAGCTGAAACGTCAGGCAGAAGTTGCAGCCTTGGAAGCGCGTATTCATCAGCTTGAGCAGGAATCTGCGAGAGCCAGAGGAGAGTATGCTGCAAGTTATGGTACACAGAGTGCGACACAACAGCCGGTATATACTGATCCGCTTGCACAGAGCAGGATACAGCAGCCGGTGTATATTGATCCACATACACAGAACAGGACACAGCAACCGGTATATACTGACCCTCGTACACAAAATACAGCGCAGCAGATGTATACAGGAACCAGTGCATCTGGCTATCCGGGACAGACGCAGACTGCGGCAGGTAGTGTCAGTAAGCAGAAATTATCTGAGAAACAGATCAATGAAATCTTTGCTCAAGGATTAGAGAAAGAGCGTAAAGAATCACGTGCAAAAAGAAATGCATTGATTCAGCGGCAGGCAGATAAAGAAAATGCCAGAATTCGTCAGGAACGTGCAGAGAATGGTGTGAAACCACCGGTAGAGCGTGTGTTTGATATGGTAAAGGCCGGTAAGGACAAAGCGGTCGATATTCTATCGGATGTGTTCCATACGGTGAAAGAAAAGTCCGAAGATCCAGAGTTACAGGAACAAAAGACGAAAGCTTCACGTTTATTTGGAAATCTTTTAGTCATTGCCATCTGTGTATTTATTGCATATTGTGTTGCATCAGTTGTGACCTCTTTCGTTGCAAATCCAACGAAAGTAGAAGGCGAATCAATGGAATCTACGTTGACCAATGGGGATACAGTATTGATCCAGAAAATGAGTTATTATTTTGGAGATCCCAAACGGTATGATGTCGTCGTATTTCCGGTGCCTTACTACAATTCGGATACCAAATACATTAAGCGCGTTATTGGACTGCCTGGAGAGACAGTGCAGATCATAGAGGGAAAAGTATATATTAATGGCAAAGAATTAAAAGATGACACTTATGGAAAAGATAAAGTGATCGATGATCCGGGAGATGCGGTGGAGCCGATCACATTAGCGGATGATGAGTATTTTGTACTGGGAGATAACCGTAATATGAGTACGGACAGTCGAAGCAGTTATGTAGGGCTGATAAGGCGTAAAAGCATTATCGGAAAGGCTTGTGCACGTATTTTCCCACTCTCAAAAATGGGAGGCATTGCCGGGTAAGATAACAGTAAGGAGGAGCTTATGAGTGATATCAAGTCGATCGCACAGATCAAGCAGGAGTTTGAACAGTCAGGTGACGACAAAGAGGCTCTTTATGTGCAATATGCCGGAGATTCCCGGAAAGGGGTTCAAAATCTTATTACAAAATATCAAAAAGAAGCGCAAAAACTTGTGAAAGAGCGGGAACGCTTAGAGACAATGCGTTTTTTTGAACATAAATACAGTGAATATCATGCGATCTGCGGGATCGATGAGGCGGGCAGAGGTCCGCTTGCCGGTCCGGTAGTAGCCGGAGCAGTGATCCTGCCGGAAGATGTGGAAATTTTATATCTGAATGATTCTAAAAAATTATCGGCTGCGCGCAGGGAAGAATTGTATGAGGAGATCAAGGAAAAGGCGATTTGTTATGGCGTAGGGATTGCATCGCCAGAGCGGATCGATCAGATCAACATATTACAGGCAACATATGAGGCGATGCGGGATGCCATAGCAGCTTTGATGCCGGCACCTGATCTGTTGTTAGTAGATGCCGTGCACATTCCGGAGGTTGAGACGAAACAGGTGGGCATCATCAAAGGAGATGCCAAAAGTGTTTCTATTGCGGCGGCAAGTATCATCGCAAAAGTAACAAGAGATCATATGATGATGGAAATGGATGCATTATATCCAGAGTATGGATTTGCAGGTCATAAGGGATATGGGGCAGCAAAACATATTGAAGCAATCAAAAAGTATGGACCCTGCCCGATCCATCGCAGAACATTTATTAAGAATTTTATGGAGTGAGATGGCTTATGGAACAAAAGCATCAGGGGAAAATTTATGGGCGTGATGTCATGAAACAGGTGCGGAAACGTTCGGCTGTTGCATTGGAATACGAACCGGAAAAAGATCGTGCGCCAAAAGTGGTTGCCAGTGGACGCGGGCACGTGGCAGAGCGTATTTTGGATACTGCCAGAGAGCATGATATCCCGGTACATCAGGATGCAGGGCTGACGAAGAGTCTGGAGAATGTTGAGATCGGTGAGTTTATACCGCCTGAGCTGTATCAAGTGGTAGCGGAAGTGTTGGTATTTGTAGATTCTATGGATAAGATCAAGGGTAAATGGGACGTTGATCGCTTGAAGAAGTAAGGTCACCAGTAAAAGAGATGTTTGTCATTTGAAGAAGCAGGTGCATCAGTCAAAGGGATGTATATCATTTGAGGCAGAAAGTGCACCAGTAAAAGAGATGTTTGTCATTTGAAGAAGTAAGGTCATGGGTGGATTTAATGGGAAAGAATAATCGTCAGATAGGATCAAAATATGAGCAGCTTGCAGCGGATTATTTGAAAAAGCAGGGATATTGCATTGTAGAACGTAATTATTATACCCCCTATGGAGAAATTGATATTATAGCACAGCAGGATGAAGTGCTGGTTTTCGTGGAGATTAAATATCGCAGCAACCGTCGTTATGGTGCAGCTACGGATGCGGTAGATCATCGCAAACAATGGAGAATCAGTAAATCTGCAATGTATTATTATGCCTATCATGGCTATGAGGAACAAAGACCTTGTCGTTTTGATGTGATCACAGTGCAGGGGAGTGCGGTAACGCATATACAAGATGCATTTGATTACTGCGGCTAAAAAGGAGGAAAATAATGCGAAAAAAATGGAGCAGAGAAGCTTTTGAGAAAAAGTTTGGTAGTGTAGAATGGAGTCAAAATAAAAATACACCGGAGGCTAAGGAATACGAACGTATGTCATCGCAGTACTCGACATATATGGAAATACAAAATGGCATCCCAGTGCTGCGATTTTCTTGTTTTGATCCTTGGAAAGACTGGATGGGGGCAGCGTTTTCGACACGGTTAGGTGGTGTTAGCGAAGGGTATTTATCCAGTATGAATTTTGGCTGGAAACAGGGAGATGACCTGGAAAATGTAAAAGAAAATTACCGTTTGTTTGCCGGGGCGATCGGCGTCAGCGCAGATGACTATGTATTTTCGGATCAGGTGCATGATACAAAGGTAGTAAGTGTTACAAAAGAGCATACGGCAGGACCGGAATTACACAGGAAACTTCAGGGAATAGATGGTCTTATTACGGCAGAAGAAAATGTTGTTCTTGCAACATCTTATGCAGACTGTGTTCCATTATTCATTGTGGATCCGAAGCACCGCATTGTAGCCGCGTCTCATTCCGGCTGGCGGGGAACAGTTGGTCAGATTGGCCGCAAAACAATAGAAATGATGGTTCAGCAATATGGTTCAGATCCGAAGGATATGGCTTGTGTCATTGGACCATCGATCTGTCAACAATGTTATGAAGTAAGTGAAGATGTAGTGAGTGCACTAAGCTGCGTATATGCAGAAGATCAGATGCGTCAGATTGCTGAACCGGGTAGAGAACCGGGCAAATATCAGTTAGATCTCTGGGCAGCCTGTTATGAAACATTAAAAGAAGCAGGTGTTCCTCCGGAGTCGATCCAGGTATCCGGAATGTGCACCTGCTGTCATAAAGATCTGCTATTTTCACACCGTGCAACTGCCGGCAAACGTGGCAATTTGAACGGATTTATTTGGAAGAAATGTTCTTAGAACGTTCTTCTAACAATTCCTGAATACGCTTTGTTGCATTCATAATGTCATTGACAGATGTGTCGTGATTAAGAGTATCAATGATGAGTGCAATGTAACGGCTCAGATCTACGTTATGATAATAAGGACGTTCCTTTAGAGCGGAAGGGCAGTAGCAAAGGTTTGTTGTGTAAATATGATCAAATACCTTTTCTTTGTATGCCTGATCAAGTTCCTCCAGTCCGTCATTGAATAAACCAAACGTTGCACAGATAATAACGCGTGCAGCGTTTCTTTTTTTGAGTTCTTTGGCAACTTCCAGTACTGTTTTGCCGGAAGCGATCATATCGTCCACAATGATCACATCTTTGCCGGAAACATCATTACCAAGGAATTCCATGGAGATCACAGGATGCTCTCCATTCACCAGTGTAGAATAGTTGCGGCGTTTGAAAAACATACCCATATCGACACCAAGCTGGTTGGAATAAAATACCGCACGGCGCATACCGCCCTCATCCGGGCTGATCGTCATTAAATGTTCATTATCCACAATAAGATCCGGCATATCATTTAGGATTGTCGAGATAAATTGATATGATGTGAAGAAATTATCAAATCCGTTGTTAGGGATGGCATTCTGGACGCGATTGTCATGCGCGTCAAAAGTAATGATCGTTTCAACGCCCATGCGGATCAGTTCCTGCATTGCCTGTGCACAGTCTAAGGATTCATTGATCAGACGCACGTGCTGTCTGCCTTCATACAAATATGGCATGATCACAGTGATTCGTCTTGGATGTCCGCTACAGGCCATGATGACACGCTTTAGATCCATAAAATGATCATCGGGTGACATATGCATCTTATTGCCATGCATATCATACGTCTCATGATAGTTGACAGTATCCGATATAATGAATAGATCGCTTCCTCGGATCGATTCGTTGACGACAGCACGTCCTTCTCCGGTCCCGAAGCGAAGACATTCAAAGTCAACCAAATAGTTGTCGATGGAATAATCTGATGTCATAAAATCCGGTTTGTTTGAAGCTGCAAGAGCTTCTTTACGTCTTGCAATGATGATCTCATTTACTCGTTTACCGATTTCACTACAGCCACCCATTGCCACGATCTTAAGTGGAGCGAGAGGCATTGCATCCTGTAATTTTCTGTTTGCCATGATCTTATTTCTCCATTCTGTAAATAACCGATTTTATTCTAATGTTCTGCTCACGATCCTGTCTGGAGAGAACAAAGAATTGTCCTATAAAAATATACCGTGTTTTAGTTTTTCAGTCAATAGACTTTCTTTTTTGGTCGTTTTATGGTATAACGTAGAGTGTTGTATATTGTGACAAAGTGTTTTTTGGATCGAATTTTGTTCTAAAATAACAGGAAAATATACGGTTTGAGAGATAAATCGTGGATTGGTAAAGGCCAAAATAAGGAGGAATATTGTGAGAAATTTAAAGAAGTATTTTGCAACTGCACTGTGCGTTGCATTGTGTGTAACAACATTAGCAGGATGTGGCAAGAAAAAGACGACAGAGCAGAAGGTGGAGAATATTGATTATCAGAAAGCGGTTACTTTGACAGAATACAAAAAAGTTACGCTCAAAAAAACAGATATTGAGTCAAAGCTCAAGACGCAGATCGATCAGTTGTTGGATCAGAATAAAACGTATGAGGCTGTGAAGAAAGGAACGGTAGCAAATGGAGATACGGTCAATATTTTCTATGTAGGAAAAGTAGACGGTAAAGCATTTGACGGTGGATCTTTGACAAAAGATACCAACCCATCCGGTTACGATCTTACGATCGGTTCTAATACGTTTATTGACGGTTTCGAAAAGGCATTGATCGGTAAGAAGATTGGTTCAACCTGTGACATTAAGCTTACTTTCCCGGAGAAGTATTCGGTCAATTCGGATCTTGCAGGAAAGCCGGCAGTATTTACGGTAACGATCAATTCTAAGCGTGGTAAGGCAAATGTGCCAAAGTTTGATGATACATTTGTAAAGAACAATGTGTCCGGCTATAATACAGCCAAGGAGTATCAGGCAAAACTTCGCGAGGATGTTGTAAAAGATATGGCATGGGACAAAGTTGTATCGGATTCCAAGATTTCCAATTATCCAAAGCAGTTGATCGAGGATAACAAGACTCGTCTGGAAACTGCTTTAAATACGTATCTGAAACAGCAGAATACGACATTAGATGATTATATTTCAGCACAGAATATGACAAAAGACAGCTATGAATCACAAAAAGAGCAAACTGCTAAGGATGCAGCCGGTGAAGAAGTTGTTTACAATGCAATTGCTGAAAAAGAGAACCTGGAAATTACGAACAAAGAGTATAAAAGCGAGTTGGACAAGCTTTTAACGAATACCGGAAGTAAGAATGAGAAAGAATTGAATAAGACATTTAAGTCTTATTATGGATTTGATGCGAAAACAATTGTAAAGAAAGATCTTTTACGTGAGAAAGTACTCTCTTATCTCGTAAAGAATGTTGTTGAGCAATAATGCAGTGATTGTGTCGGAGCACACTTGACACAGAGGTTGTAATGCATGGAAAATGTGTGCAGAAATGAGGAAAGATATGAGTAAACCAATTGTGGCTATCGTTGGAAGACCAAATGTTGGTAAGTCAACGCTGTTTAATATGATCGCCGGAGAGCGGATCGCAATTGTCAAAGATACGCCAGGTGTAACAAGAGATCGTATTTATGCGGAAGTTAGCTGGCTGAATCATAATTTTACATTGATGGATACCGGTGGTATTGAGCCGGAGACAAGCAATCAGATGCTGCGCAGCATGCGAGAACAGGCGGAAATGGCGATTGAAATGGCTGATGTCGTCATGTTTGTCGTAGATGTGCAGCAGGGTGTTCTGGATGCGGATTATAAGGTGGCTGATATGCTGCGCAAGGCGCACAAAGATATCGTATTGGTCGTTAACAAGGTAGATAATTACGACAAGATGCTCCCGGATGTCTATGAGTTTTATAATCTGGGAATTGGGGATCCACATCCTATCTCCTCTCTGAATAAGATGGGACTGGGTGATATGCTGGATGAAGTAACCGCATTGTTCCCAAAAGATCTGGAAGAGGAAGAGGATGAGAGACCGCGTATCGCAATCGTTGGTAAGCCCAATGTTGGTAAATCCTCTTTGATCAATAAACTGTTAGGAGAGAACCGTGTGATCGTATCGGATGTAGCCGGTACGACTCGTGATGCGATCGATACTGACATCTGCTGGGAAGGTAAAGACTATGTGTTTATTGATACAGCGGGACTCAGACGCAAAAATAAGATCAAGGAAGAAATTGAGCGATATAGTATTTTGCGAACGGTATCGGCAGTAGAACGTGCTGATGTGGTCGTGCTGATGATTGATGCCGAGGAAGGCATTACGGAGCAGGATGCCAAGATTGCAGGTATTGCACATGACCGCGGACGCGGTATGATCATTGCGGTTAATAAATGGGATGCCATTGAGAAAGACAATCATTCGGTTAAGAAATTTACCAATGAAATCCGCAATACATTATCGTTTATGCCGTATGCGGAGATCTTATTTATCTCGGCCAAGACCGGGCAGCGTATTCCAAAGTTGTTTGATGCATTAGAGACGGTAATCCAGAATCATTCGATGCGTATTGCTACCGGAGTGGTCAATGAGATCTTGATGGAGGCAGTTGCCATGCAGCAGCCACCTTCAGACAAAGGACGCCGTTTGAAGATTTACTATATGACGCAGGTGAGTGTGAAACCACCGACTTTTGTTGTCTTTGTAAATGATAAACGGCTAATGCATTTTTCGTATACCCGTTATTTGGAGAATAAAATACGAGAAGCGTTTGGCTTTGCAGGAACGCCACTGCGATTTCTGATTCGCGAGCGCAGTAAAAAATAAAAGTGATTAGGAGAGGTAAAAGATGATGTTGTACCGTATCATTTGTCTGGTGATTGGTTATTTTTGCGGATGTATATCCAGCGGTTATTTTGTTGGCAAACTGTATCATATGGATATTCGAACAAAGGGAAGCGGTAATGCAGGAACAACGAATGTGCTTCGAACACTCGGTAAGCTTCCGGCACTTATTACATTTGTCGGCGATTTGGCAAAAGCAATCGTTCCCATTGTGATCATCCGCTGTCTGTTTCAAGGTGAAGAAGCCTATTTATTATGCTTATACCTTGGTTTAGGCGTTGTTTTAGGACACAATTTTCCATTCTATTTAAGATTTAAAGGCGGTAAAGGAATTGCAGTTACGGCGGCCGTTGTATTATCGGCAGCCAATCCGATCATGATACCGATCGGTCTTGCGATTTTTATTATTGCAGTCGCTATAACACGGTATGTATCAGTGGGATCATTATTTGTAGCCTGGTATATCCCGGTGAATACATTGGTATTTCATTGGCTGGATGGAAAGAATCCGTTGTTTTTACATATGATGATCTTAAGTTTATTATTTACCGTGTTGGCTTATGTGCAGCACAGACAGAATATTGTCAGGCTGTTCCATGGTACGGAGAATAAGATTGGGGCAAAAAAGGAGGAGAAGGTAAATGAGTAAAGTAAGCTTTTTGGGGGCAGGCAGCTGGGGTACTGCTCTAGCGATCATGTTAGCACAAAACGGACATGATGTTACTCTTTGGTCAAAAGTGCAGGCTGAGGTGGATATGCTACAGCAGCACAGAGAACATATTCATCGTTTGCCGGGTGTGAAACTACCGGATTCTATTGTTGTCACTTCAGACTTAAAACAGGCCTGCGAGGGCAATGATCTGATTGTCTTTTCGGTAGCATCTCCGTTCGTTCGCGCAACGGCAAAAGAGGCAGCAGTTTATATTCCGGAGGGACAGCGTGTTGTCAATGTGGCAAAAGGCATTGAGGAAGATACGTTGATGACATTGTGTGATATTATCAAGCAGGAAATTCCGTGTGCAGAAGTTGCTGTTTTGTCCGGACCAAGCCATGCAGAGGAAGTTTCGATTGGAATGCCGACAACCGTTGTGGTAGGGGCGAAGACGAAAGAGTTCGCCTGCTATCTGCAAGAAGTTTTTATGAACGATCGTTTTCGAGTATATACCAGCTCTGACATGATCGGTATCGAACTTGGTGGCTCGATCAAAAATGTGATTGCCTTAGCGGCGGGTGTCAGTGTGGGACTTGGCTGTGGTGATAATACCATGGCAGCGTTGATCACCAGGGGAATTACCGAAATTGCCAGACTTGGAATTGCGATGGGAGGACGTTTGGAAACGTTTGCAGGATTGTCAGGTATCGGTGATCTGATCGTTACTTGTACGAGCAGACACAGCCGCAATCACAACGCAGGTGTATTGATCGGTAAAGGCTATACGATGGACGAAGCGATGAAAGAGGTTAAACAGGTTGTAGAGGGTGTTTATTCGGCGAAAGCGGCAAAGAAACTAGCCGAGAAATATCAGGTCAGCATGCCAATCGTATCAGAAATCAATGAGGTGCTTTTTGGAAATCTGTCTGCAAAAGACGCATTGGCAAATTTATTGACGAGAGATCGCTGCGAAGAGTATCCAAACGATCCATGGCAGCAATAAATCCGACGCGTGCGCAGTATCCAACTGTTGTATTGCAGTGGAAATAGGAATATCTGTGCCGGTTGTCTCATATATACTATCAAAAGTGATCAGTGTTGGAGAATATGTGATGAGACAGCAGGAATATAAAAAACAGAATAAGGTTGTTTTAGAGGGGATAGAACCGGTAGAAAGCCGGGAGGAACGTCTTCATATGGCTCGACAAGCATTTGGCCGGGAAAATATGACATATGAAACGGCAAAACGCTCTGAGCATCCCGGTCGTCTGCTCCGGTTGGTGACGGCAGGGGTGCTTTTTAGTATAGCAGTGTGCTATTGTTTACAAAATGGTTCTGTTTTTGGGTACGATAAGGAGTGGATTGAGCAATGTCTCATGGATAATCACTTGTGGGAACAGGTGTCAGATGCTGTTGCACAGGGCATAAGTCAATTTACAAAATAAAAGTATAGGATACAAAGAGGCGGGATTTTTACCGGTGAACGTCTTTTTGTCAAGAAATGAGGATGAACATGAGAAAACTGGCATTGAGCGATGAGGTACTTTTGTCGGTGGAAAAACCGGCCAGATATATTGGCGGCGAGATCAATATGGTGAAAAAGGATCCCTCAAAAGTTGATATACGTTTTTGTATGTGTTTCCCGGATGTTTATGAGATTGGTATGTCACATCTTGGGATTCAAATATTATATGATATGTTTAATACGCGAGAGGATATATACTGCGAGCGTGTCTATTCACCATGGGTGGATCTGGATAAGATCATGCGGGAGCAAAAGATCCCGTTGTTTGCATTAGAGTCACAGGATCCTATCAAAGAATTTGATTTTTTAGGGATCACGTTGCAGTATGAAATGTGTTATACCAATATTTTGCAGGTGTTAGATCTTTCACAGATACCGCTGAAAGCAGTCGATAGAACGATGGAGGATCCTTTTGTGATTGGTGGCGGCCCATGCTCGTATAATCCGGAACCGATTGCAGACTTTTTTGATATGTTTTATATCGGAGAAGGAGAGACGGTATATTTTGATCTGATGGATGCGTATAAAGAATGGAAAAAGACCGGTGAAGACAGGGTGGCATTTCTCAAACGTGCGGCACAGATCCCGGGCATTTATGTGCCGATGTTTTATGAGGCGAGTTACAATGAGGATGGAACATTGGCAGATTTTTATCCGATCTGTGAAGAGGCACCGAAGAAAGTGATAAAGCAGGTGGAGGACAAGATGTCAGACACCTTTTATCCGGAGAAACCGCTTGTACCTTATACCAAGGCAACACAGGAACGTGTCGTATTAGAGATTCAGCGCGGCTGTATTCGCGGATGCCGATTTTGTCAGGCGGGAATGCTGTATCGACCGATCCGTCCGCGCAGCTTGGAATTTTTGAAAGATCATGCCAGAAAAATGTTAGAATCCACGGGGTATGATGAGATCTCCTTAAGTTCCCTCAGCTCCAGCGATTACAAGGAACTGCCGGAATTAGTATATTGGCTGATCGATGAATACCGGGACAAAGGGGTAAATATTTCGCTGCCGTCTTTGCGTATTGATGCGTTTGCGTTGGATGTAATGTCGAAAGTACAGGATATTCGCAAAAGCAGTCTAACGTTTGCACCGGAGGCAGGATCACAGCGTATGCGTAATGTGATCAACAAAGGTTTGACGGAAGAGGTGATCTTAAAAGGTGCTATGGATGCGTTCCGCGGTGGATGGAATCGAGTAAAACTGTATTTCATGTTAGGACTTCCGGGAGAGCAGGAAGATGACATTGCGGGGATCGCAGAGCTGTCAGATAAGATTGCCAGAGAATATTATACGTTGCCGAAGGATCAGAGAAACGGCAAAGTAAACATTGTAACGAGTACGTCGATCTTTGTACCAAAGCCTTTTACACCGTTCCAATGGGCACCGATGAATACAAAGGAGCAGGCGAAGGAAAAGCGTTTCTTTTTGTTGGACAAGATCAAAAATCAGCTTAATGCAAAGAGTATCAAATATAACTGTCATGATGCGGATGTATCGGAGTTGGAGGGTGTGTTTGCCAGAGGAGACCGCAGACTGAATGATGTGATCCTTCAAGCATATCAGGATGGCTGTTTCTATGATGCGTGGAGCGAGTATTTCCACTATGACCGCTGGCAGAAAGCAATGGAAGATCATGGGCTCACCATGGCATTTTATAATGGAAGAACGCGTGACGAGGACGAGCTGTTTCCGTGGGATTTTATTGATATTGGAGTAACGAAGGAGTTTATGCTGCGGGAATATAAACGATCTCTGGCGGAAGAAGTGACACCAAACTGCCGTGCAAAATGTGCCGGCTGTGGTGCTGCAAAATTTGGCTGTGGTGTCTGCGTTGAGGCGAGAAATTAGAAAGGAACGGGAAATAGATGAAGACCAGAATTAAGTTTTCCAAGTGTGGATCGATGCGTTTTGTTGGACATTTGGATGTTATGCGTTATTTTCAGAAGGCTTTTCGACGTGCGCAGATCCCGGTCAGTTACAGTCAGGGATTTTCACCGCATCAGTTGATGTCTTTTTCTTCACCGCTTGGTATCGGATTAAGCAGTGACGGAGAGTATATGGATCTGACGCTGGATCAGGTGGAAGATGCTGACAGGATCGTAGAGCAGATGAATGAGCAGATGAATGAGGAAATCCGGGTTCGGGATCTTACCATCTTAAAGGATGATGCAAGACCGTCGATGGCAATGTTAGCGGCCTGTGATTATATGATCGCAGCCAAACCGGACAAGACTTCCTTTTTGGAGAGAGTAGATCTGGAGGAGCTGGTGCACCGCTTTATGGAGCAGTCTTCGATCAAGATCCTCAAAAAGACCAAGCGTTCGGAGAAAGAAGTAGATATTCGGGATAATATCTATCACTTATCAACTGGTTTGGAACAATTGCAGGGGCATACCGGTATGAAGTATGGAGAGAGCTGCCTGGAGGGGTCTGCGTACCGCCCGCTGCTCTATATGCAGCTTACAGCAGGCAGTGTGGTAAATATAAAACCGGAGCTGGTCTTAGAGGCGATGGCGGCATTTGCCGGGGATACCTTTTCGTTTTTGGATGTTCAGATCCATCGACTGGAAATGTATGGTGATGCAGATGGCAAAAAAGGCGAGGTGCATACGTTTTCTTCAGAAACACCATGTCGTTTGCTGCCTTTGTCCGAATACGATAAAGCATAAAAGGTGAAAGGCGTGGTTAATAGCGTGAAAGAAGAGTTGTTAGTGACACGCAGAGAGGACAAGATCCTTTTTGCGAGAGTGCAGGATGGAAAGATTGTTCAATTACAGGCAGAAGATTCGGATGGCGGTATTTTGGGCAATATCTATGTTGCCAAAGTGCGCAATATAGTAAAAAATATTAATGCGGCTTTTGTCGAGTTTGCCAAAGGACAGATGGGTTATCTTCCTCTGACAGGACAGATTGCACCGATTCATACCGATGGAACACCGAGAAACGATGACCGTATATTGATCGGTGATGAATTGATCGTTCAGGTGACAAAGGAGGCAGTGAAAACAAAGCCACCGACGGTATCCTGTGCGATAGAGCTGCCTGGCAGATATGCGGTTCTTACCCGCAAAAATGGAATTGTAACGAGTGTATCAAAAAAGATCCAAGATGAGGACAAGCGGGAAAACTTACGCTGCATTTTGCAGGAATATGCCGGTGAATCTTATGGGTTTGTGGCGAGAACCAACAGTGCCTCCTGTGAGGAAATGACGTTTCGGAGGGAAATCGAAGGACTGGTAAAACAGTATGAACAGATTACAAAACAGGGAATACATCGAACGGTATATAGTGTGTTGTACCGTGCAGCAGATGGCTATCTGTCCCAAATTAGGGATAGCTTGGGCGGTCAGTCAACCGGCATTTTGACCGACGATGAAGAATTATATGCTCAGATCCAAACATATTTGGAAGCCGGTGGGTTGCAGGACAGTATGCCGCTAACACTATGGGATCCGGATCATGGGAAAATGGATGCGGTATATGATATCAGCCGGACAATCGAGAAAGTGTTACGTCCTAAAGTTTGGCTTCGGGGCGGTGGTTATCTGATCATTCAGCCAACCGAGGCATTGATCGCTATTGATGTGAATACCGGCAAGGCAATTTCTAAAAAGAAAGATGTGGAAAAGACGTTTTTGAAGGTCAATATGGAAGCGGTAGAGGAGATCGCCAGACAGTTGCGTTTGCGAAATCTTTCCGGCATGATATTGATTGATTTTATTGATATGAAAGATCCTGAACACAAAGAAAAGGTGCTTCAGGCGTTGGAACGGGCGACAGCGAAAGATCCCGTTCAGACAACGGTTGTCGATATGACAGCGTTAGGTCTGGTAGAGGTAACTCGCAAAAAAGTTCGCAAATCTTTTTACGAACAGTTAAAGAAAGGACAGGATTGATATGACAGCAATGAACTTTTATATGCCGACGAAGGTGTATCAGGAATGGAATGCAGTGGCGAATCATGCAGAGGAGATCGCTTCTTTTGGTAAAAAGGCGTTGATCGTAACCGGACGCCATTCTTCCAAACAAAATGGCTCACTTGCAGATGTTATGGCCGCTTTGGAAACATGCGGTACAGAATATATTGTTTATGATCGGATTGAAGAAAATCCATCCATCGCAACGGTTATGGATGCAGCCGGGATCGGCAGGGAACAGGGCGCAGATTTTGTGATCGGTGTAGGGGGAGGCTCCCCGTTAGATGCGGCAAAAGCCATTGCAATGATGATCCATAACCGCGATACTTCCAGTGAAGTTTTGTATCAGAAAATCACATTGCGTGCATTGCCGGTTGTAGCAGTTCCAACAACGTGTGGAACAGGGTCAGAGGTGACACCGTATGCAATTTTGACAAGAGATGATATTCAGACAAAACAAAGCATTCCACATAAGATTTTTCCGAAACTTGCTTTGGTCGATCCGAAATACTTAAAGACTGCATCTACGCAGGTTCTTGCCAATACTTGTATCGATGCATTGGGACATTTGATCGAAAGCTATTTTAATTCGCATGCCGGTGAATACAGCCGTATGCTTTGCATGACAGGATTTGAAGTGTGGGGTGGCTGTAAAAATGTGTTGCTCGGCATGGATCCGGAAGAGGAAGATTATGAAAATATGATGTTAGCTTCCAGTCTTGCAGGAATGGCAATCGCACATACCGGTACGTCACTTCCGCATGGCATGAGCTATTATCTGACGTACCATAAGGGGATACCGCATGGAAAGGCAGTGGGATATTTTCTGCCCGGTTATTTGCGTCTGTTTGCGGAACAGATGGATGTTGAGGTGATGATGATCCTCAGAAGTTTGGGCATTGGCAGTTTGGAGCAGTTTGAGGGATTGATCCGTGAATGTCTTGGGACCCCGGAGATCACGGATGCAGAAAAAGAAGCTATTTTGAAGGAAATCACATCATCAGAACGTAAACTGGCAGCAGTACCGATCCCGGTGACAAGAGAACAGATCGCGGAAATGATCACAAACTAGCAAAGGATAGGAGGCAGAGATGGATATATCCTTTCAGGAAACAGGAGTAGTCAAACAAAAAGAGGACATTATTATTCGGCGAGGTATTGTACATATTTTGGACGCGACGCTCGGGTATCCGGTCTATTCGGAGCAGGAACTGGATCTAACGCCGGATATTAACGATTTCTTTCGGAGTCATATCTTTAAATTGATGTCAGGAGATGACATGAAAAAATGTTATTTTCCGGAGGAAGAAGATTCTCCGGTGTATGACATTGTTAAAGAATTTAGTGAAGATGATCTCGTTGCGGACAGTAAACGTCTGACAGACGAATTGTACCGGATCATGAATGCAAACGTTGCAATTCCCTCAGCGGATCTGGCAATTGTAACCTTTCAGGTTGCCGGACAGAAATATCTTGCGCTGCTTAAAATGAATTACAAAGAAAGTTTTGTGCATATGACGAATGCAGAGGAAGCCGGTAATGTAAATAGTATTATCCGTTATCAGGCAACTTTGCCGGGATCCGGATCCAAACTGTCCGAGGCTGTCATTATCAATTTGCAGGACTTCTCTGTCCGCATTGTGGAAAAGAAATACGAAGTGAATGGGGAAAAAGTAAATTATTTATCCGAACTGTATCTGCAGTGTAAGGCAGCGATGTCCGATAAGACAAAATTAGCAGTCGTTACCAGAGCAGTTGAGCAGGTCAACAAAAAGCATTTTTCGGAAGAACCTGTAAAGCAGATGGAAACGAAAAGCATTTTGAAACAGGAGATCGAGGAAAATGGTGCGATCCAGGTTGAGCGTATCAGCGAGAAAATGTATGGCAGTACACCGGAGATTAAAGAAGAGTTTGATGCCAAAATGGAAAAATACCATATGGAGAAGGCCGAGGTAAAGCCACAGAGCGAACAGACGACGAAAAAATTTGAAAAACAGTATTTAAAAACAGACACCGGTATTGAGATCAACATCCCAATGGAACAATATCAAGATATTGATCAGGTGGAGTTTATCACAAACGCCGATGGAACAATATCAGTGCTGATCAAGAACATTAATAAGATTATGACAAAATAATGAAAAAGGAGGACAAACATGTTTCGGATCTGGGGAAAGATTTGGAAAGACAATCATTTGCTGCAAGATATTACGATCTGCGATGCTGCTACGGATAAAAATCGTACCCGCAAAGTATTTGATGCGATCGAAGAGATGTGTTATACCTTTGATCTGAGCAAGCCTATCTGGTTGGAGAGCAATATACAAGATTTTCAGCGGAGAGACAAGACAAGATTTACAAAGGACTCCTTTATTGATGAGATAGATTTTGATTATTTGGAGATCCAAATGTTGGAAGAGGATTAGTGTATAAGCAGGCTATAATAACAGCCTGTTACATATGGCAAATATTTGTGCAAAATGTATTGACATTTTTAAGATATGATGATAAACTAATCAAGTGTGCCGCTTAACGAGGTACCTTGAAGTGCTGTTTTTGTAAGAATTTGCAGGGACGGACACCGTAGTTAGCGAGTAATAATGAAGGAGGAACAGGTCTATGTACGCAATTATTGCAACAGGTGGAAAGCAGTATAAAGTTTCCGAAGGTGACGTGATCAACGTTGAGAAGCTTGCTGTAGAAGCTGGTGAGACAGTTACATTTGATAACATTGTTGCTGTAAGTGATGGCTCCCTTAAGGCTGGCGCAGACGTAGCAAACGCTACTGTTACTGCATCTGTCGTAAAAGAGGGTAAGGCTAAGAAAGTAATCGTTTACAGATACAAGAGAAAATCCGGTTATCATAAGAAAAACGGTCACAGACAGGCTTACACACAGGTTAAGATCGAGAAGATCAACGCTTAATAGGTGACAGAATGATAAATATAACCATTTATCAACGGCAAAAGGATGTGTATGACGGCTTCCGAATGGAAGGTCATGCAAGGTATGCCAAATATGGAAAAGATATTGTATGCGCCGGTGTTTCGGCATTGGTGATCAACACGATCAATTCTATAGAGGAATTTACAGGTGACACCGTCACAACGACGATGCATCCGGATCTTGTGGAGATGAGAATAACGTCCGAACAGATCAGCCCTGAAGCCGAATTGTTACTTCGTTCGCTTGTATTAGGATTACAGGGAATACAAGCAGAATATGGCAAACGATATCTGAAAATTAAGTATAAGAGAAAGCAGGAGGTGTAGAAACATGTTAAAAATGAACCTTCAGTTATTTGCTCATAAAAAAGGAATGGGTTCTACTAAGAACGGTAGAGATTCCGAGTCTAAGAGATTAGGAGCAAAGAGAGCAGACGGACAGTTTGTACTCGCTGGTAACATCATTTACAAACAGCGTGGAACAAAGATTCACCCAGGCGTTAATGTAGGACGTGGTGGTGACGATACATTGTTTGCATTGGTAGACGGTGTTGTTCGTTTTGAGAGAAAAGGTAGAGACAAGAAGCAGGCTTCCGTATATCCAGTAGAAGCAAAATAGTCTTTGAGCCGGTAGAGCCGGTTACCGATACAAGAGGCTGTCATTGTACAGCCTCTTTTTCGTAGAGACAGAAGTGGTGTCATGCAGCGTCAAACTGTAAAGCACTTGTACCATATTTCATAAAATATATATTGATAGAGATTTGTTATTTTATTGCTAGAAGGAAGGTGAGCCCATGTTTGCAGATAGTGCAAAAATATATATCCGTTCCGGAAAGGGCGGAGATGGACATGTTAGTTTCCGAAGAGAATTGTATGTGGCTGCAGGAGGTCCTGACGGCGGCGATGGTGGCCGCGGTGGAGATCTGATCTTTGAAGTCGATCCGGGAATGAATACATTAAATGATTTTCGACATATCCGAAAGTATGTTGCAGGGGATGGACAGCCCGGTGGAAGAAGACGATGCCATGGAGCAGACGGTGCAGATTTGGTCGTAAAGGTACCGGAAGGCACAGTTGTAAAAGAAGCTGAGACGGGAAAAGTGATCGTTGATATGTCTCATGACTGTAAACGTGAGGTTATCCTTAAAGGTGGCCGTGGCGGTAAGGGAAATATGAATTATGCGACGCCGACTATGCAGGTGCCAAAGTATGCACAACCTGGTAAGCCGGGGCGAGAGCTAAATGTTATATTAGAGTTAAAAACGATCGCAGATGTTGGATTGGTGGGATTTCCGAATGTTGGTAAATCAACGTTTCTGTCACGCGTCAGCAACGCAAAGCCAAAGATTGCCAATTATCATTTTACGACTTTACAGCCAATGCTTGGTGTCGTTGATCTGGAAGGTACCGATGGTTTTGTGATCGCAGATATTCCGGGTCTCATTGAGGGTGCCGCAGACGGTATCGGTTTAGGCCATGAATTTCTGCGTCATATTGAACGGACGAAGGTGTTTATCCATATGGTAGATGCTGCATCCACTGAGGGAAGAGATCCGCTCAATGATATTAATATTATTAATCAGGAATTAAAGAAATACAGCGAGGAGCTTGCGGCACGTCCACAAGTGATCGCAGCGAATAAAACAGACGTATTTTATGGGACTGAAGAAGATACCGTGATCAGCCTGCTTCGTGAAGAATTTGAGCCAAAGGGAATACCGGTATTCCCGATTTCTGCAGTTAGCGGTAAGGGTGTCAAAGAACTGTTGTATCATGTGAAAAAGATGTTAGATGATATTCATGAAGAACCAACGGTCTTTGAGCGCGAGTTTGTTCTAGATGAGATGGATTTTGCGGATGAACCATATACTGTAGAATATGACGAAAAAGAAAATATGTATGTTGTAGAAGGCCCGCGTATTGAGCGAATGTTAGGATATACGAATCTGGACTCTGAAAAGGGATTCCAGTTTTTCCAGAAGTTCCTTAAGACCAGTGGTATTTTGGAGGAACTGGAACGTCTTGGCATTGAAGAGGGAGATACCGTACGTATGTATGATCTGCAGTTTGATTATTACAAGTAATCATTGATCCCAATAACTTTAAAACCAAAGGAGATATAAGTGGCGATGGATTCCAGTGTGATTTCGGTAAAGTTAGATGCATTTGACGGACCGCTAGACTTGTTACTGCATCTGATTGAAAAAAATAAAATAGATATTTTTGACATTCCGATCGTGCAGATCACGGAGCAATATTTGGAGATCATCGCACAAATGGATCGCAAGGACATGGATGTTATGAGCGATTTTTTGGTGATGGCGGCAACGCTGTTAAAGATAAAGTCCAAAATGCTTCTTCCGGTAGAGGTGACCGAGGAGGGTGAGCCGGAAGATCCCCGTGCGGAATTGGTAGAGCGCTTGTTAGAGTACAAGACATATAAGTATGCGTCTTATGAGTTAAAGGATAAGCAGATGGATGCAGCAAGATTGCTGTTCAAAGAATCTACGATCCCCGCAGAAATTGCTGACATCAAAGAAGAAGTCAATGTTGAAGAATTGTTGTCAGATGTTACATTGGCAAAATTGCAGACAATTTTTCATTCTGTGATGAAGAAACAAGTTGATAAGATCGATCCGATCCGAAGTAAGTTTGGTAAGATTGAGAAAGAATCTGTTACACTGGCGGATCGTATGCTGTTTATCGAAGAGTATGCAATGCTTCATCAAAAATTTTCGTTTCGCCAGATGCTAGAAAGCCAGCCAAGTAAGACGATGATCATTGTAAGCTTTTTGGGAATTTTGGAATTGATGAAAGTCGGCAAATTAAAGATCGTTCAGGAAAATATCTTTGATGATATTTATATAACTTATGACAATACCGTAAAATACGAGGGAGAGATCATTCCTTCCAGTGAGTAGCGATTGTAAGCGGATAGAGTGAGAAAGGAGGTCCGTTTGGTGTGAAACTTTCGGAGCTAGAAGCTAAAATAGAGGCTATTCTCTTTACAATGGGAGAGGCAGTAGAATTGGAAAGGATCGCAGCGGCAACAGAGCAGGATGAGGATACATGCCGCAAGGTGATCCGCAGCATGATGGATAATTATGCGGCAGAGGATCGTGGTATTCAGATCATAGAACTGGATGGTGCGTTTCAGATGTGTACGAAAGCAGATATGTATGAGGCGATCGTCCGTATTGCCCATGTTCCGAAAAAGCATGTTTTAACGGATGTATTGTTGGAAACGTTGTCGATCATCGCTTATAAGCAGCCGATCACAAAGGTGGAGATCGAACATATCCGAGGTGTGAAATCGGATCATTCGGTCAACAAATTAGTAGAGTATAATCTGGTTTGTGAAGCAGGTCGCCTGGACGCACCGGGACGACCAATCCTTTTTGCGACGACTGAGGAATTTTTGCGGAACTTTGGTATTGAGTCATTAGATGATCTTCCGGTTGTCAATCCGGAAAAGATTGAGGATTTTAAGCTGGAGGCAGAAGAAGAAGTTCAATTAGAACTTGATATTTAATGATTCAAACTTCCCATACCACATCATCTTTCTTTGTTAAGTCTCTGATGAATTGTAAAAAGACTCTGGGGAACAATGATTCAACATTGTTCCCCAGAGTCTTTTGTGATGATCAGATGTTAATTTTTCTTTTTGCTGTTCGATTTTTTTTGATCCATCATATCTTTATCAATGATCGATTCGATCACGCTTTTCTTTACCCAAATATCAAAAGATAGTGAGCAGATAAAAGCAAAGTTGCTCAGGAGTTTCCTTTCTTCATCATCCTCAATATCCGCAAATGCCTTATTAGAGTCGCGCAGTTTGCGAATCATATCTCGTACTTCAAAGTCAATATTTTCGTATTGTCGTTGAAAAATCTCTTCATAAACGGTATTTAAGTTACGATCATTTTCGGAGTGAAAAAAACGTTTTGTGATCGGTGCCAAAATGCTTTGGATATCATTGATCGACAAAAAGTTCTTAAAGTAATAGATAAACAGCAGTAACACCATATGCTCCGGAGAATATTTTTTCTTCTCCGAAGGTGGGAGAAGATTGTTCTTAGAGTAATTATTGATCATTGTCTTTGTTAGGATCTTATCATCCTCAAATCGCTTGGAGGATTTTAAGTGATCGTCCATAAAAGTTGTGATCTGATCCATATACAAATCAATGTTCGGAATCTCATCCGGCTCAATATAATCAATATTCTGAATGCTTCGCAACAGATCGATCATATCGCGGTCATATTTCTCATGCATAATTCGTGTCCTTTCCCAGCTAAAATACAAAAAGCCTATATAAGTATAGCGTATTTAAAAAGATTACGCAATGCAAACAGAGGTAACAATTTGGGACTGTTGCATAGAATATAAGGAGGAAGCAGCAGGATGGGAGAATACAGGTGACAACACTTGGAAAACGTGGGAATAGGCATAAACATCATCCGAAGGCGCATGTTAAACCTGCGGATGAAGAACCAAAGATTGCGTCTGCCATTTCCAGAAAGTTTCAAATGTCGGAAGATATTATTGCCGGAGCACCTTTATTAATGGGATATGGCAGAGGCAGGTTATGTATTGAAAATTATCGGAATATAATAGAGTATACGGACTCCTTGATACGGATTCAGACAAAGACAGGTCGGATCCATATTATTGGCAGAAATTTAGTCATTGCATATTTTCGGGATGACGGCATGTGTGTTGTAGGAGAAATCGGCACCATAGAATATCACTAGCCCCATTATATACACAATCCAAACTTCGCACATCAAAAGCTGCTATCGGGTCATATATTACTTATTATGACATGATGGTTTTTGAGGTGAGGAGTTTGAATACATAGCTGTAAGTTGTATAAGGGGCGTTTTTTAGTGATATTAATTGGATGGTTTCAGTGTGGAAATGAGGGCTTTCATGGTACATAAAGTAATCGGATGGCTTGCGGGCTATGTAACAATACGGCTTCGAGATGGAGAAATTGAGCGGTTTGTTAATATGTGCAGGTATAAAGAAATTCCGCTTTGGAATGTTTATTGGGATACAAAACGTAAACACCTATATGCAGATATATCCTTAAAAAATTTTTGGAGATTGCGTCCGATCGTTCGGAAAACACATGCGGTACCCATTGTTGTAAAGCGTCACGGCGGCCCTTTTTTGCTGAGTAGCATACAGAAAAGAGCAAGTTTTTTTGCTGGGCTCATTTTGTTTCTTGCCGGAATAATATTTTTGGCAGGCAGAATATGGGGCATATCATTTGAAGGAGAACAATATCATACCGAAGAAAGTTTGCGGCGTTTTCTAAATGAGAGCGGTGTGTATATGGGAATGCCGTCAAAAGGTTTAAGCTGCACAGAGCTTGCTAAACAGATCCGAAGAAGATATCAGGATATTGGATGGGTTTCTGTTGAAAAAAAAGGAAGCTGTTTGTTTGTTCGATTGCAGGAAGTAACGTTAATGAAAGAAAAAAAAGATGCTTCTTCGGCGGCTGATCTTATCGCTGCACACGATGGTAAAGTGATCTCTATTGTCACTAGGGAGGGAACGCCGCAGGTACATGCCGGAGCAAAAGTAAAAAAAGGCGATGTTTTAATTTCAGGTAAGGTAGAAGTGATCGGAGATGGCGATGTAATTCAGAATATTCGTTTTGTACGTGCGAAAGGAACTGTGGTGATCGAGGGAAAGAAAGAATATAACAAGTATTTGAGCAAGACATACCAAAAGCACGGCCTTGAGAAACACAAAAAGAATGTGTATTGTCTTCGATATCAGCAAAATCGATTTTTTTTGCATAATCCGTTAAATCGTTTGGAAAGTGATAGGAAATATGCTATAATTACTGAGAGTGGGCAACTATGCTCAAAAGTGATACCGCGTTCTCCTTTTTATTGGGTGAAGGCATCTTATCAGGAGATGTATTCCAAAAAAATGGTGTATACGCGGAAACAGGCGAAGAAGAAACTGTTGAACCTGCATCGGGAATATATTCGCCGTCAAGAGGAAGACGGGTATCAGATTCAGGAGACAGCTCCGGAATTTCAGGTTCTTGATAGCGGGTACAAACTGAAAGATACGGTTATATGGCGGTCTTCGCATCATAAATACCGCAAAATATCAGTTTCCGAAAGGAAGAAACAGAAAGAGGAAATAAAAACAGATGGCAATTATGGAAACGCTCATTGAGATTCCGGCTGCACTCGAGGCTAATGTATTTGGTAAGCTGGATGAACACTTAAAGAAAATAGAACGTGCACTTAATGTTACGATGGTGGCAAGAGACGGTACGTTAAAACTGATCGGTGAGGCAGCGGATGTCAAGCAGGCGGAGAGCGTGCTGATGCAGCTGTTAGAGCTTGCAAGACGTGGCAATACAGTGACGGAACAAAATGTGAACTATGCGCTTGGAATGATTCTTGAGCATCGTACACCGGATTTGGTATCAATAGATTCTGATATTATCTGTCATACGATTCAGGGAAAACCGGTGAAACCGAAAACAGCAGGACAAAAGGCGTATATTGATCTTATTCGCAAGAAAATGATCGTATTTGGCATAGGCCCTGCCGGGACCGGTAAGACATATTTGGCGATGGCGATGGCAATCGAGGCATTTAAGCGTGATGAGGTAAGTCGTATTATATTGACCAGACCGGCGATCGAAGCAGGAGAAAAACTTGGTTTTTTACCGGGGGATCTGCAAAGTAAAGTTGATCCCTATCTTCGCCCGCTTTATGATGCATTACATCAGATCATGGGTGCAGACAGTTATTTGCGCAATGTAGAGAAGGGCTTGATCGAAGTTGCGCCATTGGCATATATGCGAGGAAGAACGCTGGATAATTCCTATATTATTCTTGATGAGGCGCAAAACACGACGCCGGCGCAGATGAAAATGTTTTTAACACGTATTGGATTTGGTTCGAAGGTAATTATTACCGGTGATCTGACTCAGAAGGATCTGCCGAGCGGAACAACTTCAGGTCTGGATCAGGCGTTAGATGTACTTGGCAAGGTTGAGGACATAGGTATTGCACATATGACTAATCAGGATGTAGTACGTCATCCGCTGGTTCAGCAGATCGTTAAGGCATATGATGATTACGATAAACGTATGGAAAAACAGCGTAAAAGAAATCAGTTCAAAGAAAACCGGGGTGCTGAGCATAGAAAAACCGGACACAGATAGATGAGGAGGATGGAAGAGCATGTGGCGCAGAATATACCAGCGTAAACTTCTTTTTTGGATAGGCATGTATTTGTCGATAGCATTTGGAAGTGCGTTGCAGGGCTTTACTCAACATCAGCCGATCTATGTCTGGACAGCAAATGTTGTGTTTTCACTGCTTATTGTTTTTTTGTGGCACAAATTTTCCGGCTATATACAAGAAGTAAGAGGTCACAGCTTACAGGACAAGCTTATCCTGGTCTTTTTGTTTGCACTGTCCAATGTCATGTTAGCATGCAGTGCTTGGCAGTCGTTGGGATATTTGTGGCTGCTGCCGGTCGTTATGGTTTCGATCGGAAGTGGTATTGAACAGTCTGTTATTCTTTTTATTGCGCTGCTGTCACAAAATTTGTTGCTGCACAGTGCGTCTTTCAGCGCAAGAGAGCTGTTGATCGTTACATTTTTCGGGTTTGTCTGCATATGGCTTTTATCACAAGAGCTTACCGGACGTGTGTTATCGTATGTTGGTATTTTGATGTTAGTGTTGGAAAGTGTATTACAGATATTGCGGCATCAGTTTATGCTGCCGTCAATATTGCAAGAGTTTAAGAACACTCCACAAAAGATCTTAATGGAGTATGGAAGCATAATCCTGTTGTTTCTATTTGTGTGGTGGTATGTATTTTATCGCCAACATTCTGGAAAGATGACAGAAACGGAGTTGGCGAAGCAGCAGGAATTGAACAAAAAATTGAGCCTTATATTAGAGGCTGATTTTGGATTGTTATTGCGGTTGCAGGAATTTTCCGGACAGTTGTTTATACATTCGATGACGATCAGCAGTGTGTCAGCACAAGCGGCCAGACATATGGGAGGAAATGTATTGCTGGCGCAGGCTGGCGGGCTATATCATGAGATTGGCAGGATTACAGGAGATTCAAATTATATTGATGCAGGTGTTAAACTTGCGGAGGAATATGATTTTCCGAGGGAATTGACAGATATTATCAGGCAACACAGTATGCGGCATGAAAAACCAAAGTCCTTGGAAGCGGCTATTGTACTGTTTACAGACTGTATTGTGTCAACGAATGAATATTTGGAAAAAAACGGTCAGAAGGAAGGTGTTTCTACACAGAAGCTGGTAGAAGGAATCTTTCAGAATCGTTTATCGAAAGGAACTTTATCAGAGTCCGGATTGTCACAACAACAGATTGATAAATTACGACATTTTTATATAAAGCAGTATTTTAATGGCTGATGTATTTGGCGTAAAGCGGATCAATGTGCTGCAGTACAGATGGTTCTGCATTGTTGGAAAGGAATGGAGGATAAGAATGACAATACTAATGGATCAGGATGTCGAGAGTGATCTTCCTGTACAGTTAAATGAGGATATAGAGCGGGTGATACAGCAGACGCTGTCTTTGGAACATTGTCCATATGAATGCGAAGTAAACATCACGTTTACGGATAATGATGGGATAAGGATGATCAATCGTGAGTTTCGTGAATTGGATGTGCCGACGGATGTATTATCATTTCCGATGGTGGATTATAAAGAACCGGCAGATTATGACTATTTGGAAACAGAAGAGGCACAGATATCCTGTTTCAATCCGGAAAGCGGAGAATTATTGTTAGGAGACATTATCATATCGTTAGAACGTGCGGATGAGCAGGCAAAAGAGTATGGGCATTCCGTGCGGCGTGAGATCTGCTTTTTGGTAGCCCACAGTATGTTACATTTGTTGGGATATGATCACATGGAGGATGAGGAACGACTCGTTATGGAGGCCAAACAAAAAGAGGTATTAGATACCCTTGGAATTACAAGAAATTAGGAGGAGTAAGTAAAAAACATGGAAGCGAATCAAAACAAAGCAGAAGGATTTTTGAAGCAGGGAAGTATTCTTGCAGCCGCATCAATTTTAGTTCGTTTGATCGGTATGTTTTACCGTATCCCGCTCGCAAATATTATTGGAGATGCCGGTAATGGAATCTATTCCGCGGCGTTTGAGGTATACAATATTTTATTGATCATTTCCTCTTACGGAATGCCGATGGCAGTGTCTAAGATGGTTTCGGCAAAATGCACCAAAAAAGAATACAAAGGAGCTTACCGGGTGTTTCGTTACTCCATGGTCTTTTCGATCTTTTCCGGCGGATTAATGGCACTTTTTGTGTTCTTTGGAGCCGGTTGGATTGAGAGAACCTTTTTCTCAAGTTTTCAGGGAATATCTATTCCACTGCGTGTGCTGGCACCGACAATTTTTGTCGTAGCTGTAATGGGTACGCTGCGTGGACTGTTTCAAGGAAAAAATACAATGCTTCCTACGGCAGTTTCACAGATATTAGAACAGATTGTCAACGCAGTGGTTAGTATTGTGGCTGCATATTATTTGATGAGTGATCACAGTGCTTCCAAAAACTTGTCAGCGTGGGGTGCTGCCGGTGGTACGGTAGGAACTCTGCTCGGTGCAGCGTCTGCTTTACTGTTTTTAGGTATGATCTATACTTTGTATCGCCCGGTTCTTCGCAGACAGGCGCGTAGGGATCGAATTACACCTAGGGAATCTGCTGCAGATTATTATAAGTTGATCCTTTGGACGGTCATTCCTATCATACTCAGCCAGACGGTATATCAGCTTAGTGGAATTATCGATGTTACAATATTTAACTTTGCGATGGAAGCCAGAGGTGTGAATGCTACCGTAATTAGTACTTTGCAAGGTATTTACAGCACAAAGTATCGTTTGTTAGTCAGTGTACCGATTGCAGTATCAACGGCAATCGCATCTTCTATGATTCCTAGTTTGGTGGCATCGGTTACGACCGGGGATCGTCGTGCGATCAAAGACAAAGTGACGATGGCGGTTAAATTTAATATGATCATTGCATTTCCATCTGCAGTTGGATTAGCAATATTGGCACAGCCGATCATACGTCTGCTGTTCCCGGCATCCGATTATGTGACAGGAGGAATGATGCTAATGACAGGATCGACGTGTATTATCTTCTATGCATTGTCAACTGTGACAAGTGGGGTGCTGCAGAGTATTGACCGGATGAATCTTCCGGTCATCCATTCTTTGATATCATTAGCAATTCATGTCGTTGTCGTGTTTACGCTGCTTCGTTTTACCGGAATGGGAGCGTATGCGTTGGTATTTGGTAATGTAACTTATCCGTTAGTCGTTTGTTTCTTAAATGGCAGAAGCGTCAGCAGAAATTTAGGCTTCAAACAGGAAGTAGTAAAAACATTCTGTGTCCCGTTTTTGTCTTCGGTGGTAATGGGAATACTGACGTTCGTTGTATACGAGTTGTTTTTCATTGTCAGCCATCGTATTTATGTTGCAATCATACCTGCATTGGTTGTGGCGGTTGCAAGTTACTTTGCTTTGGTGTTGAAGTTGCAGGGACTTTCCAGGTCAGAGCTTTATGAGTTTCCGATGGGACGAAAAATGTCAATCGTTGCAGATAAATTTCATTTGTTGAACGATTAGTATAGGAATGAGGGTATAATGCATGTATAAGATCACAAGAGAGGCAATTAGAAGACTTGCCACGACGGAGACTGTTTACTACCGCGGAATGCGTTATTATGCGGCACATGCAGTGTCTGATGTGACGTGGAATGAAGCTACCAAGCAGTATCATGCATTTGTGCAAGGCAGCAATATATATGGTGTTACGATTGGATTTGGCGAAGATGAACAGATCACGCATAGCTGCAATTGTCCGGCTCATGCAAAATATCCGGGTGCCTGCAAACACGTTGTGGCTGCATTATTATTTATTGCAGATTATCAGCAGAGAGCAGACGCATTGGAAAATCTCGGTTGGGAAGATCAAACAGCATACAAGATAATAGAATATTTCCGCAAACGGGAATATCGCAAACTGACACCGCAGTATTTTCATCTGGCACTGCAGGTTACGGTCAATGAACCACTAAAGTCCAGACAGTCCAAGGCATTTGTTGGTCTGTACGCCGGCAGCAGCAAGATGTATAAAGTATCCAATACCAAAAAGTTTATTCAGGATTATTATAATCATAAAGAGATCCGACTAGGCAAAGAATTTCGGTATATACCGGGAGAATGTCAGTTTGAACCGACATCGGCGGCGGTTTTGGCTTATCTGACAGAAATATATGAGATTCAGGAGACATTAGGTAAGACGTATTATTCTAATCTATTTAATCGACAGGAATTGGTCGTATCACAAAATATGCTTTGCAAACTGTTACGTCTTGCAGAGGGATTACACTGTGATATAATTCTTCGGGATAAAAAGATGGAAAATATGGAGATTATGTGTTCGAATCCAAAGTTATCCATGGAACTGCAGATGGAAGACGAAGTGTTGTCTTTATATGATATGGGACAGGAGCCGATAATCTCTATTTGTGAAGATGGTTCGATCCTCTGTTATCAGGGATGTATTTATCTGCCGGATATGGAGTTTTTAGCCAATTTGCGTCCATTTTTTACAACATTGTTTGGCAAAAAACAATCTGAATTAGAATTTCGTGGTGAAAATATGGGCAGCTTTATCGAAAAAGTATTGCCGGTGATCAAAAAAACCATGAATATTCAAGTGCCGGAGAAGATCAAAGATCATTATATTGTGGAACAGCTCCAGCCTAAATTGTATTTTGATATAGACCGAAGCAGACAAAGACCGGTTTTAGTGGCCCGTATGATATTTGCTTATGGAGAGCATGAGGTCAATCCTTTGCAAGATGAGCATAAAGGAAGTTATATTTTAGTACGTGATCGTGAAGAAGAGGAACAGCTTTTGCGGTTGATGTATGATAAGCATTTTTCGGTACGCAGAGAGCAGTTCGTTCTGATGAAGGAAGACGAGATATTTCAGTTGATGACGGAAGGGATTCAAGATCTATGTCGTCAGTTTGAAGTTTTTTATTCAAAAGAATATAAGGCGAATTCCATCAAGAAAGTAGGAATGCTATCGGCAGGAATCCGACTCAACACAGATATTAATTTGTTGGAAATGGATGTTGACTATGGGCATATTCCTAAGGAAGAGCTAAGAGATTTCTTCCGTTCGATCAAATTAAAAAAGAAGTATTATCGCTTGAAAAGTGGTGCTTTTATTAATCTGATGACAGAAGATAAGCAGATTGATGAATTGCGGGATTTGTTATCGATAGGAGAGGTGACGGAGGATAATAAGATTGCTTTCTCACAGACAGCTGTGATGGAAGTGGATGAGCTGCTCCCACATACCCAGCGAATTACGAGAGATGCGGGGTATAAACAGTTATTGGAAGATCTGAAAAATCCGGATAAAACCAATTGGGAGCTGCCAAACGGTATGGAAGATATACTGCGGCCTTATCAGATAACGGGATATCGCTGGTTGTGTTCCTTGGCTCATTATGGAATGGGTGGGATTTTGGCAGATGATATGGGACTTGGTAAGACATTACAGACAATTACCTATGTATTGGCGAATCCAGGTACCCGTACCTTGATCGTATGTCCGACTTCGCTGGCGTACAATTGGCAGGACGAGTTTTCAAAATTTGCACCGCAGATCGCCACACAGATCATTTCAGGAACACCACAGGAACGTGCAGATCTGATGCAGCAGAGTGCAGATGTTCCGGTATGGATCACTACCTATCCATTGATTCGTAAGGATGTTGATCTTTACAAAGCGCAGATCTTTGATGCGTGCTTTATTGATGAGGCACAATTTATCAAAAATCCAACCTCGCTTGGCGCAAAGGCGGTAAAGGCTGTGCAGGCAAAGCATCGGTTTGCATTGACAGGTACACCGATTGAGAATACATTGTCAGAATTATGGTCAATCTTTGATTTTGTTATGCCGGGATTTTTTGGCAGATATCGACAATTTGAAGAATGTTATGAGAAGCCGATACTGCGCGATCACGATTCTGTTCAAATGCAAAAATTACGACGTAAGATCCGTCCTTTTGTGTTACGGCGTATGAAGAAAGAGGTACTTACCGAACTGCCGGATAAGATTGAAACCAGACGTATGGCAGAAATGGGTGCCAAGCAGCGTAAGATCTATGAATCGTATTTGGCACGCATTCAAATGGAGTTGGCCGGAGATGAGGAGAATACACCTGGCGGCAATCGTATGCAGGTATTAGCGGCATTGACCAGACTTCGTCAGATCTGTTGTCATCCGGCAACGTTTGCATCAAATTATCATGGTGGAAGCGGCAAGCTGGATCTGCTTATGGAGCAATTACCGGATATATTGGAGGGTGGTCACAGTGTGATCGTTTTTTCACAATTTACTTCAATGCTTTCAATTATTGCGCACGAGTTGAAACAAAGAAATATTCCGTTTTTCTATTTGGCGGGATCGACCAGCGCGCAGGAGCGTAAACGCGAGGTCAAGGAGTTTAACCGCGGTGAAGTCAAAGTGTTTTTGATCTCCTTGAAGGCGGGAGGAACCGGTTTGAATCTGACAGGAGCTGATACTGTGATCCATTTTGATCCGTGGTGGAATCCGGCAGTTGAGGATCAGGCAACGGATCGTGCGTACCGCATTGGACAAAAGAAGAAAGTACAAGTGATCAAATATGTGATGAAAGATTCGATCGAGGAAAAGATCTATGAATTGCAGAAACGCAAAAAACAGCTTTCTGATCAGTTGATCCAGGCAGGGGAGAGTTTTGTAACACAGTTGACGATGGAAGAGATCAAAGAACTGTTTTTATAAAAAATATTTCTTGCAATATATTGCAGAGTGTGGTATTCTGTTGAGGTTGTGAGTAGAGATATTCCGCTGTTACGGTTGCAAAAAGCACAAAAGTATTAAGAATGTCAACATCAAAAAGGAGGTTCAACATGAACGATATTATTAAGGCGATTGAAAACGAACAGTTAAAGTCTGACATCACAGATTTTAATGTAGGTGATACCGTAAAGGTATATGCAAAGGTTATTGAGGGTTCCAGAGAGCGTATCCAGGTATACGAGGGAACTGTTCTTAAGAGACAGAACGGTGGAGCTCGCGAGACGTTTACAGTTAGAAAACTTTCAAACGGTGTAGGCGTAGAAAAGACTTGGCCATTGCATTCTCCGATTATTGATAAGATCGAGGTAGTACGCAGAGGTAAAGCTAGAAGAGCAAAATTGTTCTATCTTCGTGACCGCATTGGTAAAGCTGCTAAGGTTAAAGAGATCGTTAAATAAGTAGTTTCATAGACGGACGTATTGGACAGGCGTTATGCGTTATAGCATAACGTCTGTTTTGCTTTTTGAAACAGACATCCGGGGCGATCCTTCAGGCATGTATTCATCAGAGACATAACAAAATAAGAAATCACACAAATGTAACATTCTTGATGAATATTTGTAACATATTTATGCTAATATATACATCCGTTAGTAGAAAGTATTATATTACATCAGATATGGAGGAAGAGGATTGTTATGAAGAAGGGATATCAGATAGTAATAGGAGCGGCTGTTGCTTTGGCTCTTGTTGGGGGAGGTCTTGCAGGCAGAGCGATGTATGCGGAGCATCAGAGGAATCAAGCTGCAGCAGAGCATGCAAAGCAGGAAAAACTGATGAACGATAAAGTAACTTCCCATGCAGATAAAACCTATGGAAATAAATGGATACTGGATACGGAGTTGTCCGGTAAAACGGCAGAGCAGATCACACCGCTACTCAAAGCAGTAATGCAGAAATATAGCGAACGAAAAGTGACGATCACAGTAGATGGGGAAGCACAGACGTACTCTATGAAAGACTGTAAAGAAAAGATCCGTTATGTTTGCAGTGATGGTACGAAGTTTAAGCCGGGGGAGGAAGATAAACTTGCTCAAAGGCTGATCGCAATGGACAAGGAGCTTTCTGTATTGGATCAGTATGCGATCATTCAACAGGAGATGAAACCTTCTGCAGAAAAGATTACAATTGAATGTAAATCATCTTCTAAGGGACTGAAGGCAGTACGGTCATCATTACAATCCAAGTATGTGATCCCGGTTACTAATGCACATATGAAGGCAAATGGCAAGATTACAGGTACGAAGGATGGTCAGGCATTAGATTTAGATGCTATCCAAAAAGATTTGAAAACCTATTTAAATAGTAGTGAGCAGAAAGATTATGAAAATAGTTATGCGACGAGTGTTGTGAAACCGAGCTGGTATCCAAAAGACCTTAAAAAGGTTAACACCGTGATTTCTTCGTTTGAGACGACATTTGTACATACGACGGATCGTGGGCATAATATTCAAGTGGGAGCATCTCGTGTCAATGGCATTTGTTTGCTGCCGGGAGAAAGCTGTTCCTTTGATGAGAGGATCCATGATAACTCGAATGGCCAGGCTTTTCGTAAAGCAAGTTCGTATTTGCGGGGACAGGTAGTGCAAACGGATGGCGGTGGAATTTGTCAAATATCTACAACAGCGTACAATGCGATCCTGCGTGCCGGAATATTGCCGGCAAAGCGCTATCCGCACAGCATGCCGGTGCATTATGTGCCATTGGGGTTAGATGCGGCAATATCAGAAGGGGTTAAAGATTTAAAGATTACCAATACACTGGATGTACCGATCATGATCTATGCGAAAACGAAGAAAAATCGTTTGATCTTTGAAGTGAAATCTTATAAGAATGCACTGAAAGGGTATCAATATAAGCCGCGAGCAGTACAGCTTTCCAGTGTTAGCGCAAAAGCTTATCTGGATATCTATAAAGGAAAGAAAAAAGTGAAATCCATTTTGCTGCACACTGATAAATATCAGCAGCACAGCTAGGATTGCAAAGTCCCTTTCAATATTCTTCGACATATATTTAAAACAGGAAAACGCTATCGTGTATTATGTACGATAGCGTTTTTTGCGTCCCATTCAAAATTCGATGACAGCTTGTCGGCTGTATGAAGTCTGAGACCGATCATGTTTATAAGTGGGATCAACAGGTGATCACAGTACCGGTTTTACCTTGAACACCGGCCAATGCAGTGTCAATGCTTGTAATGATCGATTTGCGACCATTGCCGGAAGAAGCAAAAGAAACGGCTGCTTCAACCTTAGGCAGCATTGCACCGGAAGAAAATTGATTCTCATTAATGTATTTTGTTGCATCTTCTACGCTCATTGCATCTAATGGTGTTTCTGTTGATGTGCCATAGTTCAATGCGACTTTTTCAACACCGGTAAGTAACAATAAGATGTCTGCATCCAGACTTTCTGCTAAGCAAGCGCTTGTTACATCCTTTTCGATAACAGCGCTGGCGCCCTTTAGACGTGTGCCCTGCTGCAGTACCGGAATGCCTCCGCCACCGGCAGCGATGACGATCTGCTCTGCATCCATTAATGCCTTGATTGCATCAAGCTCGTAAATTTCAATCGGACGTGGGGCAGCGATGACACGCTGATAACCTTTACCAGGAACTTCCTTTACATGATTACCTTTATCTTTTTCTTTTTTAGCCTCTGCTTCTGTCATAAAACGACCGATTTCTTTTGATGGATAGCTAAAAGCTGCATCAAATGGATCTACACGAACCTGTGTGATCAAAGTAGATACCGGTTTGTAGATGCCGCGGTTAAGCAATTCCGTGCGGATTTCATTTTGAAGATCATAGCCGATATAACCTTGACTCATTGCGCTGCAAATAGACATAGGTGCTACGGTGTTACTTGGTTCCAAACGGCTGTACTCTGTCATTGCAGAGTGTATCATGCCGACCTGTGGACCATTGCTGTGTGTGATCACAACCTGATATTTTGCTTCGATCAGATCTGCAATTGCAGCAGCAGCGTTTTTGACAGCTTCTTTTTGTTCCGGGAATGTTTTTCCCAAGGCACTGTGGCCTAATGCAACAACAATTTTTTTACTATTCATATGCAATATCTCCATTCATATTTATTTATCATTAATAATGCGATATCTTCGGTAGCTTATACCGATAGAACTGTATTTATTTTACCATGGCGTCTAATGAAAATCAACAGAAAGCCATGAAAAGGGGACTGATCAAAAGGAGAGGGAGGACTGGCGATTCAGCGAGTTCAGCTTCAAAAAATAAGTTAGCTCTGACAAACTGTTAAATAATATAAATGAAATGGCTGTTTGAAACTAATTTTCTAAAAAAATTAAAAAAACACTTTTCAAACCTAAAAAAGTGTGCTATAGTATCAGCAGTTGAATAAATAACAGACAAGAACAACGGCGTTCTCAAATTTATTTGGGTGCGTCTTTTTTTTTGGAAATTGGCATTACACTTTAGAATCTTAAGAAAAGATGCTAAAATGGAGTGGCAATCTGTTGATTCAACGAAGTATATAAGGTTTGTGAGACATCATAGACGTGGCTTCGGTGTCAGTTCACGTTGACAGCAGGAAATGACAACAGCGATGGACAACAAGACGGACAGCATGGTGAGTGAGCAGACATCATAAAATATACAAACCTTATTGTAAACTACATATTAATATGAAAGGAAGGTAGTAACATGGAAAACAACGTACTTGAGCAGGTTTATGGGAAAAACGTGTTCAACGATGAAGTGATGCAGGCAAAGCTTCCAAAGGATGTGTATAAATCCTGGAAGAAGACGCTGGAGAATGGCGAGGATCTGGATGTAGACATCGCCAATGTCGTTGCACATGCAATGAAGGAATGGGCACTTGAACACGGTGCAACACATTACACACATTGGTTCCAGCCGATGACAGGCGTAACTGCTGAGAAACATGATTCTTTCCTTAGTCCGGCATCTAAGAGCAGACCGGTATTGGAATTCTCAGGTAAGGAGTTAATCAAAGGTGAGCCAGATGCATCTTCATTCCCATCCGGTGGTATTCGTGCAACATTTGAGGCTAGAGGATATACAGCCTGGGATTGTACTTCACCGGCATTCTTGAAAGAGGATGCAGCAGGAGTGACTTTATGCATTCCAACAGCGTTCTGTTCTTATACAGGTGAGGCACTTGATAAGAAAACTCCACTGCTTCGTTCTATGGAGGCGATCAGCAAGCAGGCAGTTCGTATTATGAAGCTGTTTGGTTATGACGATGTCAAAAAAGTATCTTGTTCCGTTGGACCAGAGCAGGAGTATTTTTTGGTCGATAGAGAAAAATATCTGCAGCGTAAGGATTTGATCTTTAGCGGACGTACTTTGTTTGGAGCACCGGCACCGAAGGGACAGGAGTTAGATGACCACTATTTTGGTACGATTAAAGAGCGTATTGCTTCCTTTATGAAAGATTTGAATGAAGAGTTATGGAAACTAGGCATTCTTGCGAAGACACAGCATAATGAGGTGGCTCCGGCACAGCACGAGATGGCACCGATCTTCACTACTGCCAATATTTCGACAGACCATAACCAGTTAGTTATGGAAATTATGAAAAAGGTAGCGAAGAGACATGGTATGGAGTGTCTGCTGCATGAGAAACCGTTTGCAGGAGTAAATGGTTCCGGTAAGCATAACAACTGGTCTATCGTAACGGATACCGGTATCAACTTGTTGGATCCGGGCAAGAAACCTCATGAGAATACTAAGTTCCTTTTGTTCTTAGCCGCAGTTATTAAAGCAGTAGATGAGAACGCAGAATTGCTTCGTCTGTCTGCTTCTAATCCGGGCAATGACCATCGACTTGGTGCTAATGAGGCACCACCGGCTATTATTTCTATCTTCTTGGGAGAACAGCTTGAAGATATTATTGAACAGATCGTGCGTGGAGATCTTTCTTCTTCCATTCATGGTACTAAGCTGGATACAGGTGTTCATGTACTTCCGGTACTTCGTAAGGATGCGACAGACCGTAACCGTACATCACCATTTGCCTTCACCGGTAATAAATTTGAGTTCCGTATGTTAGGTTCTTCAATGTCAATTGCAGGTGTGAATTTCATCTTGAATACAATGGTTGCAGATGTACTTAATCAGTTTGCTGACGAATTGGAAAAGGCGGATGACTTCGATGTAGCAGTCAACGAATTGATCAAGAAAACCGTTACCGAGCATCAGAGAGTTATCTTTAACGGTGATGGATACTCAGATGAGTGGGTTGCTGAAGCAGAGAAACGTGGTCTTCCGAATGTAAAGTCTTTCGTAGAGGCAATTCCATATCTTGTTACTGATAAGACAATCTCTATGTTTGAGAGACAGGGCGTCATGACTAAGACAGAGCTTGAGTCTCGTGCAGAAATCAATTATGAGACTTATTCTAAGACGATCAATATTGAGGCAAAGACAATGATTGATATGGCTGGTAAGCAGTATATTCCGGCAGTTATCAGTTATGTAACAACTTTGGCTGATTCGATCAATAGCATCACAGCGGCTTGCGATAGTGCAGATGTTTCTGTTCAGAAAAATCTTTTGACGAAATGTTCTGCATTGCTTGCAAAAGCACAGAGTGCATTGGCTAACTTGGAAAATGTAGAGACTCTTGCAGCTGCTAAGAGTGAGGGACAGGAGCAGGCTATGTACTTCCGTGAGGTAGTATTCCCTGCAATGACAGAACTTCGTGCACCAATTGATGAGTTGGAAATGATTGTGGATGAAGAATTCTGGCCGGTACCTACATATGGCGAGTTATTGTTTGAAGTATAAGCGTGCTTTCATATTAATATTCCCAATTAATAAATGAAAAGTGGAGGAACCTGCGTAATGCAGGTTCTTCTGCTTTTAAATAGAATCTTCGGTTGCAAAACAAGACAAAACCAAGTATACTAAATAAGATATTGAAGGAAGTAGATGGAGAGTACACATATTCTCTCACTGGATAGGAGTGTTTTTGTGAAAGATGCAGAACAGGTAAAGCAAAGATTTTCCCTCAAAGAGGCCTTTTTGAATTGGATCGGTCTGTTTTTGGTATTAGTAGCAGTCGTGATCTTGTATTTTGTGATCAGAAATATGAGTTATTTTCTTAAAATTATAGCTGGATTTATAAAGATTTTAATGCCGGTTATTTATGGTGCAGTGATCGCTTATTTAGTGAATCCGTTATGTAAGCGTTTTTATCGGCTGCTTTGTCGTACCGGGAAAGATAAAGAGCTGTCTGACCGTACTAAAAAAATATTCTATAGTTTTAGTATTGTTTTGGGACTTGTCAGCGGTATTTTGATCATCGTTATTTTGGGATGGATGGTATTTCCGGAAGTATATAAAAGTATCCTGTCTATGGTTGATAATCTGCCGGAGCAGGTTAATCATTATTATACGGAATTGACCAAATGGCTGACGGACAATCCATATCTTGCCGGGCATATACAGAAGATGCTTTTGCAGGTGACAGATTACTTTGACGCAAAGATGAACAGCGAGTTGTATCCATGGCTTCAAAAGGAATTGCTTCCAAATGTGAACACATTTGCCGGTTATTTTGCAAGTGGAGTTATGAGTTTTGTCAGCGTTTTATATAATCTGTTTATTGGTCTGATCGTCGCTATTTATCTGCTTGGGAGCAAACGGGAGTTTTTGGGACAGGCCAAGAAGATCCTGTATAGTATGTTCCGTAAAGATCAGGCAGATGTGATCTCACATTATACGCAATTGGCAAATCAGATGTTTAGTGGGTTTATTGTTGGAAAGATTGTTGATTCGACAATTATCGGGGTGATCTGTTTCCTGTTTATGTCAATCTTTCAATTTCCATATGCATTGTTAGTCAGTCTGATCGTTGGCGTGACCAATGTTATACCGGTATTTGGTCCTTATATTGGTGCAGTACCAAGTGTTCTGCTGATCTTGATCGTAAATCCGGTACAGGCGATCTATTTTGCAATCTGGATCATTGTGTTGCAGCAATTAGATGGTAACGTTATTGGACCTGCAATCCTTGGAGAATCCACTGGCCTTAGTGCGTTTTGGGTGCTGTTTGCAATCCTTTTGTTTGGTGGCTTATGGGGTATTCTCGGAATGTTAGTCGGTGTGCCGTTGTTTGCTTTGATCTATCAGATTATTTCGGATATTGTCAATGCCAGACTGGAGCGTCGTAAGATGTCAACGATCACAGATCATTATATGGATCTGAAGGAGATCGTGGCACAGGAAGATGGCATGGTTTACGTCAAGTATACAGAGGATGAGTTATCCGGCAAAGCAAAAAAGCAGGAGAGTGATTTTATGAAAAACCTGCGCCGTATATGGAATGAGAAGAGTGTTTCTGTATTAAAAAAGCAGAAGGGTGATTCTGACAAAACATCTACGGGTAAAGTTTTGGATGATAAAAAAACGGTAGATAAAACGGCAGCAAACGCATCGAAGGATGAGAATGATTCTTGACCAAATATAAGAAATATACTATAATTAAATGATTGTTGTGTTGCGAAATATGTTACAGTAGGATATTGCTGCTGTAATGATCGCATGACATATAAGGTGTCTACAGAAATGGAGAGTAACATGATTAAGAGTATGACAGGATTTGGGCGGTATGAGACTGTTACAGATGAATACCGCATTGCAGTAGAGATCAAATCGGTCAATCATCGATATTGCGATCTGAATATTAAGCTGCCTAAGAAATTTAACGAGATAGAAAATACGCTTCGTATGATGATGAAAGAAATTGCTGAGCGTGGCAAGGTAGATGTATATGTAAGTTATGAGGATTACGCGGGCAAAGGAACACACGTTCACTACCATCCGCAGATTGCCAAAGAGTATGTGAAGGTTGCGGCACAGGTAGCTGAAGAGTTTGAATTGCATAATTCCCTGTCTGCGGAAAGACTCCTTGGATTTGCAGATGTCATTAGCTTGGAAGACGAGAGCAATGATCTGGAGTCGGTATTTCCAATAGTGACGCAGACTTTGCAAAAGGCAGGCGAACAGTTTATTGCATCGAGAGAGCGGGAAGGTGAACAGTTATATCAGGATATCAAAGGAAAGCTGGCGTATTTGCTCACATTAGTTGCTCAGGTTGAAGAGCGCTCACCACAGATGTTACAGGAACATCGACAGAAATTACTGGAGAAGGTACAGGAGCTGTTGGGTGATCGCAAGATTGATGAAGGAATTTTGGCAACGGAGCTCATCGTCTATGCGGATAAAGTATGTGTAGATGAGGAGACGGTAAGACTACGCAGTCATATTGATGCAATGAGTGAAACACTGGATATGCAGGAGGCTATTGGTCGAAAGCTTGACTTTATTGCGCAGGAAATGAATCGTGAGGCAAATACAATTCTTTCTAAAGCGAATGATAAGGAGCTTTCCGGTATTGCAATCAACTTGAAGACCGAGATCGAGAAGATCCGTGAGCAGATTCAAAATATCGAGTGATATTGTGGGACATGGATAATAAAGAAGGATTTGTATGTTAATTAACATAGGTTTTGGAAATGTAGTAAATATGGACAAAGTCATCAGCATTGTCCGTGCTGATGCAGCACCTGTAAAAAGGATGGTTCAGGTTGCCAGGGATGGAGGAATGGCAGTAGATGCCACTTGTGGCCGTAAGACTAAGTGCGTGTTAGTCATGGATAGCGGTCATATTGTATTATCGGCGTTGCAGCCGGAGACAATTGAAAATCGTGTAACAGATAATCCGAGTGCAGGAGGAAAAGAAGATGACTAAAAAAGGAATACTTACTGTGATTTCTGGTTTTTCAGGTGCAGGTAAAGGTACCATTGTTCATGAATTAGTGGATCGTTATGGATATGCGGTATCCATTTCAGCAACGACGCGGGATCCGCGTGCCGGTGAGCAGGATGGGGTTCATTATTTTTTCAAAACAAAAGAAGAGTTTGAGCAGATGATCGCTGATGGTGCGTTGATCGAATATGCTTCTTATGTAGATAATTATTATGGAACACCCAAAGATTATGTTATGCAGAAACTGGAACAGGGAATTGATGTAATATTGGAGATAGAAATGCAGGGTGCATTGAAGGTAAAAGAACGTTTTCCGGAAGTGTCTCTGATCTTTATTACACCGCCTGATGCGAAAGTGCTGCGCGAACGTTTGGAGGGACGCGGTACAGAAACGCAGGATGTGATTGAAAAGCGGCTTGCCAGAGCAGCACAGGAATGCGCATATATGGATCAATATGATTATATTGTGATCAATGATGATCTTGATGTATGTGTAGAACAGATTCATGGCCTGATTCAGGCACTTCATTGGAAATGCGTAAATCAACAGGGACAAATTGCCAAGATGAAGGGTGAATTTGCAAATAAGGCATAATTTGTTATACTGTAAACGGAAGTATTATAAATGCTTCAATGGAAATGTTTGCAATCTCAATAGTGAGATTTCAATAGATATGATATGCAAGATAGAAAGGGGATTTTTATTATGTTACATCCATCTTACACAGATTTAATGCAGTTGGTAAATAGCGAGGTTGAAAGCGGAGAGGCTCCGGTTGTAAATAGCCGTTATTCTATTGTGTTAGCAACATCAAAACGAGCTCGTCAGTTGATTGATGGCGTTCCGGCAATGAGTCATCCGTCTTGTCCAAAGCCATTGTCTGTGGCCATTGATGAGTTGAATTCATCTAAGATTCATATTTTGAGCGAAGAAGAAGCTGCTGCTGCCAATGCACGCAGAGAAGCTAAAAAGAAAGAGGCAGAGGAAATGGATGAGATGGTCTTTTCTTTGGATGAAGAAGATGATGTAGAAGCGGAAGCAGCAGATACTGCAGATGAGATGTCCGCCGAGGAAGAATAATATAAAATACGGATGAGGGAAGTGAGGTTGTCATGAGCAAGGAAATTGATAGCGAAGAGGTATATGAGGATGATACTCCGGAATTGGAGCAGGCAGATGCCCTAGAGGACTATGATGCTGTAGAGGATGAAAAACAGGCTGCAAAAAATACAGAGGAATCTGATAAAGATACAGAGGATGCACAGGATGAAGTCTCCAAAAAGAAAAAGATTCGTGGCATTATAGCTGAATTGTGTTTATATGCGGCGATCATTATAGTTTGTGGTGTGTTTGTTCCAAGATATGTTATTCAGCGAACGATTGTTGATGGTAAGTCGATGATGAATACGCTCAAAGATGGAGAAAATTTATTAGCAGAAAAGGTTTCTTATCGTTTCGGAGAACCTAAAAGATTTGATGTTATTGTATTTTATCCGTATGGCAGAGACAATGATGCTTATTATATTAAACGAGTGATCGGTTTACCCGGAGAGACGGTACAGATTAAAGGATCCACAATATATATTGATGGCAAACCATTAAAGGAGAATTACGGCAAAGATCCAATTGATTATGCAGGAATAGCAGAGAAGCCGATCAAGCTTGGTGATGATGAATACTTTGTGCTTGGTGATAATCGTGAGATCAGTCGGGACAGCCGTTATGAAGAGGTGGGTAAAGTCAAACGAAAAAATATCGAAGGACGTGCAGTTTTGCGTATATATCCATTCGATAAGTTTGGTACATTTCGATAATACAAGTTTAGATCGTTCAAACAGAAGGGATGAGAGATTATGAAAAGAAGGATTAAGGCGTTAGCTGTAATAATGGCGGCTGTTTTGATGGTTTCCGGTGCGGGCAGTACGCTATATGAGAATGGTGTGAAAGCCGATGCAAAGGATACACTGAAATGGAATAGTGCGATAACAAAAGTAAAGGTTAAGAAACGTGTCGCACTTACTGTGAATGTAGAGGCGTCCAAGGTTCAGTGGTCTGTCGCAGGCAAAAATGCTGCAACAGCAGATCTTGCTTCGGCTAATGCTTATGCATCTGTTGATCACAATGGAGTCGTGACAGGCAAAAAGATTGGTAACGCAACTATCGTGGCAGTTTATCAAGGTCAGAAGATCAAACGAAAACTTCATATTGCTGGTAAAAAGAAAATTGCATTAGATGCCGGACATCAGTCCCGTGGTGATTCTCGTAAAGAACCGGTAGGACCTGGTTCTTCTGTAAGAAAAGCACGCGTTGCAGGTGGTGCAACCGGTGTTGCAAGCAGAGTTCCGGAGTATAAATTTACATTGTCTGTAGCCAAACGTCTTCAAAAAGAATTGAAGAAACGCGGCTATGAGGTATATATGGTTCGTACCAAAAATAATGTAAATATCAGTAACAAAAAACGAGCAATGCTTGCTAATAAGAGTGGTGCAGATATTTATATTCGTATACATGGGGACAGTAGTGGTTCCAGAGGAGTAAAAGGTGCCAGCATTTTTTATCCATCGGCTAGAAACCCTTATGTATCAAGGTTGAGTCGATCTTCTAAGCGTTTATCTAAGAAATTATTAAATGCTTATTGCAAAAAGACGGGTATCAAGAAAAGAGGTTGTAGTGGAAGAGATGATCTAACGGGAACCAATTGGAGCAAAATTCCAGTTACTTTAATTGAGTGTGGATTTTTAAGTAATCCGTCTGAGGATCGAAAACTGCAGAATAAAAGTTTCCAAAAGAAAATGGCAGTCGGAATGGCAAATGGCGTTGATGCGTATTTTGGATACTAAAGATTGGGGGCAGTAATTCGATGCAAACGTTAAAAAATCTTATGGAAGACACTGTGTTGGAAAAAATTGACAGCTTATGGCCACAGACAAATTATTGTATGTGCGATCGGTGCAGATTGGATATAGCTTGTTATTCTTTGAACCATCTGCCAACGCGGTATGTGACAACCAATGCAGGAGCGGTGTTACATAAATTTGATTCCTTGACCACGCAGTCGGATGCGGAGATTACAGCATGTGTATACCGTGCGATTCAAATGGTCGGAGAATGCCCAAATCATGAGGTTTTTGAGAGTTCGAATACTGATTCTGATCAAAAAAATTAAAAAAATAAAAAAAATGCTTGCATTTTGTTGGAATATGTTGTATAGTATTTTTTGTTGGCGCGTCAATGAGATGCGCACAATGAGGTCTGTTGGTCAAGCGGCTAAGACGTCGCCCTCTCACGGCGAAAACAGGGGTTCGATTCCCCTACAGACTGCTCACTGTGTTTACACAGTAGACAATTTAATAATTAAGATGGTCTGTTGGTCAAGCGGCTAAGACGTCGCCCTCTCACGGCGAAAACAGGGGTTCGATTCCCCTACAGACTGCTATGTTTTTTGTAAAACAGCTCAACCCGTTAAAAGAACCTGTAAGAATACAGGTTCTTTTAATTTGCTATAAACTTTTTTGAAAGGGATTTTGCGTTCTTCGGCAATTGTATTAGTTTTTCTTGAATTCTAATAACTCTAAGCCCTCATTATCTTCTAATACCATGCGGATCATCCAGTCGTTGACAAAGAGCAAGAGAGGATTTCCTTTCATATCTTTAACTGCTTTGACGTTATTCATTCGTTTTAATTTTGTTACATCGGTAGTTGGATCTCCAACCCAGCGAATAAATCCGTAAGGAAGTGATTCTAAGCGGATTTCACAGCCATATTCATTTTCTAATCGATATTTCAGTACATCAAATTGCAATACACCGACAACACCGACAATGATCTCTGACATTCCGGCGGTGTATTCCTGAAAGATCTGAATAGCACCTTCCTGTGCAATCTGTGTGATTCCTTTGACAAACTGTTTACGTTTCATCGAATTAAGCTGGATAACACGTGCAAAATGTTCAGGAGCAAAGGTCGGGATCCCTTCATACTCAAATTTGCTGCCAGGCATTGTGATCGTATCACCAATAGAAAACAGTCCTGGATCAAAGACACCGATCACATCACCGGCATAGGCTTCGCTGATAACCTGGCGATCTTGAGCCATGATCTGCTGTGGCTGTGATAAACGCAGCTTACGACCGCTCTGTACGTGATATACTTCCTTGTCTGCCTGAAACTTACCGGAGCAGATACGGAGGAAAGCAATACGGTCACGGTGTGCTTTATTCATGTTGGCCTGAATCTTAAATACAAAGGCTGAGAAATCATTGGTCAGTGGATCGATTTCGCCTTCGTTAGACATTCTAGGCAGTGGGGAAGTTGTCATTTCCAAAAAGTATTTCAAAAAGGTTTCAACTCCAAAGGTAGTCAGTGCAGAGCCAAAAAATACCGGTGATAATTCACCTTTTTGAACCTGTTCCAGATCCAATGGATCACTCGCACCGTCTAACAGTTCGATCTCGTCGATCAGTTGATCGTAGAGTTCTTCGGTTGCCAGCTCTTTGAGTGCTGGATCGTTGATGTCATAATCTGTCTCTGCAGCCGATTTTGCACCACCGGTAGATACCGATTCAAAAGTGCGGACGGTTTTGGCACGGCGGTCATAAATGCCCTTAAAACGTTTTCCGGATCCAATTGGCCAGTTTACCGGACAGGTGCGGATGCCGAGTACGGACTCGATATCATCCAGCAATTCGAAGGAATCCCTCGCCTCTCGGTCCATTTTATTGATAAACGTAAAGATTGGAATATGGCGCATAACGCAAACCTTAAACAATTTGATCGTCTGAGCTTCGACACCTTTGGAAGCATCAATGACCATGACTGCGGAATCTGCAGCCATTAAGGTACGATACGTATCCTCTGAGAAGTCCTGATGTCCCGGTGTATCCAGGATGTTGATGCAAAAATCATCATACTTAAATTGCAATACCGAAGAGGTAACAGAAATACCACGTTCTTTTTCGATTTCCATCCAGTCTGACACTGCATATTTGGAATTTGCTTTTCCTTTGACAGAGCCGGCTGTATTGATCGCACCACCGTAAAGCAGAAACTTTTCAGTCAATGTGGTTTTACCGGCATCCGGGTGGGAAATGATCGCAAATGTTCTTCTTTTTTTGATTTCGTTTGTTAATTCTTCCGACATATGATTCGTCTCCATTTCCATAATTTGTTCACGGCATTGATAAAACAATGCGTGACCATCTTTTTATTATACGGGAAAAGGGGCGGGGTTTCAACCGAGAAGTTCTAAATGAAATACAGGCGGCATACAATAGCGTAAGTCATGCGTGAAAATAATGGAGGAAAGTAGATGGCTACAGTAATGTTAGATGCCGGTCATGGGGGATATGACAGCGGAGCTGTTTATGGAGATCGATACGAAAAAAACGATACACTAAGTCTTGTGCTGGCAGTTGGAACGATCTTAGAAAATAATGGTGTCAATGTGTTATACACACGTACTACCGATGTTTATCAGAGTCCAAATGAAAAAGCGGGGATTGCGAATCGCAGTGATGCGGATTACTTTATTTCCATTCATCGTAATTCCAGCCCGGATCCAAACACATATTCCGGAGTAGAAACGTTGGTCTATCGGGACAGCGGAATACCGGCAGTATTTGCGCAAAACATCAACAACGAGCTGGCAAGGATCGGATTTGCAAATCTAGGGACAGAAGAAAGACCAAATCTAGCTGTCCTTCGGGGGACTAGGATGCCGGCCGCATTAGTAGAGGTTGGATTTATTAATACCGATCAGGATAATCAGATCTTTGATCTAAAATTTCCGGAAATGGCGCAGGCGATGGCAAATGGTATTATGCAGACTGTGCAGGGAGCAGATGTGACGGCGAACGAAGCGGTCGTGTACCGTATCGAAATGGGAATGTTTCGACATAAGAAAAATGCAGAGACATTAGCTGCGAATCTACAGGAAGATGGCATATCCTGCTATATTGAACCACAGGGAAGTTATTTTATTGTCTGCCATGGTGCTTTTGCGGATAAGGAAAGAGCCAGGGAAATGGAAGAAAAGCTTTTTTTGGCTGGATATGAGACTAGAATCACCTGTGTGGGAGAACAATAATTGGTCAAAATACGAAAAAAAAGCATGAAATGCCCGAAATATGCGAAAAAACAGCGAAAAACTCTTGCTTTTTTGACGGCAGAGTGTTAGAATATGCTTTGTAATAGATGTTAATGAAGAGTGGACTGCGAAAAAGTCCACTCTTTCATTTTGAAGAAAAGAGGTTATGTTTTTGACAAGAAGGGAAGAATATGAAGCTAAGGCAGAGCAGATGCTTACTCCTTTAATGGAAGAACATGGATTTGAATTAGTGGATGTAGAGTATGTCAAGGAAGCCGGAAATTGGTATCTACGTGCTTACGTAGACAAAGAGGGTGGAATTACTCTGGACGATTGTGAACTCGTCAACCGCGCCTGGAGTGATATGATGGATGCGGATGATTTCATTGAGGATGCCTACATTTTGGAGGTTAGCTCCCCAGGGTTGGGAAGACAGCTCAAGAAGGAAAAGGACTTCAAGAGAAGCATTGGAGAAGATATTGACTTACATTTTTACAAAGGGCAGAAAATACCCGGAGGGAAAAATGGCAAGGAAGTCACTGTGAAGGATCTGACGGGAACGCTTTTAGCGTTTACGACGGATACGATAACGATACAGACGGATTTCGCACCGGAATATGTGGTGAACCGGTCCGAAGTTTCCAAAGTAAACTTAACGATTGATTTTTAGATTTGGAGGAAAGAGCAATGGCTGCAAGAAAAACAAAGAGTACAAAGGCAGATCGCACAGAGCTTATTGAAGCATTAAATGCGATCGAGAAGGAGAAACAGATCAGCAAAGATATCATTTTGGAAGCGATTGAAAACTCCTTATTGGCTGCGTGCAAAAATCAGTTTGGTAAATCAGAAAATATACGTGTCAACATCGACAGAGAGACTGGCGAAGTAAAAGTGTTTGCCGACTATGAAGTGGTAGAAGACGACATGATAGAAGACGATGCACTTCAGATTGGAATTACTGAAGCAAAACTGCGTTTTCGTGATGATGTTGGGGTTGGTGAGAAAGTCAGCACCGAGGTAACACCAAAGAATTTTGGTCGTATTGCCGCACAGAAAGCAAAACAGGTTGTAGTGCAGAAAATCCGTGAGGAAGAGCGCAAAGTGTTGTATGTACAGTATTTGGAAAAAGAACGTGAAGTGATCACAGGTATTGTCCAGCGTTACAGTGGCAAAAATGTCTGCATTAATCTTGGCAGAGTTGATGCCATCTTAATGGAGAGTGAGCAGGTTCGCGGTGAGCATTTCCGACCAACAGAACATATTAAGCTGTATGTCGTAGAAGTTAAGGATACACCAAAGGGACCACGAATTACTGTTTCACGTTCCCATCCGGAATTTGTAAAGAGACTGTTCGAGGAAGAAGTTACAGAGATACAGGACGGTATCGTTACGATTGAGAGCATTGCACGTGAGGCCGGATCTCGTACAAAGATTGCCGTAAGCACAGTTGATCCTAATGTAGATGCGGTAGGTGCTTGTGTAGGTATGAACGGAAGTCGTGTTAATGCAATCGTAAATGAGCTTCGAGGCGAGAAGATTGATATAGTAAATTGGAGCGATATGCCGGAGATATTTATTGAAAATGCACTTAGTCCGGCGATGGTTATGGATGTCAGCATTGATGAGTATGAAAAGACAGCACGAGTGATCGTACCTGAAAATCAGCTTTCACTGGCAATTGGTAAAGAGGGACAGAATGCCCGTCTTGCAGCGAAATTGACCGGATACAAGATTGATATTAAGTGCGAATAAGATTAACAAGTAATTGCAGGTGAAAACGAAACTATTCGTGAAGGGAGATGTCGGTATTTGGCAGTAACAAAAGGTGTTCGCCCTAAAAAAGTCCCAATGCGTCAATGTATGGGATGTGGCGAAAAGAAAGAGAAAAAGGACTTGATACGCATTATTCGGACTCCGGATGAAGAGATTGTATTAGATGTTACCGGTAAGAAAAATGGAAGAGGTGCCTATCTTTGTGATTCGATCTCTTGTCTTTCAAAGGCGAGAAAGAAAAAAGCAATTGACCGGGCATTGAATATGACAATTCCAGAAGACGTGTATCAACAACTTGAAAAGGAGATGATGAATCATGCAGATTGATCCGGCCCTTCGTATGTTGGGTCTGGCAGCAAAAGCCGGAAAAGTTGCCAGCGGTGAGTTTATGACAGAAAACTCCGTAAAAACGGGGATGGCTGCATTGGTTATCGTCGCGACAGATGCATCCGACAACACGAAGAAGAAGTTTCGCAACATGTGTGAGTTTTATGAAGTCCCAATGTATGAGTTTGGCATCAAAGATGTATTAGGACATTCGATCGGAAAAGAATTTCGAGCATCTTTGGCAGTTAATGATGAGGGATTAGCACAAGCAATTATGAAGAAAATGGACTAGGAGGCATGTAAGTATATGGCTAAAATGAAGATATATGAATTCGCAAGAAGTTTACAGGAAAGATATCCGGATATTAAGGGAAAAGATTTGGTGAAGCTTTTGCAGGAAAATAATTTTGATGTAAAGGCACCACAGAGCAGCATTGAAGATGCAGCGATCGCTTTTTTGCTGAAGCACTTTAATGGCAAACCGGAACCTAAGAAAGAAGAGGAGCCGGCGTATACTGTTCCTGTGAAGCGTGAATCTAATGTGAAGAAGAATCAGGAAAAGAAAAAGGCACAGGAAGAAGAGAAAAAAGTAGAAGAAACAAAGAAGGAAGAAACTACGAAGAAAGAAACTACGAAGAAAGAAACTACGAAGAAAGAGGAATCAGTGACTGTTTCTGAGAAAGATAAAGTAGAGAAAAAGCCGGAAGAGTCTGTAAAGAAGACTGAGGAAACGAAACCTGTTGCTGCGGCAGAAACCAAGGAAGATAACAGTGCACAAACAAAAGAGCCTGTTAAAACAGAGGACAAAGCATTAAAAGCACAGGATCAGGAACGTAAAAACGGACAGAATAATAATCATGGAAATGATCGCAAAGATGACAGACGCGGAAATGATCGTAGAGATAATAACCGTAAAGATGGACAGAATCGTGGCGGCGATCGTAGAGATGGCAACCGTGGTGGTGATCGTAGAGATGGTGGATTCCGCGGAAATGACCGAAGAGATAATAACCGTAGAGATGGTCAGAACGGTAACCGTGGAAATGACCGTAGAGATGGTGGATTCCGCGGAAATGACCGAAGAGATAATAACCGCAGAGATGGTCAGAATGGTAATCGCGGAAATGACCGTAGAGATGGTGGTTTCCGTGGAAACGATCGTAGAGACAACAATAATCGTAGAGATGGCCAGAATAATAATCGTGGTAGCAACAATCGCAATGGTTTTGGTGGCGGACGCAGTGCACAGCCAATGGACACAATGAAGTCAGAGGTAAAGCAGTCCCGTCAGCAGCGTGCCAATAAAGATTCCAGAAGTGCAAAACAGCGCTATGGTAAGGAAAGAAATCGTGACGATTATGAAGACGATATGTTCCAGAACAAAAATGCACGCAAGAAGAAAGATCCAAACCGTAAGGGTGCATTTATCAAGCCGGAGCCGGTTGTAAAGCCTGCTGAGCCGGAAGATGGAATCAGAACGATCACACTGCCGGAGAAGATGACTGTCAAAGAGTTAGCAGACATTATTAAGATTCCACCGGCTACATTGATCAAAGCACAGTTTATGAAGGGTAATGTCGTTACGATGAATCATGAGCTGTCTTATGAAGAGGCAGAGGAGATTGCATTAGAGTATAACTGTATCGCTGAGATGGAAGAGAAGGTCGATCTTGTTGCAGAGCTTCTCAAAGAGGATGAAGAAGATGAATCCTTAATGGTGAAACGTCCTCCGGTTGTCTGTGTAATGGGTCATGTCGATCATGGTAAAACGTCTCTGTTGGATGCAATTCGCGAGACACATGTTACTTCGCGCGAGGCAGGTGGAATTACACAGCATATCGGTGCATATGTTACTGAGTTAAATGGCGAGAAGATCACATTCTTAGATACACCTGGTCATGAGGCATTTACTTCCATGCGTATGCGTGGTGCACAGTCTACCGATATTGCAATTCTCGTAGTCGCAGCAGATGATGGTGTTATGCCACAGACTGTGGAGGCAATCAGTCATGCGAAAGCAGCAGGCGTGGAGATCATTGTTGCAGTGAATAAGATTGATAAACCAAGTGCTAATGTAGAGCGTGTTAAACAGGAATTGGTAGAATATGAATTAGTTGCAGAAGACTGGGGTGGAGATACTATATTTGTTCCTGTATCTGCACATACTAAGGAAGGTATCGATCAGCTTTTAGAAATGATCCTTCTTACTGCAGAAGTGAATGAATACAAAGCCAATCCAAATCGTAAAGCACGTGGTGTTGTTATTGAGGCACAGCTTGATAAAGGAAGAGGACCTGTTGCAACCGTATTGGTACAGAAAGGTACACTCCATGTAGGTGATAACATTGCGATCGGTGCTGCTTACGGTAAGATCCGTGCTATGATGGATGACAAGGGTCAGCGCGTAAAAGAGGCAACACCATCTACACCGGTAGAGATTCTTGGTCTGCATGCCGTACCGGATGCAGGAGAGATCTTTATGGCGACCGAGAATGATAAAGAAGCAAGAAATATTGCTGAGACTTATATTAATCAGAGCCGTGAAAAACTGTTAGATGATACGAAGTCTAAACTTACTTTGGATGGTCTGTTCTCACAGATCCAGGCGGGTAATATCAAAGAATTAAATATCATTGTTAAGGCGGATGTACAGGGTTCTGTAGAAGCAGTAAAACAGAGTTTGGTTAAGCTTAGCAACGATGAGGTTGCCGTACGCATCATTCATGGTGGTGTTGGTGCGATCAACGAGTCTGATGTATCGCTTGCAAGTGCATCGAATGCGATCATCATCGGTTTCAATGTAAGACCGGATAATACTGCAAAAGAAATTGCAGATCGTGAGAAAGTTGATCTTCGTCTGTATAAAGTTATTTACAATGCGATTGAAGATGTAGAGGCTGCCATGAAGGGTATGCTCGATCCGGAATACGAAGAGAGAGTAACCGGTCACGCAGAAGTTCGTCAGACGTTCAAGGCATCCGGTGTTGGTATCATCGCCGGTTCCTATGTACTGGATGGTAAGATTGTTCGCGACTGCAAGGTTCGTATTACCCGTGAGGGCGAGCAGATCTTCGACGGTAAACTGGCATCTTTGAAGAGATTTAAGGATGATGTAAAAGAAGTAGCTGCCGGTTATGAATGTGGTCTGGTATTTGAAGACTTTAACGGTATTCAGGTAGAAGATCAGATTGAAGCCTACATCATGGTAGAAGTTCCTCGTACTTGATCGTAACCATTCAGCAAATGCAAACTGTCTTGTAATGTGACACCGGCTGGTTTCTTCATTACAAGCAGTTGGAAGTATGGAGGTAAACATGAAAAAAAACAGTATAAAATATTCGAGAATAAATGGAGAGGTACAGCGAGAACTTAGTCGTATCATTTCCCGAGAGATCAAAGATCCACGGATTCATCCGATGACATCAGTTGTGTCTGTGGAAGTTACACCGGATCTTAAATTTGCCAAAGTGTATGTCAGCGTTTTGGGTGATGAGATGGATCGTGAAAATACACGAGAGGGACTTGCAAGTGCTTCCTCACATATTCGATCTCAATTGGCAAAATCCTTGAACCTGCGCAATACACCGGAACTTCACTTTGTCATTGACGATTCGATTGAGTATGGTGTAAATATGTCGAAGCGTATTGATGAGTTGACACATCATACATCAGAAACAGAAGAATAACATATGCGTTTCCAATACGCATAAATGGAATGGGCTGGTAGTGAGTGCAAGGGGCATTTCTACCAGCCTTACGTCTGTGGGAAGGAGTTACAAACAATGGCAGAAGAAGTCAACGGAATTATAAATGTATATAAGGAAGCCGGGTATACTTCGCATGACGTAGTTGCTAAGCTGCGTGGCATTTTACATCAAAAAAAGATCGGCCATACAGGAACATTGGATCCGGCGGCGACGGGAGTCCTTCCGGTATGCTGTGGCAAGGCGACCAAGGTGTGTGAACTGCTTACCGATAAAGAAAAAAGTTATCGGGCAGTATGTAAACTTGGAGTTATAACAGACACGCAGGATACGACAGGAACAGTTTTACAAACAAAGGATATATCCGGTGTAACACAGGATGAGTTGTCTGATACGATACAATCCTTTGTGGGCGATATCATGCAGATTCCACCAATGTATTCGGCAATCAAAGTAGGTGGCAGGAAGTTATACGAACTGGCACGCGAGGGCAAGGAAATTGAGCGGAAACCAAGACCGGTCACAATTTATGCAATTGATATCAAGGACATAGATTTGGAAAATGGCAGCTTTACGATGGATGTTACCTGCTCAAAAGGAACCTATATCCGTACATTATGCCATGATATTGGCGAAAAGCTTGGTGTAGGCGCAGCAATGGATCAGTTACTTCGAACAAAGGTGTCGATATTTGAGGTTGATCAGGCGCTTACTTTAGCACAGATCGAGGAGCGAATTCAACAAGAAGATCGCAGTTTTGTATTGCCGGTAGACCAGCTGTTTACACAGTATCCCAAAATGCAGGTGGCAGATGAAGAGGCTGCTAAAATGCTTCGCAATGGGAATCCGATCACGATTGGCAAATTGAAGTCATTCAATGAAGTAAAAAAATATCAGAATAAGAGTCGCGTACTTGTATATAATGAAAATGGCGAATTTCGTGCTATATATGAACTACGTGGTAACTATTATCGTGTTGTAAAGATGTTTTAGAAAATATACTTATAAGATATTTGTTATGGCGTAGGGCATTATACAGCAAAAATATATACAGGCAGGAATGAGGTCGAGTATGGAGATACTTAGAGGAGTTACATTTCATCAAAAAAAGAGTGCCGTATCTCTTGGTAAATTTGATGGAATTCATTTAGGACATCAATTGTTGATGAATGAGATTATAAAGCAAGAAGATCTGGTCCCAACAGTATTTACGTTTGAAGGGATGAAGACCGAGCCGGAAAGTTTGCTCTATTCGGAAGCGGAAAAACAATATTTGTTAGAGCAGATGGGGATTGAGCGGGAAATTTTATTTCCGTTTAATGACCAGACGAAAATAATGTCACCGGAAAGTTTCATACAAAATATGTTATGGGATTCTTTGGACGCAAGGTTGATCTGTGTGGGGGAAGACTATCGGTTTGGCTGTAAACGTGCGGGTGATGTAGCAATACTTGAGAGAGCTTGTAAAAAACATGGATGTGCACTGCGGGTATTTCCAAAGCGGAAGGATGAACAGGGTGTGATCAGCAGCACCAGAATACGCGAATTGATCCGTTTAGGGCAAATGCAGGAAGCGTCAAAACTGCTCGGTAGAAATTTTTTCTATTTGGGTACGGTAAAACATGGACAAGCGCTGGGGCGGACAATTCAGATGCCAACGATCAATATATTACCTCCACCGGAAAAGGTGCTTCCTCCATTAGGTGTGTATACTTCTGTCGTTACCGTTGATGGAAGACGTTTTGGTGCCGTTTCTAATCTTGGTAAAAAACCAACGGTTGGAGGCAAAGCGATCAGTTTGGAAAGCTTTTTATTTGATTTCGATCAAAATATTTATGGAAAAACAGTGCGTGTCGATTTATTAGAATTTCAACGTGCAGAGCAGAAATTCGATTCCATTGAGGCATTGCGTGAGCAGATGGAACACGATAAAAAGACCGCGCAGACCAATCTGAAGGGTGCCCGGTTATAACTATGGGCAGAGAGTGGGCTGGTCATAGTATTGCAACATAAAACAGCTGCATCGGATATTGTGAAGAGTTTGTGAAAAAATTGTAATTTGTGGGATATATTGGTATACTGGATAGAGCGGACAGATTAACCTATGATTCGAAGTGATCCATTGGTTCTTATTCGCGAGAAAAGCGTAGATTATAAAACTTAGGAGGAAACGTTATGTGGTGTCCAAAATGTAAGACGGAATACCGCGATGGCATTACAGTATGTGCTGATTGTGGAACACCGTTAGTAGAAGGAAGCGCAGAAGATTTTGACCGTATTGATCTTAGTACGTTTAAGGAAGAGAAGACGGCAGCAAAATTTTTAGAATATTTAGAGTATTCTGGGATTGCAGATGCGCAGCAGGAGGAAAATGAGGATGGAACTTATTCCATCACCGTGCCTACCAAGATGGAAAAAAAGGCAGAGAAATTATACCGTGGCTTTTTATTAGCAATGGAAGAAGAGGAAGAAGAAAAGATTGCGCCGAAACAGGTGGCACAGCCAACAGAAGAATCTGCACAGAATGCAGACGAAGAATCTGTGGCAGCACAATCCGAAGAAGACAACGAAAATCGGGAATACGATTGGGATGATGAAGAGGATGAGGCCGACCAGACGCCGTACAAAGAGACGGAAGAAGAATTTGAAGAGGCAGAGCAGCTTGTGTCAGAGGAAGATATTGATGAAAATCCGGAAGATCTGCTTTATGCCAGTGAAGGCAATTACGAGACAAAAGAAGATGCTTATAAGGATACAAAATATTCAGGCATTACATTTATCGTATTTGGAATATTAGGTGCAGTGTATTTGGCATTATGCAAACTGGACATTATCCCGATCAAGTACAACACATTTGTATTTATCGTGATCTGTGCTTTATTTGCCGGATTTGTACTGTTAGGAATTGTGAATTGTGCCAAGGCATCTAAGATGAAACTGTTAATCCCGCAAGAGCAGGAAAAGACGGAGAAAATCACCCAATGGCTTTCTGAGAACATTACGGATGCATTTATCGAAAAATGGACGGATGACAGCGTTACAGAGATGGAAAACGATCTTGCGATCACTTCTCATATCCGTCAGAGTCTTCTTCATGAATTTCCAAATGAAGAAGTTGCCTTTTTGGAATATTTGGCAGATAAATACTATTCAGATACATTTTTAGACGAATAAAAGGATTGCAATTAGTGATTATTTGTTATATTATGATTATGTGATAATAGAATGACTCGATTTGTTGAGTTACGATATGTGCAGAAAAAGATTCGACAGGATGTCTTTACATCCTGTCGAATTTTTTTTAGGAATAGGAAATTGCTGTTATGTTGCGTTATACCACCAAGAATTGCTAAAGCAATTCTTGCAGAGCAAAACGTTTGTTTTGCTCTTTTGATCAATGATTCGATATATGGAATCGCATTACAGAGTAACACCATTTTTTGTTAATAGAGCACGGGCTGATTCCACAGAATCAATACCGGTCTTATTTTTGATCGGAGCAAACTCTTTGTCACGCTCTACCTCAAATGGAAGACAGGTGTCCATCATCTGGATCATATCCAAGATCAACGTCTCGAATTTGTAGCCGTTTGGTTCTTCCGGTTTGATCAATGTTCCGGTATCATCAATATATGGAATCTTTTTCTCGACAATATGGAGCGGAAGCGTATTTTCGCAAATATCTTCCAATTCAGACTCCTTGAACAAATAATTGAGGATGACACCAAAATTATATGCAGGCTCGCCGTTTTCATCGACAGCATCACGAAGTTCCGGTGTCAATTCATAATATTCAACGATAGATGGATGATTGTCTTTTAAGCACATAACGCCAACTTTTTCATCCGGATGATTTTTGCAGACTACCTTAGCACCAACGCTGCGGTTTTCTGTGATCGTTGCACCGATAAAGCACGGGTCAGCAATGCGCTGTAATACGTTATCCACTGCAAATACATTGAGCCATTCAATACCATTTTCATGGATCAGATCTAATAATCCGGCATTTTTGAGGGAAGAGAACCAGCCGCCGTTGCCGTTTGGAGAGGTGGCTAATTTGTAAGGCTCTTCCAAAAAGATCTTTCCATCATACGTAGCAGCAGGTGCCATATCCTGCTTAAAGAAATGAATATAATCTTCTTTGTAACCAAAGAAGTTCTGTTCATTAAAAAATGTCGTTGTCGCTGTATGGTTTTTATCGCTGGTCATTACAAATAAATGGATAAACTCACCACTTTCCCGAACAACATCCATCAGATTGCAGATAAGACGTTCAAAGATATACATTGGCTTGGTGACGCCAATATCATACATTCCCTTTGGATTATCAGAGCCGAGACGTGTACCCATGCCGCCAGCCAATAAAACAGCACCGACTTTGCCGGAGCGGATCGCTGACAGGCCGGTTTCACGGTATTTGTCCTCGTTTGCATGGATTTCTTGTAGTCTAAGTGCACGGATCGGTGTGATCGTACCGGTAGAAGATTCTTCTTCGTTGCTGCCAATCTTATTCAGTACTGAAAAATCGGTTTCTTCAATTTGCTGTAATAAAGCTTCTTTTTGTGTCTCAGATAATGTGTCAAAATATTTCAGAAGATGTTCCTGACCGTACTGCTGTAATTTTTGCTTTGCACATTCTAATGTCATGAATGAATACCTAACCTTTCTTTCTTCGTAGTGATGCCCATATATGAGCAAAAGTATTTGACTTAATTACTCAAACTTCCCATAACTCAACATTTCACCCAACCACATATTACTTATTATGTCAATGACTATATAGCATTTTGCAGCCGTCAAAGAGCAAGTTCTGCCATCAGAGAACTATAGTAATTGCCTTGCCGCATTTTGTTTTAACAGTGATTTCTAAATTTTGTTGTCTCTGATGGACGATTTACATGCCTTACAGAGAACTCGATGTTCCGGAAGCAAGGTATTCATCATTTTTGAAAGGGACTTTGCGCTCGTCGTTACTTATGTCTCGTATTTCAGAGACATTAAGTAACGTGACGTAGCGCATCGTAGCGAAAGCGTCCCGACCAAAAATGAATGATACCTTGCTAAACCGGGACATCTCAAACATTCTTTCAGGCATGTATACATCAGAGACTTAACAAAATAAGAAATCACGTAAAAACATTGCGTTCTGCGGCAATTATCTTAGTTCTCTGATGGCAGAATAATTTAATGTATTGGCTGCAAAATAGTTTATTCATTGCTGACATAATAAGTAATATGTGGTTATGCAATAACTTCCAGTATGGGAAGTTTGAGTTAATTATACAGGAAATAAATTGGGGTGGCAAGTTTGACTTATTGGATAGGCAGTTTTATAATAAAGAGCAGATAATTTGGCGTTATTTAGTTTATAAGACAATGCTCGTAGTGTGGTGATATGCCACCAAGAATTGCTTTAGCAATTCTTGCAAAGCAAAGCGTTTGCTTTGCTTTTTTACAAGCGCAGAAATGGGGGAAGATTATGGCAGATCGAAGACGCAGACGCAAGGCGCAGGCAGAAGACGCAGAGCGGGCCTTACGATATATGCAGGCATTGCAGGGTAAGAAGATTCCATTGCTGACGTTAGATGCAAAATGGCATGCGTTGTTTCCGGATTTTCGCAAAACAAGAGAGATTAAGCGCTTGGAAAAAGAACTAAACCGTTTGATCGAAAAGCAGGGGCAGACTGCCAATGATCTGTTGGATTACAAAAAGGCAAAGAAAGTATTGATGCAGAATGTTATTGATAATATGACAGATGGTCATGAGTTTGACAGCCCGATCCGTGTGCGCAAACAAGAAAAGAATAAGCAGTTGATCGAAGAAATCAATGATAAGATCGCCAAAGCAAAAGAAGATAAGTTTCAATTTCCTGCAGAAATAGCAGCAAAAAATCATGAATTATTGATTGCCTGCATGCAGGTATGTTATACAGAGTTATCTGAAAATACAGAGCGGATCGAGCAGGCAGAGGCGGAGATCACTGCCCTTAGAGAACAGCTCAAGAATACAATCCTCCATAAACAGGATATGGAGATGCGTAACACGGAAGTATATAAATATATGCATAATCTGTTGGGACCGGACGTCGTAGAAATATTTGACCGGGATCACAGAGTATGGCGTGGTAACATGGAAGAAAATCATTTGGATGCTGGAGGAAACAATGAGTGAGATTGTTGGCATTGGCGTTGACATGATAGAGATCAGCCGGGTGCTGGCTGCATACAGCAAAGAAAGTTTTCGAAAACGTCATTTCACGGAAGAGGAGCAGCAGCTTATTGCTCGCAAAGAAGCTCGTGCGGCAACGACCTTTGCTGCAAAAGAAGCTGTCGTGAAAGCGATGGGTACGGGATTTACGGGAATTTCACCGATAGAGATCAATATATTGCGTGATCCGAGTGGAAGACCGACTGTGACGCTGTTTAGCAGGGCTAAAGAGAAAGCATTAGATCTGGGAATTGACCAAATCCTATTATCTATTGCAGATACGAAAGAAATGGCGATTGCGTATGCAACGGCAATTTCAAGCGGTAGATAATCGAGAAAGGAAAGCAAGATTAGAATGGAATATATCGTAAATGGTAGTCAGGCAAGAGAGATCGATCGTTGCTCCATACAGGAAATCGGAATTCCATCTATGGTTTTGATGGAAAAGGCAGCGATGTCTGTGGCGAGTTGTATTATGGCACAGGCAGATAAAAAGCAGGACCGTATACTGGTTGTATGCGGGACAGGCAATAACGGTGGAGATGGTGTGGCTGCTGCGCGTATGCTGCGGGATGCCGGTTATATTGTTAGAGTCCTTGTTTTGGGACAGGAAGAACGTTGCTCAGAAGAGATGAAACAGCAGATCTCCATTGCAAGACATCTTGGTGTGTCCGTCTTTTGGGACAACCTTACTGGGGAAACGACATTCACAGAGACGAGTTTTTCAGAATATAGTATTATCGTGGATGCAATCTTTGGCATTGGATTATCGAGAGATGTAACGGGTGTGATTGCCGATTATATTAACGCGATCAATCGAAGTGCTGCAGATGTTTTGGCTGTGGACATTCCATCCGGCATTAGTGCGGATACCGGTGCGGTATTAGGAACAGCTGTAAAAGCAACGATAACAGTAACTTTTGGACATAATAAACGTGGGCTGGTATTATATCCGGGAACGGAGTATGCGGGACAGGTAGTGGTAACGGATATTGGATTTCCGGAAATGGTAACAGAGAGAGTGATGAAGCAGTCACAGACGTTTACGTATACCAAAGAAGACCTTTCGGTATATTTTCCAAATCGAAAGAAACGTTCAAACAAAGGAAGTTATGGACGTGTTGTTGTCATTGCCGGATCCAAGGATATGAGCGGAGCCTGTTATCTTTCCGGTGAGGCAGCCTATCGTATGGGGTGTGGACTGGTGCATATTGTGACAGCGCAGGAAAATGCAGAGGTCATCCGTATAAAATTGCCGGAAGCTATTGTTACCGGCTGGTCGGAAAATGTGACGGCGGAGCAGGAAGCAGACATTACCGCAGCGATACATAAAGCAGCAGCGGTCGTGATCGGTCCGGGATTGGGGCAGGAAGCCGGAGCGGAGAGATTGCTGGATCTGGTGCTGCAGGAAGCAAAGAAACTGCCTGAGCTGCCGGTTGTAATTGATGCAGATGGGTTAAATCTTTTAGCCAAAAAGGGATTGTATTCTACACTTGGCAGACAGTATGTTCTGACTCCACATTTGCGGGAAATGAGTCGTTTATCCGGGAAGAGTGTTCAGGAGATTGCGGACGATATGACATCGGCAGTTATGGGACAGCAGGCGGGAGCGACAATTGTGCTCAAAGATGCGAGAACACTGGTCAGTGATGGTGATTGGCTCTATATTAATTTATCGGGCAACAGCGCCTTATCTACAGGTGGATCCGGAGATGTGCTAAGTGGAATGATCGGCGGATTATTGGCACAAGGATGCACACAGAGAACGGCAGCTACGCTGGCAGTGTATATGCATGGATTAACAGCGGAGCAGTATTGCGAGAGCGCACCGCCGCATTGTATGCTGGCGAGAGACATATTAGAAATGATACCGAAGATTGGAGGCAACTCATGAAAACATATTATCGCGTGCAGGCAGATATAGACTTGGATGCTATTTATAAAAATGCAGAAAATGCAAAGAAACTTACTAAGCCGGGTACAAAGTTTATGGCGATCGTTAAGGCTGATGCATATGGTCATGGTGCAATACCCGTCGCTAAAGTATTAGATCCCATTGCAGATGCTTATGGCGTTGCAATTTTGGAAGAAGGAATTGAGCTTCGTCAGGCAGGGATCACTAAGCCGATCCTAATCCTTGGTTTTACGCCGGCACCGCTATATCCGAGTATGATCGAATATGACATTGCGACCGCCGTATTTCAATATGATATGGCAAAGAAAATGTCAGATGCAGCGGTTCAACTAGGAAAAAAGGCAAAAATACATATCAGTCTGGACACGGGGATGAGCCGCATCGGGTTTGCTTTGACCGAGGAGAGTCTGCAGACGATATGCAAGATAAATCAGCTCCCGGAGATCGAGATAGAGGGCTGCTTTTCACATTTTGCACGCATGGATGAAAAAGATAAGACAAAAGCGGAACAACAATTTTCGCGCTATGAAACATTTGTCCATAAAATGGAACAGGCAGGGGTGAAAATCCCGGTAAAACATATTTCAAACAGTGCCGGTATTATGGAAATGCCAAAAGTGAATGAAGATATGGTTCGAGATGGAATCTGTCTATATGGATTATATCCTTCGGAAGAAGTGAATAAGGAGCGGCTGCCGCTTGAGCCGGCTATGCAGTGGAAGACCTATGTTTCCTATGTCAAGGAGCTGGAAGCAGGTATCGAGATTGGATATGGTGGAACGTATACGACCACGAAACCAACGATGGTTGCAACGATTCCGGTTGGATATGCAGATGGTTATGCCCGCTCTTTGTCTGGTAAGGGATGTGTCCTTATTCACGGACAGAGAGCACCAATCTTGGGACGCATCTGTATGGATCAGTTTATGGTGGATGTCACTGATATTCCGGGAACAGCGGAAGGTGACGAATGTATGCTTTTTGGAGAGCAGGAGGGAGAAATCTTGTCAATAGAAGAAGTCTCAGAGCTTGCCGGTTCTTTCAATTATGAATTTGTCTGTGATGTCGGACGACGAGTTCCTAGGGTATTCTATCAAAACGGTAAAGCAGTAGAGACCAAAGATTATTATCCGGAATATTAAGAGAGCGTCCGTTCTTGCTTTTTGTGAAGATGGGACGATTAATAGCAACAAAAGAAAACGTTTACGAATACTTTTCAAAAAACTGGTAAAGATAGGAAATAAGCCACAAAAACTTTTAGGAATGGAGCGTGAACGTTTTGGTTATTAAACGTGGAGACATATTTTTTGCAGATTTACGACCGGTAGTGGGTTCGGAACAAGGCGGGGTCAGACCGGTACTTATTATACAGAATGACATGGGAAATCGACACAGCCCAACGGTCATTTGTGCAGCTATTACATCCCGCATGAACAAAGCAAAACTTCCAACGCATATATCGTTGGACATGAAAAAATATGATATTAGTAAAGACTCTGTTATTCTTTTGGAGCAGATCCGAACCATTGATAAATCAAGGCTTCGAGAAAAGGTTTGTCATTTGGATCAGGACATATTGCAAAAGATCGATCAGGCTCTTTGCATTAGTTTAGCGATTGAGGAGAAAACACATCAATGAAAATTACGATATTAACCGTTGGAAAGATCAAAGAAAAATTTTTTCGGGGAGCGGTTGAAGAGTACAGCAAGAGATTGAGTCGTTATTGCAAGCTGGAGATCATCGAAGTTGCAGATGAAAAAACACCGGATCATGCCAGTGCGCATGAAGAAGAACTCATACGCGCCAAGGAGGCAGAGCGGCTCAAAAAATACATAAAAGATAATGCTTATACGATAGCACTTGCCATAGACGGTAAGCAATATTCCTCCGAGGACTTTTCTGCACATGTCCATGATTTGGGACTGAAAGGGGAAAGCCATTTGCAGTTGATCATTGGTGGTTCGATCGGACTTGCTCCTGAGATCTTATCGTTAGCGCAGGAGAAGATCAGCTTTTCTAAAATGACGTTTCCGCATCAGTTGATGCGCGTGATCTTGTTGGAGCAGATCTACCGGGCGTATCGGATCATGAACGGGGAACCCTACCACAAATAGGGTGCAGGACATCCGGTGGATGTCCGTTTTGCACCGACCGAAGCAGAGCGGAGACATTCAAACTTCAAAGATATAGAAAGCATAAGGAAGAGTGGCTGATTTGGCTGCTCTTTCAATCTTTTGCGCGAAGGCAAAGTGAAGATGCGTCGAGTTTGCTCGTAAGCATCTGAGCGCGCCCGCGAACCATGCATCTGTTTATAGGGAGATTTTGAAGGTGCATTGAGGAAGGTAATCTGTGTTATACCGGATGGTGTATGATAAGAGAGCGGGAAGGACGAAATATAATGTCCGAAGATTAGTTTCCTCAGTGGATGGGTGGAAAATAAGTGATTGTGGGAAAGATGAATGTGTGATAGAATATGTACAAATCGTTAAGGAAAGAATCGAATATGGTGCAAACGAAAAAACAGTCTTGAGATTTTCATTAACTGTCCTTTCGTTTGCATCAATTTCGATTTTTCCTGGTTGAACAAAGTGCGTCAACTCTATATGGACTTTTAATTCTGATACTCTACCTATGATAGTATAGCATGTACAGATAGAAACACATAGGATTTTTAATTCAGTCCTGTATTATGACACCAGAAATAAGCCTCCCTAAGGAAGCTAAAAAAATATACAGTTATGATACGTTAACAGAGCATATGTGGTTTTGGTTTTATAAAATGTTGTTCTGTAGGCAGAGGAATAATCTTACCACCACAGGAAGAACACTTGCATATATCTTTATTGTAAAGAAGACGGATAATGGCAGGTGCATCCATATCTTTCAGCTTGGAAATATATTTTTTGCAACCAAGGATGTTTCTGCATAGGGTAATCTTTTTCTTCTTATTTCTGGATGAAAGAAGACCATAGTGCCTAATACGTACAAAACGCTTTGGAGGAACATGCATTAAAAATCGACGGATAAATTCCTCGCCGGATATGCTGATCTCTTTCCAATGCCCTTGATTTTTGTAATCTTTAGCAGAAAATGTAACTGTAGATTCTGTCATGCCTTTGATACGGTAGTTGCTGATAGCAATCCGGTGGGTGTATTTTCCAAGATATCTGATAACAGATTCGGCACCATCAAATGGTTTCTTACAATAAGGAATCCATTCCTTTGCATAGCAGGTATTTAACAATTCCTTGAAAGTATAGTAGTTTTTGTAAGGAGCAGCTGATCCATGAAATTCAAGTCTGTCATTTTCCCAGAGCTGCTTAAGTTCAGCCATATATTTTCCACGAAACGTTTTGGAGATTGCCTTAATCGGAAGAAAAAAATCTTTCCCATTGTCTTTCCAATGATTTTTCACATCCAGTCCTCCACCAAGAACAATTGCATGGATATGAGGATGAAAATTCATGGTGCTTCCCCATGTATGGAGGATACAAATATAGCCGATATCAGTCCCAAGATACTTACTATCAGCAGCAAGTTCACTGAGAGTATCTGAAGCCGCATGATAAAGAGCAGTGTATAAGAATTTCTGGTTGCTGTAGATAATGGGATTAAGTTCTTCCGGAACTGTAAAAACCACATGGAAATAAGGAGCATCTAAGATATCCTCACGCCGTGCATCCACCCATTTTTCTTTTGGAAACTCCTGACACATAGGACAGCATCTGTCACGGCAGGAGTTATAGTGGACTGATATGCAACCGCAGTCCTCGCATACGCTTACATTCACACCAAAGGCACCGGTTTTGCAATTCATGATGTGGTAAGCGGCTTTTCTTTGAGCGGGAGAAATATCATGTGTGGATTCAAATGATGAATAAAAACGATGGAAAACATCCTGAATCGTGCAATCTTTACTCATGATTCACCACCTTTCGGGTTGTCGAATGGGCTGCGGATTCCAAGAAGTGTCTTGTTGCTCACATGAAGGTAAACATCTGTAGAGCGAGGATCAACATGTCCAAGAAGTGACTGGATATATTTTATATCCGTACCACTTTCGAATAAATGGCTGGCAAAACTATGACGGCATGCATGGGAAGAAACGCGACGGGTAATACCGGCAAGTTTGGCACTTTTCTTAAAGAACTGGTTAACACTGGCTATATCCAGATATCCACCGGTCCAGGAACTTGGGAAAAGGATATCTTTAGGACGCCCACACTTAAACCAATACTCTGTGAGAAGGTCAAGATTCTTTTGAGACAGAATCGTATATCTGTCAATTCTGCTTTTGGTTTCCCTAACATGAATCGTCATGTTGGTACGGGAAATGTCATCATAATGGAGATGAACAACCTCTGACACACGTAATCCGGAAGAATACATAGTTGCAATAATCGCTTTATGTTTCAGATTCGGAGTAGCGTCAATGATTGCATTTATTTCATCGCGGGACAGAACAGTAGGAAGATTTCGCTCTCTTTTCATAGCCGGAACAGTGTCATCATCCCAGACAATCTTCAGCACCTTTTTATATAAGAACTTGATTGCAGACCGATAGTGATTGTGAGTTTCAGGCGACCTGCCTTCCAGACGTTTGGCGGTAAGAAAACTTTCCGCATCTTCGAGTGTAAGATCAGAAACATTTTTTCCAATCCAACGAAGGAAGTAACTGACATCAGAGCAATACAGTTGAATAGTTCTTTCACGCAGGTTACGTTTTTCCGCTTCATTGCGGATGGATTCAAAAATATCTTTATACATAATAAAACCTCCAGAATAAGTAGTGTTAATAATTACATCTACCTATTTGGAGGTGCATGAGCGTCATAATTCCGATTGCGGAAGAGACTGGAAAATGTTATTCTTATCATAGGCAGTGGAGCTTTCTTAGTTCAGTTGTTTCGTGTGGTAACTTAACAATAACGGATTATGGAAAGTAATGCCACTGCTTTTTTAATAAAAATAAAACTGCGCCACAGCCTTGGCAGGCCATCGCGCAGCGATTTTGTTCAATCGGAATTTACGGAGGTAGCAATGGCTTTTGATTTTAAGAAAGAATACAAAGAATTTTATATGCCTAAAAATAAACCAGAGATTGTAATTGTTCCTAAAGCAAATTATATTGCAGTTAGAGGAAAAGGTGATCCAAATGACGAAGGTGGAGCATATCAGCAGGCAATAAGTGTGTTATATGCTGTTGCGTATACTCTGAAAATGAGTTATAAAACAGATTACAAAATCAAAGGATTTTTTGAATATGTAGTTCCACCACTTGAGGGTTTCTGGTGGCAAGAAAATACAGATGGTGTAGATTATACGGATAAGTCTACATTTAACTGGATTTCCGTTATACGATTGCCTGATTTCATAACGAAAGAAGATTTCGAATGAGCAGTTGAAACCGCGACAAATAAGAAAAAGTTGGATTGTTCATCGGCAGAGTTTATGACTATTGAGGAAGGTGTGTGTGTTCAGATTATGCATTTAGGAGCATTTGATGATGAACCTGCGACTGTTGCGCTTATGGATGCGTATTTAGAACAGAATGGATATGTTAATGATATGAATGCAGAAAGATTACACCATGAAATATATCTGTCTGATGCGAGAAAGGTTACTCCAGAGAAATGGAAAACGGTTATTAGACATCCTATAAAGAAATTGTAAATTTCCTTGTTGTTGAGACTTATTTGAATTTATGGAGGAGAAAATGCTGGAAGTTAATTTTTATGATGAGGTAGATGACAGTTTATTAAAATTTGCTGTAATTATTTCTAAGGCTGATGGAAAATGGGGGTTTTGTAAACATAAAGAAAGAGATACTTATGAAATACCGGGCGGGCATAGAGAAGAAGGAGAATTGATCCTAGACACTGCAAAGCGCGAACTAAGAGAAGAAACGGGAGCAATTGATTTTAATATTAAGCCTATTTGCGTATATTCTGTTAAAGGGAAGACTAGAGTAAATAAAAATGAAAACGATGAATCCTACGGAATGTTATATGTTGCGGATATTTTTTTGTTTGAAGAAATTCACAGTGAAATAGAAAAAATTATTTTTACAGATGAGTTAGTGGATGATTGGACCTATCCATTGATTCAGCCCAAATTGATAGAAGAGGCACAGAAAAGAGGTTTTTTATAAAATTCTGTTTTGTAACTGAGATGAGAGTTTGGTAAATCGTTGTTTGGCGATTTGGGAAATCCCGATAAACAAATTTTAGGGAACAGAAACTTTGAATTCGTGGGGCGATAATTAATGGAAAAAATAAAACTAAAATTGTATGAATGGATAATATTCTTCCTATTACTAATTTTCTTGATTGGTTATATGGGTTTATTTTCATTGATGTCTAATTACATATCAAAGACGATAATATATTTGGTAATATTATTTGCTTGGATTATGGTATTGGAAAAATATATAGTCAATGGAATTAAAAACTTTAAGAAGTATTATTTTAATGATGCTTTAAGCATAGTAATAGTAATTGTTTTGGTGTCAAGTTTATTGAACTTGATATTTGAGAAAATTGATAGCACTATACCAGTTGGCAATTCTCAATCAACAGATAGTATGTTAGCAATGTTGTTTTCGGCATTGATTTTTGCGCCCATAGTTGAAGAACTTGTAAATAGATGCGCTATGGGGTTGTTTTTAGAAAAGTTTATAAAAAATGATGTTGTGATTAATGTTGTTACAGCTATAATATTTGCTTTTTTACATTTGTTTAAAATGCATTTAAATATTTATGGTCTAATCTTTTACGGATTGGTGTATGGTATGCTGGGTTATAGTTGTGGATATTATTACAGAAAAACCAGTAATATTGTATTATCAATGCTTATTCATTTTATCTGGAACTTATGTATGTTTGCAGGTATCGTGTTGAGAAATATGTTATGAATGAAAACAAAGATAAATTGAGTTTGATGGATGGAGAACAACTTCCAATTTGCCAACTTTCCCTTTGAGAGAGGAGAAATCCTTTTCTCAAAGGGATTTTTTGATATTCGTAAACTACAAGACAAAGCTAAAACTTCATATACTCTAAGCACAAGGAGGCCCCGGTTTGACTATGAATAACATTTCTGATGATAGCTACTTTAGCAGGTCAAGGAAATTACCGCACCTTACGAAATGGTAGTGAGCGGCGAAATACATACGGTTGAGCTTACTTATGTAGGTCAGAATATCTCTGTTACCGAAACTTCCACATTATTCTATAACGAAAGACAGAAAGTTCAGGTAAGCCTTTCAAAGGCAAACATTATTGAACCAGTATCCGGTCACGGTAAAAAGAAATATAAATTCAAAATAACTCAAAAACTTGACTTTTAACATTGTCCAAGTTAAAATGAAACAAATTGAGTTAAAAGGAGAAGGAGAAATATGTTTACAAGCGTATTCGGGATTTCTATAAAATATGAAGCATGGAATCATCAGGATTCTTTGCCTGTTTATATTGCAGGGAGTTATGATTTTCATACAGCATATATTGGAAACAGACGCTGTATAATGCTTGCACCAACAGAAGAACTTGCCACACTTCCGGCATTGAAAAAACAAATTGTAAAAATACAGCAGATTGATAATGTGCCAGTCGTATTTGAACTTACAACGGTATCAAATTATCGAAGAAAAAGCCTTATAGAAAATAATATACCGTTTATTACTGATAAGCAGGTCTTTCTTCCTTTCATTGGGACAATGCTTTCTGATTAAAAAGAACCCCAAAAGCTGACGGGTAAGTTTGTTTACTCCACGCAGCAGTTGTTTTTATTTTATCTGTACAGTAAGAAAAAACGATTGTATATTTCAGAAGCCGGAAAAGTGCTTCCGTTTACAGCAATGACCTTGACCAGAGCAGTGAAGCAGTTGGAAACGACAGATTTGTTTCTTGTAGCAAAAGAAGGTGTCAATAAGTTTATTGAGTCAAAATATAAGCGAGATGAATTATTTGAAAAAGCAAAAGTATATTTGACGACTCCTGTTCGAAAAACAGGATATATAGATAAGACGCAAGTTACAGAAAATATGGTCTTTGCAGGGGAAACGGCACTTTCTGAAAAAACAATGCTAAATCCAAGCCGAGTTGTTACCTATGCAATTAGTGAGAAATATTATGATAAAGCCTTGCTGACTGATGAATTGATAGACCCGGATAAACAGGTCAGACTTGAATTATGGGCATACAACCCAAAACAATTTTCAGAGGATAACAGTGCTGATGATATTTCACTTGTTTTATCTTTTACAGATACAAATGATGAAAGAATTGAAGAAGCAGTAGATGAATTGCAGGAAAGAAGGTTGCAGGAGTAATGGTTAGTGGATTTACAAAATTTAAGGAAAGATTTATACTATGAATTGTTAAAAACTGGACAAATGATGGTTGATGGCATTCCGGTATTAAGTCCGACTTGCCTGATTCCATTTAAGGCGAAAGCATGGCTGGATTTAAAGGAACGCAAGTTGAATGGAGAGCGTGCTATATAATGAGTGAAAACAATAAGAAATATAGTGTTGCATAGATAAATGAATGATAAAGGAGAAAAAATGAAGAAGGAAATAGAAGTTAAATTTGATGATTTGGAATGGTTGTATTCTCAGAATTGGGAATATTTTGATTATGGGAATTGCAAGCGCCATTTACAGGTTATCATGCCATATAGGAGAAAAGGACTTGAAAAGAAATATCCTGTTATTTTTTATGTTTCAGGAGCTGCATGGCACAAGCAGGAACTGTATAATGATATTCCGAAACTGGCGGAGTTGGCGAAACAGGGAGTTGCTATTGTGTCAATTGAGGTTCGTGAGTCTGATATTGCAATTTTTCCGGCGCAGGTAGAGGATATCAAAAATGCAATGGAGTGTGTTGCAAGCAAGATATCAGAATTCGATCTTCCCTTTGACATGAATGAAGCATATCTTATGGGACATTCTTCAGGTGGTCATTTGGCTATGATGGCAGTACTACACAATGCTTGTGGAATGATTGAAATTCCAGATGTTAAAGGAGTAATTTTGGAGAGTGCATCATCTGATATTTTGATTTGTTCTAGTGAGCCATTGCCATCGTGGATGTCGGTTCGACCATCAACAGTTCTCCTTGGTGTTGATAGTATTGAGGGAAATGAAGGAATTGCATATAAGGCATCTTGTGTGTCTTTAATTGCCGAAGATATAATAATACCACCTGTATTGATATTTCATTGCACAAATGATCCTGTTGTTTCCGTAGAAAATAGTAGAACATTATTTGAAAAATTAGAAGAGACAAATCACAGTGTGGAATATTATGAGATAAAGGATGTGGACGAACACGGAGGGAATATATATTTTTCAAAAACTATTTTGTCAATTATACAAGATTTTATAAGGAAGACTATATAAAAGTCGGGAGGATAGTTATGGGTGCTACAATTGTTTATTTGGTGATTTCATTATTGGTTTCACTTGTATTTATTATACTTGGCATAAGTCAGTATAGGGCTGAAAAACCAGTAGCAATAAACACGGGGGAGAAACCACCTCGTGAAGATGAACTGACGAGTGTTGCTGAATGGAACCATAGACATGGCAGAAATTTTATTATTTTGGGTTGTGTACTTTTTATTACACTATCGGTTCTTGGATATTTTATTGAAAAGCTGGATAGTATTTTGCTTCAGGTGATTATTGCTATGCTAGCTTTATTTATCGAGATAGGGTGGGTTGAGTTTGAACATAATGTAATGAAAAAGAAATTGCTTAAAAAGGAGAACTAGATAACCTCCAGTTTATCTGGGAGTTGCTATTATTCAATACAGGAGAGGATAACGATGTTTATAAAGCTTTACGATGAGATACCAAAGGAAGCAAAGACAATACGGGAAGCAGTGTTCATCAAGGAACAGGGATTTAAAGATGAATTTGATGAGATAGATGATGTTGCTAAACATGTGTTGCTTTTTGAAGGAGACATTCCGGTAGGAACTTGCAGATTCTTTTTTTCAGAAGAGAGGAACTGCTATGTTATCGGTAGAATTGTGGTTCGCAAAGAATTTCGTGGGAAGCGATATGGCGAAAAGGTGCTGCAGGGCGCAGAAAAAGCAGTTAGAGATCTTGGAGGCAAAGTGGTAGAATTGTCTGCGCAATGTCGTGTAGCAGGTTTTTATAATAAACAGGGCTATACGGGGTTGAATGATATTCATATGGATGAATATTGTCCGCATACATGGATGCGTAAAAATTTAGCAGTATAATAAAATCAAAATGTTACAACAAAGTTAGATTTTATATAGGAGGCGAAATATCATGGAAATAACTAATAAAAATATTGATCATGGGAAAGCATTTGACTGGGGAAAATCTTCTGAAGATTATGCAAAGTACCGTGATATTTATCCCAAAGAATTTTATGCAAAATTAGCGGAATTATCGCTAGGAGTAAAGGGACAAAATGTACTGGATCTAGGAACAGGAACGGGTGTGATTCCAAGAAATATGTATTCCTACGGCGCAAAATGGACAGGGGCAGATATCTCAGAAAATCAGATTATGTATGCGGAGAAACTCAGCAAAAGTGCGGGGATGGACATCGATTATATTGTTGCATCAGCGGAAGCTGTTGATTATCCTGACAGAACATTTGATGTGATCACAGCGTGTCAATGTTTTATGTATTTTGACAAATCGATTGTCTTGCCTAAATTTCATCAGATGCTAAAGGATCATGGTCATTTTGCAATTTTGTTTATGGCATGGCTGCCTGAAGAGAGTGAGATTGCCAAGACAAGCGAAGATCTTGTTTTGAAATATAACCCTGCATGGACTGGTGGAAGAGTGACAAGATATGAATTACAAGAGCCACCTTGGTGTGAAGGTATGTTTAAGGCTGCAAATATGCTAACATATGAATTGCCGGTACAGTTTACAAGAGAATCATGGCATGGAAGGATGAAAGCATGTCGAGGCATTGGAGCGAGTGGACTGAAGGAAAGTGAGATTCAGAAATGGGAGCAGGAGCATTGGGAATATATGCAATCACTGCCGGAGAAATTTGATGTATTGCATTATGTTACTATTCTGGATTTGGAAAAGATATAGAAGGTTGTGCAAAAAGAAAAATTTGATCGTATGGAACAGCAAAAAATTACGAAAGGATTGGATGCTAAAATTGCGTTGATCCTTTTGCAGAATAGACAATATGTAATGACCTCCACTTTGTAACTTCGTGGATTTACCTGTATACTAATGATTGTCAAAAGCAAATAGTAACAGGGATTACCGCATACAAAGGGAGGTCATCAAATGAATTATAACACAGTTTACGTAGGAATGGATGTTCACAAGGAAAGTTTTTCACTTTGTGCTTACACAATTGAAGCCGAAAAGGCTTCTCACTACCAGAGGACAGAAGCTGATTACAAAAAAGTTCTGAACTATCTGGAGTTTCTTAGAACCATCTACGGAGACGATGCTAACTTCATATGTGGTTATGAGGCTGGCTGCTTCGGTTATACTTTGTATCACCAATTAACGGCGAACAATGTAAAATGCATTATTCTCGCTCCTACTACAATGCTTGAACAGCGTAGTAAAAAGCGTATAAAAACAGACAGACGTGATGCTGAAATCATTGCCAAATGTCTTGCACAGCATAACTACAGCCCTGTTCATATCCCAACTGCAAAGGATGAAGAAACAAAAGAATTCCTGCGCATGAGGGACGATCACAAACTAGCACTGAAAAAAGTGAAGCAGCAGATTCTTGCGTTCTGTTTACGCCATAACTATCGCTATGACGGAAAAAGTCATTGGACAGCAGCTCATCTTAAATGGCTTAAGGCCTTAACTCCTGAGGCTCTGTACAAGGAGATCCTCGACGAATACCTGCTGACATACCAGACACTATCAGACAAGATTGAACGATTGGATAAGCGTATTGAGGAGCTTGCAACACAGGATGAATACAAGGAAGCAGTGAAAAAGCTTTGCTGCTTCATCGGTGTGAAGACACATACTGCACTTTCTGTTCTGGTTGAAGTCGGTGATTTCAAGCGCTTTGCTTCTGCCCAGCACTTTGCTTCTTACCTCGGTCTTGTACCTGGTGAAGATTCCAGCGGCGATGATCAGAACAGACTAGGAATTACCAAAGCAGGAAACAGGCATGTACGGCTACTCCTAACAGAAGCGTCACAATGCTATGCAAGAGGACAGGTTGGTTTCAAATCCAAAGAACTGAAGTCCCGTCAGTCAGGGAATACACCTGCAGTCATCGCTTATGCTGACAAAGCTAACGAGCGTCTAAGACGCCGATACTACAAGATGGTGCTTAATAAGTATAAGAAACATAATGTAGCCAAAACAGCAATCGCAAGGGAACTTGCATGCTTCATGTGGGGCATGATGACAGATAACATTGCCTGACGTGGGGATAACATCGTGCTGCTACTGTCAAGACCAAGCCGCCTATGGCGGTGCTTGCGCAGCCTTGACATCATCATCCCGCTGTTATGGTGGGTAATTAAGCAGATGTAAGATGGCTTACGCCACATACATCTGGCCAATACAAAGTAACAACTGAAGACATCTTGAAAGGGCTTCGGCCATTTCAAGGTTCGAGCTATCTACGATTCAACTATGTCGGTACAGATAGATCTGTGATCCACGCTTTTAGACGGTAGAGCTCACGGCGGACCATTGACCTGTAGGTAACCAATCCACGTATATCAGAGTGGCCAAGGCCGAGAACTGATACTCCGAGGCTCTTTCTGGGTGCCTTCAGCAACAATTAAATAAAGTTTGTGGTGATTTCTGTTAATTTGTACTTGACAAGAGGTCATTACATATCAGTTGATCATATAATGCCATATTTTTGTGGGAGGGAATGGAATAATGAAGATAGAGTATAGAAGACTTACAGAAAAAGAGATTACTACTTTTATTGGTATGAGAATACAGCAGCTTAGGGAAGAAGGTGCTAAAGAAGAAATAAATTTGGTACCTGCATTGAGAGAGTATTATATGCGTCATATGGCAGATGGTACATTTGTATCTTGGCTGGCTTGGGATGGAGAAAATATAATTGGAACTAGTGGAATGTCATTTGTGGAAAAACCGCCATATTTTGGATGCCCTAGTGGGAAAATGGGCTTATTGTCTAGTATGTATACGAATCCGAAATATAGAAGAATGGGGATTGCAAGGAAACTACTATCTCGTGTTATAAATGATGCTAGAGAGTATGGATGTGGCACTATACAAATTACGGCATCAGACATGGGTGTTAAATTGTATGCAGATTTTGGATTTGTACATAATGGTAATTTCATGCAATATAAACTATAGCATTTGAGGGAGAGCAATATTTATGATCAGAAAATTGCAGAAGGCAGACTTAAATGATGTCGCATATTTGTGGTTAGACACCAATCTGAAAGCGCATAATTTTATCTCTGCTGAATACTGGAACACGAATTTTGAATTCGTGAAAGAAATGTTACCACAGGCGGAAGTCTATGTATATGAAAATGATAAAAAGATACAAGGCTTTATAGGTCTGAATGGCGAATATATAGAAGGAATTTTTGTTGCGGTTGAAATGCAGTCGAGGGGCATAGGTAAACTTTTGTTAGATTATGCAAAGGATCGAAAATCGAAATTACTCTTAAAGGTATACCAAAAGAATACACGGGCAGTGCGCTTTTACCAAAGAGAGGGGTTTGAGATTCAGAGCGAAGGTTTGGATGACGATACCGATGAAAAAGATTATGCGATGATATGGCAGCAGAAATAGATGCTCTACAGCTTGGGTATAAAATTGGATTTATCAATGATTCTCAGGTATGGCTGCTTATGTTAAAAAAACGCAATACCTCCGTTTATATTTATAATGAAGATGAAGTGGATGAAATGATTGTGTTGATACATGACAGTTTTATTCCGGCTTTTACAGCTCTCAAAGATATACTGCTGAAGAAGTTGGAAGAGGTTGAAAGCGATTGGATGTAAGATAAACGCAAGGCATGCCGTGGTATGTCCTGCGTTTATGATATACATTGGAGGTGACTGTATGCACACAAAAATAAACATTGATTTACAGGATACAGAGTGGGAATTGGACTATATTGATCATGATAGAAATATTGCAAGAGCAATTGTTTATGATGAAAGTGGACAATTTTACTTTGTAAGAGCGCAGAGGGATGATGATTTTGGGAAAGCAACACTGATAGAAACGGCTGGTGGCGGTGTTGAGGACGGGGAAGATCTGTTGACTGCGATACAGAGAGAACTCAAAGAAGAATTAGGCGTGACGGTAACAATAATTTGCAAAATTGGAGTTGTCAGTGATTATTATAATTTGATTCATAGACATAATATCAATAATTATTTTTTGTGTAAAGTGGAGTCGTTTGGCGATAAAAATCTGACCGAAGATGAGATTAACAGTTTTCATTTATCGACGCTGAAATTATCATACGAAGAGGCGGTGAAAGAGTATAAAGACAGGGCAAATACCAAAATAGGAAAGCTTGTAGCAAATAGAGAATTACCGGTTTTATATCGGGTAAAGGAAATATTGCGAGGCGAAAATAGTGTGAATAACAGGAAATAATATAGGAAACATGACATACAGCTGTCATGTTTCTTATGCTAATATGCATTTTGTAAAGGAGTAACGATGAAGATAGATAGGCAATTAGGAATTTTATCCATATTATTGCAGAAGGAATCTGTTACAGCACCTTATTTGTCAGAAATGTTTGAGGTGTCCAGACGAACCATAAACAGGGATATTGAAGATTTATGTAAGGCTGGTATACCGATTGTGACCAGACAAGGAGCAAACGGAGGAATTTCAATTATTGATGGATACAAAATTGATAAAACAATGCTGACTCATGATGAAATGCAGGATATTCTTGCCGGTTTGCGAAGCCTGGATAGTGTAAATGGGACGAACAGATATGGGCAGTTGATGGAAAAATTATCCATAGGATCTTCTGATTTTTTAGTGGGGAATCAATCGGTGTTGATCGACCTCTCTTCATGGTACAAAGATTCTCTTGCTCCGAAGATAGAAGTGATAAGAAAGGCAATAGAGCAGCACCGGGAATTAGAGTTCTTTTATTATGCTCCGGGGGGTGAATCTCAGCGTGTCATTGAGCCTTGTTATCTTATCTTTCGATGGTCAAGCTGGTATGTATGGGGATGGTGTAAAAGCAGAGAAGATTTTCGTCTTTTTAAATTAAATCGTATGGACAAAGTGCATCTGTCCGGGCATGTTTTTTCCGATAGAACAGCACCTTTACCGGATTTGAGAGACGAAAGAATCTTCACTGGTGGAATTAAGGTAAAAGCTTTGTTTGAGGTGGATTGTAAATGGAGACTGGTAGAAGAATTTGGACCACATTGTTTTCAAGAACAAAAAGATGGAACGCTTCTATTTCAGGCAGACTATACAAATCAAGACAATTTGCTTACCTGGTTATTATCTTTTAGGGATAAGGTGGAACTGTTGGAACCGAAAGAAATAAGAGAACAATTATGCCAAAGTATTTTGCAGATGAAGAAAAAATATGACAATGTGGCGGATGGCTGAGGAGGAATGTGAATGGAATCAAGATGTGGTATTTTGTGTAGCAGATGCAATTGGAAACAGACTGAAAAATGTAAGGGTTGTGCTAATATTGACAATCCTTTCTGGGGAGCATGTCCGGTAAAAAGTTGTTGTGAGGGTAAAAAATTAGAACATTGTGGAGAATGTAAGGAATTTCCATGCACACAATTAGAAGAGTTTGCTTATGATGAAAAAGAAGGTGACTGCGGAGTGCGACTGGATCAGTGTAAAATCTGGTCTGCATTAACAAAGATGAGATATGCTTGGATTGACGACTTCCTTATGAAGAAAGCTGGTGTGACCAAGCTGCCACCGCAGTGGAACTGGATCCGATATGCGGTAGGAGAAAAAATGTTTGCAGCGGTGTGTCTGGGAGAAAATAATCAACCATATTATATAACTGTGAAGTTAGAACCAACTGAGGGAAGTTTTTTGCGTCAGCAGTACGATGATATTATACCGGGCTATTACATGAACAAGCAGCACTGGAATTCTATCAATCCTAACGGTGAGGTCGAAGACGATTTGCTAAAGGATTTGTTAGATAAATCGTATAATCTCGTGCTTGGGGGCTTCAGTAAAAGGAAACAAAAAGAGATTTTAGAAAGTGGGGATCAATAAATGGCATTTGATAATGAACCCGAAACGGTGGCAATGATGGACAAGTATCTTGAGGAGAGCGGTTATGTGAATGATTTCACTGGTAAACGGCGACATCATGAAATTTATTTGTCAGACCCAAGGAAAACGGCACCGGAAAAATGTAAAACGGTTATTAGGCATCCGATAAGGAAACTGTAAATTTATATTTTTATATTGATTTTTATTAAATAATTGCATATAATATAAATGAGCAAGAACACTTGCTTGATTTAAGTGCGTTGCTACTTTGAGTGCAAACCTTTAATTTAAGTGCTTCACTACTTTGAATGTGAACCTTTAATTTAAGTGCTTCGCAGCTTAAAATGCGAATCGTTAATTTCGGGGAGATAAGATTCTTATCTCCCTGTTTTTCTATACTACGGAGGATAAAATATGGATTTTTATCGAATAAATGAGGAATACAATCAGTATCTCCAGAAATATGAAAAAGAAAATAGAGGGGTTACAAAGGTTCCTAATATTAGGTATACTGATCGCAATAAATTTGCATTTGGCGCAGTTATGCAGGTTCATGGTATGAACTATTATGTATCTGTATCCTCTTTTGACAAGAAACAGGAAGCTAATATTTTGATTCGTGTACCAGGAGATGAAAAAGAGATCAAAGGATCTTTGCGATTCAATTATATGATTCCTGTGCCAGAAGAGTGTATTGAAAAACTAGTTATCAAAAATGTGCAAGATAAAAAATATCGGTTGTTATTGAATAAGGAATATCAGTTTTGTGTGGACAATGCTGAGCGTATCAGGAAAAAAGCAAATAAAATATATGAAATGGTTACAACAAATAGAAAACAGAAATTAACTGACAACAGTTGTGCTTTTAGCATTTTGGAACAGGGATATCAAGAATATGTTGAGAATATTTTGAAAAAGAAATCCTAATATGCTTAGTTGTTAAAAAAATAATACATAAAAGAGAAGTTATATTTTTGCGTCAAATGTTAGGAATAGCCATAACTGTTGATTGTTATAGTCGTTCTGGTCAAGAATATTTCATAGAAAAATAATCTAGATACAAAGTTAATATAATTGCTTTTAATTTTGGAAGACGAAGGAGGAAAAGTAAATGACTTTTGCAAATGAGATAACAATATCGGATGTTACTTCTACTGTTTCTATTATATTAGTAATTTTAGGGGGGATATTTGGATATTATCAATGGAGAAAGAGTGTTTTGTTAAAAAGAGCAGGCTATATTAATGATTTAATTGAAAAAATTAGGACAGATGAATACATAAAAGATGTAGTTTATATGTTTGATTATAATAAAAAATGGTATTATGAGTCATTTCACCAAAGCGGAGAACTAGAATTAAAAGTAGATAAAACTTTATCATATTTTTCGTATATTTGTTATTTGAAAAGACAAAAAATTATAACTGATAAAGAGTTTGATTTTTTTAAATATGAAGTTGAGAGAATATTAATGAATCAGCAAGTACAAGATTATTTTTATAATTTATATCATTTTTCTAAAAAATTTAAAACGCCATTTACCTTTAAATATTTATTTGAATATGGGGAAAAAGGAAAAATGTTTGATGATGATTTCTATGATAAAAGTGCGTATGAAAAAAGCAAAAAATATCATCGATATCTAAATTTTTGACAATAAAAATCAACGCTTCATATGACATAGAGGATAAACAATTTTTTCACCTATTTAATATTTTTTCTTTCTTCTACCAGAGATCTTTGCACCCATTTAACAATTAGAATCGTGTATTATATAGAAAATGATCATTTTCTATCAAACGAAGAAATAGAACAGGAGGGGGTATTTGCCATATGATAAAAACTTATGCAGGAATACCGTATGAAGAGATTGTAAGACGATATGCAGATGATATAACCCGGTTGTGCGTTGTTTGGACGCAAAATGAAGAGGCTGCGAAGGATTGCTTTCAAAATACTTTTCTCAAATTGTATATGACAAAGAAAAGTTTTCGAGAGGAAGAACATATCAAGGCATGGCTTTTCAAGGTTGCTAGAAATGAATGTAGAGATTACCATAAGCAGTTTTGGAATCGCAATGTTGATATAGGATATGACCCAAAGCAATATGAGAGACAGCGTGTATTGCAAGTGGATGATCCAGACACAGAGCAGCTTGTAAAGGCATTGCGGAGCTTATCATTTAAATATCGTGAAGTGTTGGTGTTGTACTATTATGAGGCATATAACACCAGCGAAATTGCAAAGCTTCTAAATGTCAGTGTGAATACAGTCAAATCAAGACTACGGAGAGGAAAAGAGAAACTAGCTGATATATTAAAAGAGGACTAGAGGATTGGAGGATTATTATGGATTTGAAAAAATTAGATTATATTACAGCACCAGAGGAATGGATAGAGGATATTTTGGAAAAATCCTCAAAAACATCACCAAGTAAAGCATTTTGGAGAAAATATGGTTCGATTGCAGCGATGATTGGATTTTTTCTGCTTTGCTCCACTTCAGTAACAGTTGCAGCAATGAAATCTACAGCTTTTCAGACATGGCTTGAGAATATTTTTGGAAGTGGCAATGTGAAAGAGGTTGTATTGACTACGCCAACAGCCTTGCCAACCGCAGATGTGAGGGCTAGGGACAATACGGTTCCTTTCCAAGAAAATACGATGGTTGCAGGGGAGAAAGAAAGCTTTGTCTGTGAGTATCATTTTGTGGGCGATGAGGAACAGATCGATCAGGTATATACGGTTGTTTCGGATGGCTTAAAGAAGATGACACCTTCCGCATTTGAAGGAGAGTATAATGGCACAAAATTTGGTTTCCAATATGTCATTAGCGGAAATGAAATATACGCTTTTAATTATACCGGTGGCATGTCAGAAGTGTTTTTTTACTATGATAAGGATACAGTATATGGGGCAAGAACGGATGGAGATAAAAAAGAATATTTGCTGAAGATTAATTTATCTCAAAATACGGTAGAGAAAATATCGAACGATCATATGTTGTGTAACTTTGTGATGTCACCTTCCGGGACAAAGTTGTTGTGCAACCATAGGGGTGATGCGTACTGGTCTGTTTTTGATGTCAAAACACATACGGAGAAAAAGATTGACACGGCATTGGTTAATGGATACGCAAGAACATCCGATATCGAATTTTTGGATGAAAATCATATTTTAACTTACGGAGAATCGGTTTTTATGGGGGAAGATGATAATTACGAAACTTATTGTGTTAATCTTGACACCTTGAAGATCGAAAAGAAATATAATGGCACAGGTGAGATTAATATGAAGTGGGATTATCGTTATGATAAAAAGACGAAAACCCTGAAATTTTTGGATTTGGTAAATGGCACTTCGGTGACGATACCAGATGTTTCCACTACAGGACAGCTTGTAGCTGCTAAGGGGGATTATGTCATATTTGGAGATATTGATATGGAGGATGATACCTTCTATCTCGTAAATCTTTCCAAGAAAAGCTGGAAAAAAATTGATATTCCAAAAGAGTTTAGAAAGAATATGGAAATGCATATTGTGAATACGCAGAAAAAGATTTTAATCACAAATTCTAAAAAAGCATATTTGGTAGATGTGTCTTCGCTGTAAAGAGCGGCAACAACACGATTCTTCAGGCAAAAAAAGAAGCAAAACGCTGGTTTTGCTCTGCAAGAATTGTAAAAGCAATTCTTGGTGGCATAACACCACATTATGAGTAGTTTCCTATTCAAAAAAAAGATTGCAATGTCTGTCATCATAGACATTGCAATCTTTTTGGAAGAGTGTGATGATTTTTTATCAATAAGAGGCAAATCTTGTTTCGTGGACACAGCATGTGAATGGTATAGAATAAATTTAGAAGTTTTGATTGCAGAGATAGTCGCGTTTGGTGTAATATGATAAGTGAAGGGGGAATGAATTTTATGCAAATTGCAAACTCTGATATGATGAGAAATTTGTAGAAAGATGTACATAGAGAGGAAAAATGATTATGACTTTAGATGTTTTGGGATTATTGGCAGCTTGTTCCTATGCACTGGACTGCGTGGAAGCAGAACTGGTTCATGTGACGAACAATCACTCAAAACGAGTGGCTTATATGAGTGTTTGCATTGCAAAACAGATGGGAATACAAGAGGAAAGCCTACAAGATTTGGCAGTGTGCGCATTATTGCACGATAACGCATTGACGCAGTATATCCAGGAAGAACTTCATAATGATATTTCGCAAATTGCCGTAACGCAAGAGGTACCAAAGTTGGGAGCACATTGCATTTGGGGTGAAAAGAATGTCGCAGAACTTCCGTTTCACACAGATGTTTCCGATGTGATCTTATACCATCACGAAAATGCTGATGGCAGTGGTCCGTTTGGAAAAAAATGGGATGAAATTCCTCTTTTCTCGCGTATTATTCATTTGTGCGATTTGCTGGATATCGCCTGTCGCACTAAAAAATTTGCGGAAGGTACATGGAAGGTGGCAGAGCAGTTTGTTCAAAACTCAACAGGAACAATGTTTGATCGGGAATGCAGTGATGCATTTTTGCGTGCATTTTCAGAGGAGCAGTTTTTATCACTTGATAGGGAGACTTTCGAGGACCAGTTGTGGAAGATGGTTCCTCGGATAAAACAGGATCTTGATTTTTCGCAGATCAAAGCACTTGCTGTGTTTTTTGCTCGGATCGTAGACTACAAATCGCCATTTACCAGTACGCACTCTATAGGTGTCGCTGAAGATGCGGAAAAACTGTCACGCCACATGGGATTTGATGAGGAAACTGTGCAGAAAATGTATCTTGCGGGGGCATTGCATGATATTGGAAAAGTAGCCATTGGAAATGAAATTTTGGAAAAGCCGGGAAAATTGACAGATGAAGAATTTAAGGCTATGAAGCATCATGCGGCGTATACTTACTACATCCTGTCCGATATTGATGACTTTGAAGAGATTCGTGATTGGGCGGCTTTCCATCATGAACGGATGGATGGCACGGGATATCCTTTTGGAAGGTCGGCGGCTGAGTTGAACACGCAGGAGCGCATCATGGCTTGTGTGGATATTTATCAAGCCTTGACGGAAAGTCGTCCGTACAAACAGGGCATGACACATGAAAAGGCAAGCGGTATCTTGTGGGATATGGTGAAAAAAGGATGGATCGATGGAGATATTGTCAGAGAGGTTGATTCTTGCTTTGTCACCATTTAATTTATAGGGAGGAACAAAAATTATGGAGAAAGATGTATTGGAAAAATACAAGATGAATAGCAGGGCGGAAGCTGTCGCATTTTTGAAAAGTCTATGGAACGAGACACCACAGCCTTGCCCATTATGTAATGGCAAATTGGACTTTGTTCATAAAAAAGCCAAGAAGAATAACAGTGATTGGAAATGCACTGGTTGTGGGGAACGCTATGATGCCATCAAATTGTTGAACTTATTAAATGAGGGTTTTGGTCGGTAAGATTTGATTTTGCCTATAGGGAGATGGATTTGCAATGCAGGAAAAAGAGATAGATGGGAAGGCGATTTGGAGTTATGGGAATCCGGAGGCTGAGAAGGTCTTGATACAGCTTGTTGGAGAGCATGAAATATCTGGAATTGAGCAGGAGTTTCATGCAATTCAAGACAGAACTTCAGAAGAATTTTATATGATTGCCTGGAGGGTGAATAACTGGAACGATGAGTTATCTCCTTGGAAAGCACCACCGGCATTTGGAGAAGAAGGATTTGGCGATGGTGCATCAGAGCTTTTAGAAAAAATATTGGAGTATTGTTCTGATAAGAGCAAGACATACTATTTGGGCGGGTATTCGCTTGCCGGATTATTTGCTCTGTGGGCATCTTGCCAGACGGACCGTTTTGTGGGAATTGCAGCAGCCTCACCGTCAGTATGGTTTCCAGACTTTTTGGAATATATGCAAGAAAATAGGATACAAAGCCGTTTGATCTATTTAAGCCTTGGCAACAAAGAGGAAAAGACTAGAAATTTAATGATGTCTACGGTCGGAGATTGCATCAGAAAGCTATATGCGTGGTTGCAGGAATGTGACATCACATGTATTCTGGAGTGGAATCCGGGGAATCATTTTCGTGAATCGGAAATTAGGACAGCTAAGGCGTTTGCCTGGTTGTTGGAAAAATAATAACTAAAATATAGTAGAATCTGTACGATAGCGCAAAACTATGGTAAAATCGGTGGAGGGAGCATCCCTAAATTATAACAAGAAATGAGGATTATTATGAACATTGAAGATATGTTAGAGATTAATGACTGCCCGTTATGCGACGGTGGAGCACTTTTGGAAGAGGAATGTGGCTGCGGCTATTATGTGATGTGCCTTGAATGTGGCTGTCATTCTGTTACGATTGATTTTCACTCGGAGGAAGAGCGGCTGGAAGCAGCGAAAAGAACGGTTATGCTTTGGAATACCGGCAAGGTGATATCAAGTAGTCCGGGAGAATGATCTCAACATGGTTGATATTCGTTTTTAATCTTTAATAGCAAGGCAGGAATACGAAGCGCACTTGGATTTTGAAGAGACAGGATTGTTTGCTTTATATTCTGCCTGCAGGCAAGCAGGACTAAAATGCTGTTAGATGCGCTGGCTGACATCTGCTGAGAGCGCTGGAGGAGGAAATAATGAAAAAGGAGAACTGATGACAAATCAACATATTATGTCCATTGCTATGCGGCAATCGGCATTAGATCTTAATGCTGATATTTCTGACTTTACCAAAGAGGAAAATGTATTTGTAAAGTCAGGGTTAGGGGCTTTGGCAAGAAAATATTATAGCGAACCAATAGCATGCAATTTGGTTTCCTACGGAAGTAATATTGTGGCATCTGTAAAAGAGGAATACAAAGAAATGGTAAAAGAGTATTTGAGTAAGTTTGAATTTTATCATTGCTTTGAAACGCCCAATATGCATTGGCTGGATGAAAGAATGAGAGAACAGGGACAAAGAGTCTGCTTCATGGCAGAATATTTTTTGCCGGATGTCAATTCCCTCAAAAGATTATCATGCCAATATGAACTTAAAGTGCTTACGCAGAAAGACTTTGACAGTTTATATTTGCCTATATGGAGTAATGCTTTGTGTGATGCGAGAAAAGAGCTGGATGTTCTTGGTGTTGGCGCATATGATAATGGAAAATTGATCGGACTTGCCGGTTGTTCGGCAGATTGTGACGATATGTGGCAGATTGGAGTTGATGTATTACCGGAATATCGCAGAAAGGGGATAGCATCTGCGCTAACCAGTAATTTAGCAGTTGAGATTATAGAGCGTGGAAAAGTGCCATTTTACTGTTGTGCATGGTCTAATATCAGATCTGCAAAAAATGCGATACGAAGCGGTTTCATGCCTGCTTGGGTGGAAATGACGGTCAAACCTGCCAGTATGGTGGCTGAGATGAATCAGTAAAGTCCATGCAAATTAAATATGAAATATCGTTCAGTTAATTGATATGGAGGAAAAGAAATGACAGGAGACAGAATCATAAGTGCTCTGATTGGATTGGTGGGGGCAGTGTCGAACAATGGAAAAACCGAACAGACAGATGTAGTGGTTCGGGAGGCTCTTTTACACCGAAATGATCCGACAATGGAAGAGTCACTGGTACAGAAAATCCACGAGTTAAAGAATGTTATCGCACCGGATTGTGCGACTTGCAAAATGCCCTGTGGAAACACATCCGACTATGATATGACACAGTTTTATAGTGCGGATGAGAGTGTACTTGCAGCCAAAAAGGAGCTGCTGGAGACGATTTGTACTGTCCTAACAAATAATGAGCAGGTCACAGATAACATTTACCGAGGGATCGCATATCTGGGATATCCGGTGACACCGGAAGACTGCGAAAGAATCCGTGAGGGGATCATAGAACAGTATGCTTAAGCGAGGATGCTTCTAGGAAATATTTGAGTAAAAGAATAGCGAGGATCATTATGCGATATTTACCGATTTTAGAGGAACTTTGTTCGTCAGATAGTATTTTATTTATGGTAGCAGGGATTATAGTTGCATTAGTTATTAGCGTGAAATTTTGTGATATAAAAAGAAATTTGCTGGGATTGATCGGAAGTTTTGTAGTATATGCAATTTGCGAGGTGCTATCTAATTTTTATACAAATTATATGCTGGAGATTGCATTGCTTTTTGTTGGTACATTGGCGTTGGGGGCTTTTATCGGATTCACGATAGGACTTATTGTGACGATTGTTTCGGGAAAGGGACTCTTACTATGGAAATAAGAACAGCCTCTTTGCAGGATTTAGAAGATATTGCAGCCGTAGAAGCAGCATGTTTTCCGGTGGCGGAAGCAGCGACGAAGGCAGAATTTGCAGAACGGATCCAACATTACGGAGATCATTTTTTGCTGTTGTATGATAAGCAAAAGCTGATTGCGTTTGTGGATGGTTTTGTTACAGACGAGCAGAATTTAACGGACGAAATGTATGAAAAAGCGTCTTTACACAACGAGAATGGTGCGTGGCAGATGATTTTTGGCGTAAATACACTTCCGGAATATCGAAGAAATGGGTATGCGGGACGGTTGCTTCGCTGTGCCATTGATACTGCGAGAAAGCAGGGGAGAAAGGGCGTTGTACTTACTTGTAAAGAAAAGTTAATTCATTACTATTCCGGGTTTGGATTTGTAAATGAGGGGATATCAACAGATTCTACTCACGGCAATGCAGTATGGTATCAAATGAGATTGACATTTATAACAGGGAATGACAAATTTTAACACATTTGTTATACTAACGGTATTGTTAGGAGGTAAGAATTTGTCATGCATACATTAAAAAAATTTATACCGTATTATTCACCATACAAAGCAGTGTTCGTTCTGGATCTGATCTGCGCAGCGATGATCAGTCTGATCGATCTGGCATATCCACAGATCTTGCGGACTATGACGAAAACAGTCTTTGCCGGAAAGTCATCAGCAATTTTGCAAGTTTTGCTGCCAATTGGTGTCGCAATGCTTATCATGTATATCGTTCAGGCGTTGTGCAAATATTATGTCAGTTATCAGGGGCATATGATGGGTGCCAATATGGAACGGGATATGCGCCAACAACTTTTTGACCATTATGAAAAATTATCTTTTTCGTATTACGATCAGAACAATTCCGGACAGATGATGAGCAAATTAGTATCGGATCTGTTTGATATTTCAGAGATGGCACATCATGGACCGGAAAATTTATTCATATCATTGATAAAAATTATCGGTTCGTTTGTATTTTTGTTTGTGATCAATCGCTGGCTTGCCATTCCGCTGTTGGTACTTGTGTTTTTTATGATTCTATTTTCCTATAGCCAAAACCGCAGAATGCAGGCAACCTTTATGGATAACCGACAAAAGATCGGAGATATCAATTCCAGTCTTCAAGATACCTTAGCGGGGATTCGGGTCGTGCAGTCTTTTGCAAATGAGGAGATAGAGCGAGACAAGTTTCGACACAGTAACGAGAACTTTTTGCACTCCAAAGACGCCAACTATCGTTGCATGGGAAGCTTTATGAGTGGTAATTTGTTTTTTCAGGGACTTATGTATCTGGTTACGCTTGTGTTTGGCGGATGGTTGATTGCCAAGGGACAGATGGAGACAGCGGATCTGGCAATGTATGCGCTGTACATTGGAATCTTTATCAGTCCGATCCAAATACTGGTAGAGCTGACGGAAATGATGCAGAAAGGCTTGTCGGGATTTCGTCGATTTTTAGCAGTTGTAGAAACGGAACCGGACATAGTCGATGCAGAGGATGCTAAGCCGTTAGAAAATGTGAAAGGAACAGTTGAGTATAAAGATGTATCTTTTCATTACAGCGATGATGATACACTTGTCTTGTCCGATGTTTCCTTTCGGATTGACGCTGGAAAATCTATAGCGTTGGTAGGACCGTCCGGAAGCGGAAAGACGACGATCTGTTCATTGCTTCCAAGATTTTACGATGTGACCGGAGGAAGCATTCGGATCGACGGCAAGGATATTCGCAGTCTGTCGCTAGAAAGCCTTCGCAACAATATTGGTCTTGTGCAGCAGGATGTGTATCTGTTTTGTGGGTCGATAAAGGATAATATTTCCTATGGCAAGCCGGGTGCCTCTATCGAAGAGATCATCGATGCAGCCAAGAAAGCGAATATTCATGATTTTATCATGTCCTTGCCGGATGGATACGATAGTTATGTGGGAGAGCGTGGAACCCGTTTGTCGGGAGGTCAGAAGCAGCGTATCTCAATTGCACGGGTATTTCTCAAAAATCCGCCGATCTTAATTCTTGATGAGGCAACCAGTGCCTTAGATAACGAAAGTGAGCGCTGGATTCAACATAGTTTGGAAGAACTGGCCAAAAACAGGACAACCATAACCATTGCACATCGCCTATCGACAATCCGAAATGCGGATGAGATTTTGGTGGTTGCAGATACCGGTATTGCGGAACGGGGTACCCACGAGGAACTTTTGGCGGCAAATGGGATTTATGCACACTATAATGAAATGGCATAAAAAGGCAAAGCCAGCGCAAGGCGTTATGCTGTTTTGTTTGATGAGAAGAAATAACAGTTGCCAAAGCGCCCGATAACAAATCAGGTGCAGTACCGAAATGTTTTGTCGGTCATGATTCGTGCGAAGATCAACCCCAGCGGTAGCGCAAGTATGATCAAAAGTGCAGCGGCAAGCCAAGAAGCGGCAGAATATAAATTCATCGTACCGAGATTATAGAATCCTTTGTATAAATAGAGTCCCGGTACCATGATCACGATAGAAGGGACCGTTATCGATATTCTTGGATATCCGGCAACTCCTTTTACCGTAGAGGCGAAGATGCCTGCAACAAAAGCACCGGCAAAGGCAGCAACGGCAGGTGGAAAGGATGCAAGATCGATCAGTTCCAATCGAAACGTGTTGGATACAGCACCGATAACTCCTGCCGCGGCTGCCAGCCTAATTGGGCCGTTAAAGAGAATGGAGAATCCGAATACGCCGCCAAAGCTGGCGAGCAGACGCAATATGATCCATTGCCACAGTGCAAATTTAAGTGGCAGAAATGGCATCGGTTTTAATCCAAGAACCATTGCTAAGATCCATGCTGTCATGGTCGCAACAGTGATAATGATCAGCGAATACATCAGGCGTTCCATTCCGGAACGCATATCTAATTTTGCTAAGTCGATACCGCTTGTGATAAACGGAAATCCCGGGATAATAAATAACATAGAACAGATATATCCGGCTTCGTGCTGAACATTAACTGTAAAAAACAACTGCAGTAATCTAAGCAGAACGGTATAGCTTAAACAAGCTGCTGATACAGAAGAAATGATTCCTAAAAACAGAGTCAAATGATGTTTCGTCATTTTGCATCGGATATAATTGCCGATACCTGCACCGATAAAAGCGCATAACATTTCAATGACTCCGCCGCCTAATAAAAAGGTAAAGGATCCACAGGCGAGTGCAGCGGCAAGCGCTAAAGCACCTGGAGAATATAATCCGTGTATTTTTTCAATTTCATCTAATGTCGAGTGGATCATTTCACAGCTTTTCGTAATCTCCTGGTTGGCAAAGCCGGACACCAGTTTTTCCAAGCGGTTTAGCTGTGAAGTATTTACACTGGTGTTCGTCAGACACAGTGATTGGCTAAAACTTTGCTCCCCGTCAAAACAAGTATAATTGATCGACATTAATCCAATATCAACCGTACAAGTCATATTCATTAACTCGGAAAGTTCATTCATGGAACTACGAACACGCCATGCCCCGGTTCCACAGGAAAGCATCATAATCCCGACGCGTCCGACAACAGAAGCCTTGGCTGGAAGAGAAGCCTCTGTGATCGGTGTTGGATCTGTCTTGTCAGCATATTCATGCCATAAAATATCCATATGATTTTTCTTGATGTTTGCGCCTGTAATCGCTGTTTTCATAATCATCTTACATCCCTCTCTGCAACCGTTGACTGTACTCACACGGGCAAGTTTTTGTGCATCGCGGTATTATAAATCCAAACTGTCTGCTCCGGCGGTTCGGATCATTTCTTCGCGACAGGACAACACGAGTCCGTCGATCACGCCAATATGTCGAAGCATTTTGGATTCAAATTGCTTGATTGGGAGAAGCACGCCGAGTTCATCAAAAGTTTTGCCGGATCTGCTTCCGGTTTCCTGACCGTAAAAAACAATGGCAGAGTAAGCTTCCTGCTGGATTTTATGAAAAGTTGTCCAAATGACATCGTATGCCTGCGCTTCGGACAGATGTAACTTTTTCGTATCCGGTAACGCATACAGTAGGAGAATACCGCGTTCTTTATTTTCGTGTTTTTCTTTGATGTCCATGTCGGATGTGTAATATCGAACGAGATCATAGCCGTCAGCCAAATATAATTTCGAGCGTGGGGCTGCATCGTGAGCATGGTAAATTTCTTGGAATTTTTTATATTCATGTTTTGATACGAGATTCTTTTTGTCCGCTAACAGTTTGCCATCTGCATCTGTTAGTAAAATCGGGTTTTCACCGGCTTTGCCATGAAAGCGTTTTGGGATCAGATATGCTTCTTTGAGCAGATCAAACATGGAGCGGTGGCATAACTCCAACAAAAGCGCACTAACATCACCATTTTTGTATGCATTCAAAAGCACCTCTGCAAAATGATGAGAATCCGGGTCGACATATCTGTTTTCATCATCTAAATGGTCGTAAAAAGTATCAAGAAGTCTTTCACAGCAGTCATCTGAAGAAAGAATCCTTGAAAAAATCTTTTCGACTTCCTCTTCTCTCGGTAATACTAATGCCATAAGATCATCTCCATTATATGTTGTTTTTTTGCTTTGAAACGATTATAATTGAATCATTTCAATAAGTAAAAAGTATTATTGATATAGCTGCAATAACACCTTGATATACTGACGCCTATACCATAAAGGGGACGGGAAAGGAATGAACGGTCATTATGGATGTAAATTTTGAATACTACAGAATATTTTACTATGTAGCGAAATATCGAAATTTTACGAAAGCGGCACATGCTTTACATAATAGTCAGCCCAATATTACACGAGCGATGAATTGCCTGGAACGGGAAATACACTGCACCTTATTCATACGGACAAATCGTGGAGTACGGTTGACTGAAGAGGGAGAAAAGCTTTTTCGGCATGTTTCTGCAGCTATGATGCAGATATTAGCGGCAGAAGAGGAATTGACTGAGAGTGCCGAGTTGGAAAAGGGCTGCGTTTCTATCAGTGCGAGTGAGATCGCCCTAAATATTTTTCTGCTGGAAAAGTTAAAAAAATTTCATATGGCGTATCCTAAGGTGCAATTAAAACTATATAATCATTCTACACCGCAGGCAATTCAAGCAGTACAAAGCGGAGAAGCTGATTTTGCAGTGATCACAACACCGACAGTAACGGATAAGACACTAAAAACAACCCGTCTCTGTGAATTTCAGGAGATCCTGATCGCCGGAAATACCTTTCAGGCGCTTGCAGAGCAAAAGCTATCGCTACAGGATTTATTACAGTTTCCGTTGATCTGTATGGAAAAAAACACGATAACCAGACAATTTTATCAGAAATTATTTTTGGAACACGGTCTTTCTCTTGAGCCGTCGATCGAAACTGCTACAGCGGATCAGATTCTTCCGTTGGTAAAGCATGAGCTTGGACTTGCTTTTCTACCAAAGGCAATGGCGAAAGAGGCGATCGCACACGGGGAGATCCTTTGTATTCCGCTAAAAGATAAAATCCCAAAGCGCAGCGTTTCGATGATCTATGATGCCAGAGGACCGAGAAGCGTAGCTGCGCAGACATTTCAAAAAATATTGCTGAAAGAGGGGGAATAGCATGACCTTACAACAACTAAAATATGTAGTGACAGTTGCTGAAACCGGGACGATCACGGAAGCGGCAGGTAAATTATACATTTCACAGCCGAGCCTTACGAATGCGATCCATGAATTGGAACGGGAGATGCAGATCGTGATATTTAACCGGACCAATAAGGGAATAAGCCTTTCCAAAGAGGGGGATATCTTTTTGGGTTACGCCAGACAAGTGCTTGAGCAGGCTGAAATTTTAGAGGATAAATACAAGGGAGAAGGCAGCGGTAAAAAGCAGTTTTGTGTTTCGACCCAGCATTATTCATTTGCGGTAAATGCATTTGTCGACCTGATCAAGAAATACGGTCAGGAAGAGTATGACTTCAGCCTTCGCGAAACGCAGACCTATGAGATCATTGAAGATGTAGCAAAAATGAGAAGTGAGATCGGCATTCTCTTTTTGAATGATTTTAATGAGAAAGTCATCACGAAAATATTAAAGTCCAATGAGTTGGAATTTCACGACCTTTTTGTGGCAAAGCCCCATGTATTTATCAGTCGCAGACATCCTTTAGCAGATCGTCAGATCATTACGAATGAAGAGTTGGAAAGTTATCCGTATCTGTCTTTTGAGCAGGGCGAGCACAATTCGTTTTATTTTTCGGAGGAAATTTTTTCTGCATCGGAGCGCAAGAAAAATATTCGTGTGCGTGACCGGGCAACACTGTTTAATCTTTTGATCGGATTGAACGGTTACACGGTATGCAGTGGTGTGATCGATAAGAAATTAAATGGCAAAGATATTATCGCCGTGCCATTAGCGGATGAAAGTGATATGCGGATCGGCTATATCACGCACAGAAAAGGAATGTTAAGCCGATTGGGAACCACTTATCTTGATGCATTAAGTAAATATATCGGCTGCTCATAGTACGAATTCCTTTACTCAAACTTCCCATACCTCAAATCCTCCACAACCACATATTGCTTATTATGTCAGCAATAAATAAACTATTTTGCAGCCAATATATTAAATTGTTCTGTCATCAGAGAACTAAGATAATTGCCGTAGAACGCAGAGTTTTTGCGTGATTTCTTATTTTGTTAAGTCTCTGATGAATACATGCCCGAAGGTTTGTTTGAGCTGTCCCGGTTTAGCAAGGTATCATCTATTTTTGGACGGGACGCTTTCGCTACGATGCGCTACGTCACGTTACTTAATGTCTCTGAAATACGAGACATAAGTAACGACGAGCGCAAAGTCCCTTTCAAAAATGATGAATACCTTGCTTCCGGGACTTCGAGTTTCCGAAGGGCATGTAAATCAATCATCAGAGATAACAAAATCTAGAAATCACTAAAAACGAAAATGCGGCAAGGCAATTACTATAGTTCTCTTATGGCAGAAACTGCTCTTTGACGGCTGCAAAATGTTATATAGTTATTGACATAATAAGCAATATGTGGTTTTGCAATAACTTCTGGTATGGGAAGTTTGAATTCCTTTGTTTAACGGGAATGAAGACTTGTATTGGTTTGACAGGATAATGGGATGTGTATAGTTTCAAACTATGGTCAGACTGTGCTTTTATGTATTTTTCATTAGGCATTATTCCTCGTATAATAGGCACATAGCGTTGCAAGGGGGATTTGTGTTTTGTACATTTGGCATGAATACCGTAGGAAGAGAAAGTGTGCAGAAATGAGGAAGAATATGCAGACAGCAGTCATTGGTTACCCAAGAATAGGAACATTACGAGAATTAAAATTTGCCTCCGAACAGTATTTCCGAAAGGAGACCGAGGCGGGAGAACTTTTGCAGACCGCAAAAGAATTGAGAAAAACGCATTGGCTTACACAGAAAGAGGCGGGGATTTCTTTTATTTCCTGCAATGATTTTTCGTTCTATGACAATATGTTAGATGCCGCCGTATTATTTGGCATTGTTCCGAAACGATATAAAGAACTTCAGTTATCAGAGTTAGATACCTACTTTGCGATGGCGCGTGGTTATCAGGGCGATTCCGGCGATGTAAAAGCATTGGCAATGAAGAAATGGTTTAACACGAATTATCATTATATCGTTCCAGAGGTGGAAGATGAGATGGTGATCGAGCTAAAAGGGAACAAACTTTTTGCAGAGTATCATGAAGCAAAAGAGCTTGGGATCACAACAAAGCCGACAGTGATCGGTGCTTATACACTGTTAAAACTTTGCCGATATACCGGAACGAAAAAAATGGCAGATTATGTGGATGTCGTGAGTAAAGCATATCGGAATCTGATTGTGAAATGCGAGACAGAAGGCATTGACTGGTTACAGTTTGATGAGCCTGCACTTGTACAAGATATGGGACAAGATGAAATTCATTTATTCCACAAATTATATGATGCAATCCTTGCTGCAGATAATAAGTGTCATGTGTTATTGCAGACTTATTTTGGCGATGTGCGTGATATTTATGAGGATTTGATCCAAATGCCATTTGCCGGGATCGGACTTGATTTTATCGAGGGTAAGCAGACCGTTTCATTGATCAAGCAGTTTGGTTTCCCACAGGATAAATTGTTATTTTCAGGACTCGTTAATGGTAAAAATATTTGGAAAAACCATTATGAGAAAACGCTGCAGACGATGGAAGATTTACCGGTTGCAAAGGATCATATTGTACTGTCCACATCTTGTTCTTTGCTCCATGTGCCATATACATTACAGCATGAGCAGAAGTTATCGGAAGAATACAAAGCATACTTTGCATACGCTGAGGAAAAATTAGTGGAACTGCAGGAACTAAGCGCTTTGGCGGAGTCCGCAGATTATACAGTAGAAAGTACCTTTGTGAAGAATAAAACATTATTTTTACAGCATAGAGACTGCGAGAATGAGGAAGTTACAAAGCGTCTTGCCGGAGTAAAGGAGACTGATTATACAAGACTTCCGGAGCGCGCTAAGCGGCAAAAATTACAGACGACGGTACTTGGTCTTCCGGAATTTCCGACGACAACGATCGGGTCTTTTCCACAGACAAAGGATGTCAAGGCAAATCGTTCTGCGTTCCGCCGTGGTGAGATCACAGAGCAACAGTATATTGCTTTCAATCAGCAAAAGATTGCAGAATGTGTTAAATGGCAGGAAGAGATCGGACTGGATGTTCTCGTGCATGGCGAATATGAGCGAAATGACATGGTAGAGTATTTCGGAGAGGCGTTAGGTGGATTTTTGTTTACCGAAAAAGCATGGGTACAGTCTTATGGAACGCGCTGCGTAAAACCACCGGTCATTTGGGGCGATGTATATCGCAAAAATCCGATCACGGTAGAGTGGTCTGTCTATGCTCAGTCTCTTACGAAAAAGATCATGAAGGGAATGCTTACCGGACCGGTAACGATCTTGAATTGGTCGTTCCCTAGGGAGGATATTTCCATCAAAGAATCTATTTCTCAGATCGCATTGGCAATTCGTGATGAAGTGCTAGATCTCGAAGCAAATGGCATTCAGATGATCCAGATCGATGAGGCGGCATTACGCGAGAAATTACCACTTCGTCATTCGGATTGGTATACAGAATATCTTGATTTTGCAATTCCTGCATTTCGTCTGACCCATAGCGGTGTCAAACCGGAAACGCAGATTCATACGCATATGTGCTACAGTGAATTTACAGACATCATTTCGGCGATCGATGATATGGATGCGGATGTGATCACCTTCGAGGCGTCTCGTTCCGATTTGCAGATTTTGGATTCTCTCAAAGAAAATCATTTTGAGACAGAGGTTGGCCCCGGTGTGTATGACATCCATTCACCAAGAGTTCCATCGGTTGAAGAGATCGTAAAGGCGCTGCATGCGATGCTTACCAAGATCGACAAAGATAAATTATGGGTGAATCCGGATTGTGGCTTAAAAACCAGAGGTGTACCGGAGACAGATGCCAGTCTTCGTAACATGGTGGCTGCGGCAAAACAGATCCGGGAAGAAGTTTGATCACTCATATTTTTGTAACAAAATAAAAGGTGAAATTCTGCGTATAAAAATATTTCTTTTTCGTGTAAAAAGGTGTAAAATAGCAACGGCAATTTTGTCGTTGCTATTTTTGATAGTATAGGAAATGGTTCGTTTTACGCTACAGGCAGCACAAAATGCTGATTTTACTTATTACAGGAGAGGAATGTTCGTAGCATGAAATCAGAAGAAACGGAGGTATTACCATGAACGAAGTAATCAAAGCAATGAAGGAAAGACGCAGTATTCGTAAATTTAAGGCAGAAATGCCATCTAAGGCAGATCTGGAACAGATCGTAGAGGCTGGTTTGTATGCAGCCAATGGCAGGGGCAGACAGGCAGTGATCACTATTGCAGTGACGGATAAAGAACTGCGGGATAAATTGTCGGCGGTCAACAATGAGATCATGGGTGGACCGGAAGGCAACGATCCTTTTTATGGCGCACCTGCGATTTTGATCGTACTCGCTAATAAGGAAGTACCTACAGCTACGTATGATGGTAGTCTTGTTATGGGCAATCTGATGCTTGCTGCACATTCTCTGGGTCTTGGCAGCATTTGGATCCACAGAGCGAAAGAAGAGTTTGAAATGCCGGAATATCAGAAGCTCTTAAAAGATCTTGGAATCGAAGGCGAGTGGGAAGGCATCGGTCATTGTGCGGTAGGTTATATAGATGGCGAAAATCCTGCTGCAGCACCTAGAAATGATGGAAGAGTATTTTGGGTAGAGTAAAAGGAGGAATTCATGAATAAACTAAACAAGGTTACATTAACAGCAGCAACTTGTGGGTTAGATCTGGGCGATGGCAGCGAGAGAGCAGAATATGTCAATCAGGATTATATTCTGAACACGCTCGGACGACCACACCGTAATATTGGTATCATGTATACCTATTATCCAAAAGATAAAGAATGGCCGGAGCGAATCAGTGTTGCTTGTAAAGATATGGAAATTCATTTTCAGTGGGATTATCCTTATGATGACTATTTCCCATATCGCGGCGGTATTGACGGTGATACAACCGGCCAGCCATTTGAGCAGATGAGAGACATCAGACGTCATGGACAGGATGTTGCTCTTACTTTGACCATTGATTGTTCTTTGGAAGATCAATATCTTAGACAGATTGCTAAGGATTTAAAACCTTTTGGCAGAATGCGTCTTCGTATCAATCACGAATGTGGTGGCGATTGGTTTACCCATAACCAGCGTTTTTCTTATCAGGAGGTTGGTGATTTCTTTGTTCGTTTCGCAAAGATCGTCAAAGAGGAAGCACCGCAGATTTCTGTTGTATTTTGTGGAAGTGCCGTTGGCGACATTAGTGTAGAAGATGCCCCTGTTCAATTTGAAAAAGAGTTCAAAGAAGCTTTTGCAACTGCAGATATCTGGTCAAATGACTGCTATTTGGCACTGCATTACGGATGGCCGTTTGACGTATGTGAAAAGGGCGGTAACAGCTATGCTATGACACCAGTGGATGAGTTCTTTGAGCGTTTGCGTAAGACCTCGAAACGAATTACAAAAGTAAACGGCGGAATCTGCAAGCCAATGGTAATATCTGAATTTAATACTGACGGCGATGTGACCGGACCATTACATCAGGGCGAATCGATCAAGCGTTTTGTTGAGAAGTTAAAGTCCGAAAATGCGGACTGGTTTGATGGATTCTCTATGTACCAATTTAGGGACAGAGGACGTTTAGGACTGGAAATCGAAGATCCCAATAACGCTTCTGTGGGGATTCCACAGCCAATCTTAAAGGACTATAAGGATATTTTGAAGGATCCATTTTTCCTGCCGGGTTTGAACGAAGCAGAGGAAGTAACTCTTCCTGCAACGTTACGCTGGGGAAGCGCTGAAGATGCAGAGGGTATTGCAATTCCAATCAAGTTTGAGAAAACGCCGGAATTTTGCGAAGTAACCTTTGAAGAAGAATTAAATTTAATGTTGGAATTAAATGGCCGTTGGTTCTATAAAGCACCGGGGACGAAAACGGTAGATATGATGTCTGCGTTTTTTGAAACTCCGATCGAGCCGGGAGCAGAGCTTTCCTTAAAAATATTTGCCCCACCGGCTTCCGGAGAAAACGATCCGGCACAGGGAGAGGATTGGGCAGTTAATTATTACACAACTATAACTAAAATGCCGGAGCTTCGTATTCGTTACGAAGAAGTACAGGAGGTACTATAAGTTATGTTATATATTATGCGACATGGCAAAACAGATTGGAATATACAGCACAAACTGCAGGGGCATACGGATATTCCTTTGAATGAAGAGGGACGACAGATGGCAAAGCAGGCAAGGGAAGATTACCTCAATATTCCTATTGATATTTGTTACTGTTCCCCATTGATTCGTGCACGAGAGACAGCAGAGCTTGTTTTACAGGGGCGAAATATTCCGATATTATGTGACGACCGATTGATCGAGATGGGCTTTGGAATATATGAGGGAACTGCGAATTGTGAAGATATTCCAGACTGTCCGGTCGGCATGTTGTTTCGGCATCCTGAGCAGTATATTGCCCGAGACGGTGCAGAGAGTATGCAGGAACTTTGGGAGAGAACCGGTCAATTTTTAAGCGAAATTGTATATCCGCAGCTCAAAGAGGGAAAAAACATATTGATCGTTGGACATGGTGCTATGAATTCCAGCATTCTTTGTCAGGTGAAACATATTCCACTTCAGGATTTTTGGAAAGCCGGCATCCCTAACTGCAAATTAATAAAGTTATGCTAAACTTTTGATTCATTGTTAATGACAAAAAGAACCAATCCGGGTTTTACAGGGATTGGTTCTTTTTGGTTCTAAAGACTTATAAAATAAGGCTTTATGGTATTTATAAAAAATACGAATGATAAAATAATCAGAAGTTATTAGACATCAGAAACGGAACGCATATAATGGGAGACATGGCAAAAAGCCATGGAAAGGAAGTGAGTATTACGGAGGCATTAACAAAGGAGCTGATGGAAGAATTAAACTGCAATACAGTATTCACAATTCCCGCTTTTGGCGGCATCAAAGTTCCGGAATCAGTCGTCGTAACTTGGATCATTATGGCGTTATTGATTCTCCTCTCCATTTTACTGACAAGAAACTTATCCATTGATAATCCTGGCAAGGTACAGCTTGCTTTGGAATCGGGATACCAGATGGCAGAGAGCTTTTTTGGTGAACTGCTCGGAGCAAACGGATTAAAATATCTACCGTATTTGCTGAGCGTGTTGCTGTATATCGCAGTAGCCAACCTGATTGGGCTGATCGGATTCAAGCCACCTACAAAAGATATGGGTGTTACCGCTGCAATGGCCGTTATGAGCATTGTTCTGGTAGAAGTAGCAGGAATCCGCCAAAAAGGGACCAAAGGCTGGTTGAAAGGTTTCTTGGAACCAATATGGATCGTAGCACCGATCAATCTTTTGGAAGTGTTTACCAGACCATTGTCGCTGTGTATGCGATTGTTTGGTAATGTACTTGGTTCCTATGTTGTTATGGAGTTGTTAAAAATTGTCGTTCCGGCAGTTTTACCAGCCGTCTTTAGTGTTTATTTTGATATTTTTGACGGACTGATCCAAGCATTTGTATTTGTATTTTTGACTGCTTTATATATTGGTGAAGCAGTGGAGATGGATTAAGAGTTTAAGTATTAAGAAAGCTTGCAAGGCGGGCGCTGTGCGCGGCAAGCTATTGATTACATACAGGCAGCGCAGAAAAGAGGTAAATTATGACACAGTTAATCGCTATTGGAGCAGGTATTGCAGTTTTGACAGGTATCGGAGCAGGTATTGGTATTGGTTTAGCTACATCCAAAGCAGTGGATGCAATCGCAAGACAGCCGGAAGCAGAACCAAAGATCAAAGTCAACTTAGTGCTTGGTTGTGCATTAGCCGAGGCAACTGCTATCTATGGTTTCGTTATTGCCTTACTGATCATATTGATGCTTCATTAATACAGACAGAAAGGCTGGCGATACAACATGTTACGTTTTGATGGATTTATCTTTACCTTGTTAAATTTGGTCGTTTTGTATGTTGCCATGAGACATTTTTTGATCGGACCGATCCAAAATGTATTGGCAGCACGCAAAGAGATGATCGACAAGCAGTTTACTGCTGCACAGAGCAAGGAAGACGAAGCTATGCAGTTAAAACAGCAATATGATGGTCTGCTCGAAAATGCCAAAGAGGAATCCAAACAGATAGTAGAAGAATCCCGAATGCGTGCCGGTAAGGAGTATGAGGAACGTGTTCAGAAAGCAGAGCGGCAGGCAAATCGTATATTGGAAAAAGCAAAACAGGATGTAGAAAACGAGCGCGAGCAGGCGATGGAAGCCATGCAAAAACAGATTGCCGGTGTCGCCATGGCTGCGGCTGGTAAGATTCTGAAAGAGCAGGCGGACTCCAGTGTGGATCGCTCTATCTACGATCAGTATATTGCTGGAATAGGGGAATCTCATGAAGCAGACGGCAATTAATTATGGAAAAGTTCTGTTTGAACTTGGAATTTCAGAAGATGCTGTTGAAACCGCTAAGCAGCTTTACTTACAGTCGGAAGAATTGCGTAAAGTGTTGAACAGTCCGATCGTGACCCGTGCTCAAAAGCATCGGATCATTGATAAACTGTTTCCTCAGGAAATGCATTCTTTTCTTAAGAAGGTTTGTGATTACAACGAAGCAGAGATTCTTCCTGACATATTCTCGGCATATGAGATATGGCGCAGAGAAAGTCAGGGTATTTTGGTCGGAACACTTTATTATATGACGGAACCGACGAAAGCACAGCTTAGAAATATCGAACAGGGACTTTGTAAAAAGCTTGGCTGTCAACAATTACAGCTAACGCTGGAAGAAGATCACAGTTTGATCGGTGGATTCGTGATCCGGATCGGTGATCTGGAGATCGATCAAAGCATTTTAGGCAGTGTAAACGGCTTAAAACAAAAATTGACTAGGAGATGATGATGTGAGTACAATCAGCTCAGAAAATATTATATCTATTTTAAGAAGCGAGATTGAAAATTACGAAATAGAGAGCAGAGAGCATGAAGTAGGTACCGTAATCTGGGTTGGTGACGGAATTGCAACCATCTATGGTATGGAACATGCGATGTATGGCGAGATCGTGATTTTTGAAAACGGTGTAAAGGGAATGGTACAGGATATTAAACAGACGGAGATCGGCTGCATTATCTTAGGTAAAGACACCGGCATTCGCGAAGGAATGAAAGTAACTCGTACCAAGAAACGTGCCGGTATTCCGGTTGGAGAACATTATTTAGGACGCGTTGTCAATGCATTGGGTGCTCCAATTGATGGCAAGGGCGACATTGAAGCCGATGACTATCGCCCGATCGAATGTGATGCACCGGGAATCGTGGATCGTAAATCCGTTTCCGTTCCGCTGGAAACCGGAATCTTATCTATTGATTCTATGTTTCCGATCGGCCGCGGTCAGCGTGAGTTGATCATTGGTGACAGACAGACCGGTAAGACCTCAATTGCGATGGACGCTATTTTGAACCAGAAAGGCAAAGATGTTATTTGTATCTATGTTGCAATCGGTCAGAAAGCATCTACCGTAGCAAAGTTAGTGAATACTTTAGAAAAAAATGATGCGTTGGATTATTCCATTGTCGTAACGGCTACCGCAAGTGAATCAGCATCATTGGAATATATTGCACCATATTCCGGAACTGCTTTGGCAGAATATTTCATGTATGAAGGAAAAGATGTTTTGATCGTTTATGACGATCTTTCTAAACATGCAGTTGCCTATCGTGCCTTATCTCTGTTATTAGAGCGTTCTCCGGGTCGTGAGGCATATCCTGGTGATGTATTTTATTTGCATTCCCGTTTGCTGGAGCGTTCCAGCCGGTTAAGCGATGAGTTAGGCGGTGGTTCCATTACGGCACTTCCGATCATTGAAACGCAGGCAGGAGATGTGTCTGCCTACATACCGACAAATGTAATTTCCATCACAGACGGTCAGATATTCTTAGAGAGCGATTTGTTCTTTGCCGGAATGCGACCTGCTGTCAATGTAGGTCTTAGCGTATCCCGTGTTGGTGGTGCGGCACAGACGAAAGCAATGAAAAAAGCATCCGGTACCGTTCGTATTGATCTGGCACAGTTCCGTGAGATGGAAGTGTTTACGCAGTTTAGTTCGGATCTGGATGAAGAAACGAAGGAACAGCTTGCTTATGGTAATGGACTGATGGAATTATTAAAGCAGCCTTTAGGACATCCAATGTCTTTGGCTGAACAGGTAGTCACTTTGGTAGCAGCAACTTCCAGATTGTTTATTCCGATTCCAAAGGAGCAGATCAAGGAAACACAGCTTGGCTTGTTAGATTATTTCCATAGTAATTATCCGGAGATCATGAAACGCATCGATAACGATAAGGATCTGACGGATGAATTGAAAGAATCCATCGTAGCCGGTGCCAAGAAATATTTGGAACAGAATTAATAATTGATGCGCAAATGCGTGTGCAGAAATGAGGAGTATTATGGCGAATACGAAGGAAATACAAAAACGCATGAAAAGCATAAAAGATACGATGAAGATCACCAATGCGATGTATATGATTTCGTCAACCAAGTTACAGAAAGCCAAGAAGAAACTAGCTGACACTGAACCATATTTTTATTCATTGCAGCAGGCGTTTCGTCGTATCCTGCGTCATATCCCGGATCTGGACAGTATTTATTTTAAGGATACCAGTCAGATCCCGACAGAAGAAAAAAAGACCGGTTACATTGTAGTTACCGCCGACAAAGGACTTGCCGGTGCATATAATCACAATGTGATCAAGATGGCACATTCCCTGTTCGAAGATGGCGGACATAACAGTTTGTTCGTACTTGGAGAGCTTGGTCGTCAATATTTTGCAAGAGAGGGTCTTCATGTGCATAAGCACTTTAAGTACACTGTACAAAGTCCAAGCCTGCACCGTGCAAGAATGATCACTGATGATATTTTAGAACGATATCGAAATGGTAAACTTGACGAAGTGTATATCATATACACCTGCATGGAAAATTCGATGACGACAGTGGCAGAAATGCGTAAGCTTTTACCGTTATCGAAAGAGGAATTTGAAGTTCATATGCCAATTGATGTATATCAGGAAGAGCTTAAGGCAGACCCCTCTTGGGATACGATTTTAGAGCGTTTGGTTCCGAATTACATCAATGGATTTATTTATGGTGCATTGGTAGAATCTTATGCGAGCGAACACAATTCCCGCATGATGGCAATGCAGTCGGCAACGGATAGTGCGAAACAGATATTAGCGCAGCTTTCCATCGAGTATAATCGCGTGCGGCAGGCGGCGATCACACAAGAGATCACAGAAGTCATCAGCGGCGCAAAAGCACAAAAACGCAAACACAAATAGGTGTCAATGACTTTATGTCTTAAGCACACATGACATAAAGTTCACTGCGAACGAATTACGTGTGCAGAAATGAGGAATAGCATGAAGAAGGGAAAAATTGTTCAGGTATCCGGTCCTGTTATTGATGTTGAATTTGAAGACAGTGACCTTCCATTTATCAAGGATGCACTGGAGGTAAATAACGACGGAAAACGCTGTGTCATGGAAGTTGCTCAGCATATTGGCAATAATACCGTGCGCTGCATCATGTTGGCATCCAGTGAGGGTCTGCATAAAGATATGGAAGTTATCGCAACCGGAAGTGGAATTAAAGTACCGGTTGGAGAGAAAACGTTAGGCCGTCTGTTTAATGTACTAGGTGAAACGATTGATAATGGCGAAGCTTTGGATGAGGAGGAGCATTGGTGCATTCACAGAGATGCACCGGGATTTGAGGAACAGAGCCCGGCTGTAGAAGTGTTGGAAACCGGAATTAAAGTCATTGATCTGCTGGCACCTTATGCCAAGGGCGGTAAGATCGGTCTATTCGGTGGTGCCGGTGTCGGTAAGACCGTATTGATTCAGGAATTGATTCAAAATGTTGCCACGGAACATGGTGGATATTCTATTTTTACCGGTGTTGGTGAACGCTCCCGTGAGGGTAATGATCTTTGGTCAGAAATGAAAGAATCCGGTGTTCTTAATAAAACTGCATTAGTGTTCGGGCAGATGAACGAGCCACCAGGAGCTCGTATGCGAGTTGCTGAGACAGGGCTTACCATGGCGGAATATTTCCGTGATGAAGAGCATCAGGATGTGTTGTTATTTATCGATAACATCTTCCGTTACGTACAGGCCGGATCAGAAGTATCTGCGTTGCTTGGCCGTATGCCATCCGCAGTTGGTTATCAGCCAACATTGGCTAATGAAGTCGGTGAATTGCAAGAGCGTATTGCATCGACGAAAAACGGTTCCGTTACGTCTGTACAGGCAGTATATGTACCGGCCGATGACCTTACCGATCCGGCTCCGGCGACAACATTTGCCCATTTGGACGCAACGACTGTTTTATCCAGAAAAATTGTAGAGCAGGGTATTTATCCGGCAGTTGATCCGCTGGAGTCTAATTCACGAATTTTGGAAGAAGATATTGTCGGCAAAGAGCATTACGATACAGCAAGACGTGTTCAGGAAATTTTGCAAAAATATACTGAATTACAGGATATTATCGCTATTCTTGGTATGGAAGAGTTATCTGAAGAAGATAAGATCACCGTATATCGTGCCAGAAAAATACAGCGATTTTTGTCACAGCCGTTCCATGTAGCTGAGACGTTTACCGGTGTTCCCGGCAAATATGTACCATTGAAAGAAACGATCCGTGGTTTCAAAATGATCATTGATGGTGAAATGGATGACTATCCGGAGCAGGCATTTTTCAATGTGGGTACGATTGATGAAGTGATCGAAAAGAGCAAAGAAAAGCAGGCATAATAAAATGCCTGCAGGAAAGGAAGGTGGACAATGAACACCTTTTTATTAAATGTGACAGCATGTGACCGTGTCTTCTTTGAGGGGTATTGCAGACAGGTTATATTGCCGTTGGAGGATGGCGAAAAAGGCATTCAGGCGCATCACGAAAATATGGTGTTTGCCGTTAATGTTGGAGAATTACGTATTCAGACAGACGACGGAGCGTGGATCACCGGCGTGGTCGGCAGTGGCTTTGCACAGGTGATCAACAATCGTGTCAGTGTATTAGTGGATACCGCAGAGCATCCGGACGAGATCGATGTACGTCGTGCCAAAGAAGCAAAAGAGCGTGCAAAAGAGCAGTTGAGACAGGAACAAAGTATTCGGGAATATCATATGTCCAAAGCTTCCTTAGCACGCGCTATGTCAAGACTTCGCTATAGCAGTAAAGATGATATGCGGATTTGATCAAATATCAATTAGACAGCGAAAACAACTACGAGGTGATTTTAGGAAATAAAATGTTTTCCTTGATCCAGCCACACAAAAAATCATGAAATTCCATGATCGTGCGATTATGTTGTTTGGATTCCGGAACAGTAACGATGATCTGGCGTCTGCAGACCGGACTTTCGATCGGAAGTAGTTTTACATGCTTCGAGAATGAAGATTCCCAAGAGTACTGTGGCCAAAAGCCGATCCCCAGACCGGCTGCAATCAGATTGCGCACTGTCTCCGGGCTGTCGCTTTCATAGACGATGTTCGGCTTAAACTCAGCAGCCGCACAAAATTCGTCACAGATCTGACGAACCGGGCGCGTTTTTTCCAAGCTGACATATGATTCTGTGGCAGTGTCCTGCAATCGTATGGAATGTTTGTGGGACAGTTCCGATGAAGTTGGTACTGCCAGATAAAATTCTTCCGTAAACAACACCCGCTGGGAAGGTTTTAATTCCGTATCTAAGCCGGTCGCTGAAATAAAGTAATCAGCAACGGGATCATCTGGTTTTTGGGATAAGCGGAATTTGACTTCCGGGTGGATTTCCCGGTAAGCAATAATGCAATTAGTGATAACCGAAGAGGCAGAGCGCAGATTCAGGTGGATGACCGGCTGATTTTGCTGCGCTGCCTCTTTGATCTCATCGGGAATAGCATCTAATGCGGCCATGATCGGCGTCAAACGTTTCTGTAGCATTTTACCGGTTGCGTTTAATGTAATATGACGGTTCTCACGATCGAATAAAGGTGTATCAAATTCCTCTTCCAAGTGCCTTATCGCCTGTGAAACAGCAGGTTGTGCAATGTGTAAACTCTCTGCAGCTTTCGTTACATGTTCGTATTTGGCAACGGCCAAAAAGTACTTCAATTGAAATAATTCCATAATCTTCCTCATTCCTTTGCATCAATTAAAGGTGTGCTGTAACAGTCACATACTGCCAGGCACTTTACAATAAATACAATGTTGCCAATATACCATAAGATGGAAAGTATGGCAAATTTATGTCAATTTATGCACTCAAACTTCGCGTATCCGAAGTTTGAACTATACAGAATAACGGAGGGATGGTTTCCTGCTTATTGTTGACGGTTTTCGGGGAAATAGGTATAATGGGGGTCGGAATTTTAATCAGAAATGGAGGATTTTTCATGAATGCAAGTGTAGCAATTCAGGTATTACCGAATGTAACGGAAGATGAAGAAGTGATCCGTATTGTTGATGAGGTGATCGCATATATTAAAAGTTTTGGACTTTCTACATCCGTAGGTCCCTTTGAGACAACGATCGAAGGTGATTACGATCAGTTGATGGAAATCGTAGCAGGCTGTCAGAAAATTGCCATAAAAGCCGGATGTGATCAGGTGTCCACCTATGTCAAGATTGTTTATAAGCCAGAGGGCGATGTATTAACAATTGAAAAAAAGGTTTCAAAACATCACTAATATCATTATGTAGGCAATTGTAAGAAATGGAGAGAACATTGAAGGAAATTAAAATTGGTTCCCATGTGGGAATGGCTGGAAAAGAGATGTTTTTAGCCTCCGTAAAGGAAGCAGCAAGTTATGGTGCGAATGTATTAATGCTATATACCGGTGCACCGCAAAACACAAGACGAAAAGACGTTTCTGAACTGAATATCGAAGCTGGATGGGCCTATGCGAAAGAGCATGGGATCGAGGAGATCATTGTACATGCACCATATATCATTAATCTTGCCAACACGGTGAAACCGGAGATATTTGAGCTTGCAACGGAATTTTTGGCCAAAGAGATCACGAGAACAGCTGCAATGGAAAGCCATATTCTGGTTTTGCATCCGGGTTCCCATGTAAAAGCCGGTGAAGAGGTCGGGATCAAACAGATCATCCGCGGCTTAAATATGGTGTTAGATGATAATGACGATGATGTCTATATCGCACTGGAAACAATGGCCGGCAAGGGCAGTGAACTTGGCAAAACCTTTGAAGAGATTAAGCAGATTTATGACGGTGTACACAAAAAAGACCGTCTGCGGGTATGTTTTGATACGTGTCATGTCAATGATGCCGGATATGACCTGGTCGGTGATTATGACGGTGTTTTTGCAAAATTTGATGAAGTGATCGGGTTGGACCAGATCGCTGTATTCCATATTAACGACAGCAAAAATCCACTGGGTGCTCATAAGGATCGCCACGCCAACATTGGCGAAGGCGAGATCGGTTACGATACGCTGCATCGCTTAGTACATGATGAACGTTTTGCCCAAATTCCGAAAATCCTTGAAACACCTTGGCGCGTGATCGATGGTGAAGGCACTAAAAAGAAGAGCGCAGCCCCTTATAAAGAGGAGATTGCCTGGCTGCGGGAACCAATCTCGTAAACGTTTGACATATAACAACAGGGCACAGGCGGACTGTGCAGAAATGAGGATGCGTGTGAATTCCCGGATTTTATTGGTGGAAGATGATCCCACTATTGTAAAAACATTGACTGAATTTCTTAAACTGGAAGGCTTTTTCGTCTCAAATACTGCCGGTCAGACCGATGCCATTGCTTTTTTAGAAGAGCATGAACGAGAAACCGCCTTGGTTCTCTTGGACGTATCACTGGCAGAGGGCAACGGATTTTCGGCCTGTGCTGAGATCAAAGCAAAATACGATCTTCCTGTTATCTTTTTAACCGCTTCCGGAGATGAATACAGTGTTGTCACAGGGTTAGATCTCGGTGCGGATGATTATATTGGAAAACCTTTCCGACCGAGAGAACTGGTATCCCGCATACGCAGTGTATTGCGCAGATGCGGGAAAGCACACAACATTATTGAATTGGGAGACGTTACAATAGATACTGCCGGTGGTACTGTCCGCAAAGAGGGACAGGAATTGTTTTTGTCGGCGTTAGAATACCGCCTGTTACTCGTTTTTGCCAATCACAAGGGCAACGTATTATCCAGGAATCAGCTTTTGGAAGAGATTTGGGATGTGGCAGGAGAGTTTGTAAACGACAATACGTTGACCGTTTATATCAAACGTCTGCGGGAAAAGATCGAAACCGATGCCGCCAATCCAACCATTATAAAAACAGTACGAGGACTGGGCTATCGTGCTGAGTAAGGAGGACAGGAGATTTGCGTTTTTTAAGAAATACGGAATTTCGAGTAGAATTGATCCTGTTGACCATTCTATTTGTCGCTGCAATTATCGGAATGTATATGCAGTGCGGTACGATCGCTGCTGTCTATTTACTGATATTTTGCGGTGTCATTTTTTGTCTGTATATCAGCTACAGCGTTGTCAAATACCGTAAAATGGCTTCTCTGGCAGAACAGATCGATCGGATCTTACACGGCGAAGAACTGCAGATCATGGAGCATTGTTGTGAAGGCGAATTTGCCGTATTGGCAACGAGTATTGATAAAATGGTGCAGCGTATGTTAGAACAACAGTCTATTCTTCAAAAAGAGAAAGTATTTTTGGCAGATTCTATGGCAGATATTTCCCATCAGATGAAAACTCCGTTGACCTCCATCTCTTTACTATTGAATTTATTGCAGGAAGAACATCTTTCCGAAAAGAAACGTCTGCAGTATGTGCAAGATCTGATGAAACTTACCGGACGTATTGACTGGATGGTCTACGCACTGCTTCGGTTAGCAAAACTAGATGCCGGAACCGTACAGTTACAGCAAATTCCGTACCAGATCGAGGATTTGATCAAGGCAGCGGTAACGCCGTTAGAGATTGCTTTGGATATTCGTGACATCACACTGGAAGTGCAGATACAGCCGGATTTACAGCATCGTGGGGATATAAGCTGGATGACAGAGGCTGTCAGCAATATTTTGAAAAACTGCATGGAACATACACCGTCAGGTGGACATATCCGTATTGTAACGAAAGACAATCCGCTCTATCTTTTGATAAAGATCACCGACAGCGGAAGTGGCTTTACCAAACAGGATCTTCCGCACATTTTTGAACGATTTTACCGCGGACAAAATGCCGATACAGACAGTGTTGGCATCGGACTTGCTTTGGCAAAACGTATCATTATTGCCCAAAATGGCACGATCCGAGCCTACAATCATAAGAAAGATGGCGGTGCCGTATTTGAAATTCGAATGTATAAAGGTGCTGTGTGACAAAATTGTCACAATAGAGTCATTAAGGAGTCACCTGTATTTTCTATACTTTGTATTGTAAAAAGAAATGGAAAGCCCAATATGTGAGAAATACATTAGGGAGAATGGAGGGATTACCTTGGAAATCTTAAGAGTTGATAATCTGAAAAAAGTATATGGAAAGGGTGAAAATGCTGTACATGCACTGGATGGTGTCAGTTTTTCGGTAGAACAGGGAGAATTCGTAGCGATCATCGGACCGTCCGGTTCCGGAAAGTCTACATTACTTCACATTCTCGGAGCGGTTGATGTTCCGACTTCCGGTAAAGTGATCATGGGCGGCAAAGATGTTTTTGCACAAAACGAAGAAGCACTGGCAATATTCCGCAGACGCCAGGTTGGCCTGATCTATCAGTTTTATAATCTGATCCCGGTATTGAATGTAACTGAAAATATTACGCTGCCGGTATTATTAGACGGACGTAAAGTCAACGAACAGCGTCTGCAGGAAATGATCAGTCTGCTTGGTCTTGACGGACGCGAAAAACATCTGCCAAACCAATTATCCGGCGGTCAGCAGCAGCGCGTGTCCATCGGTCGAGCATTGATGAACGCACCGGCTGTTGTATTAGCGGATGAGCCGACCGGTAATCTGGACAGCAAAAACAGTCAGGAGATCATGAACCTGCTGCGGGAATCCAATGAAAAATTTCACCAGACTTTGATCATGATCACACATGATGAAAATATTGCACTACAGGCAGATCGCATCATTGCGATCGAGGACGGCAAAATCGTAAGAGATGAGGTGAACCGGGCATGAATATAATGAATCGATTCACACTTCAGACATTATATAAAAACAAGCTGCGCACGTTAGTGACGATCATCGGTATCATTTTATCAACAGCAATGTTTACCGGTGTCACATCTATCGTCACCAGTTTGCAGCAATATCTCATTAATTTAGAGATTAACGATAACGGACGTTGGGAAGGCCGCATTAATACTGTATCCACGGACGAAGCAAAAGCAATTCTTAAGGATAAAAGCATTCAATCGGGAATTTCTTTAGACAATATTGGATACAGCATATTAAATGGCGGTGCCAACGAATCGAAACCTTATGTATGCGTAGAATCCATTCCGGCAAACACGCAAAAACTGATCTCAATAAAGCTGACGGAAGGGCGTATGCCGGCCAATGATGGAGAACTGGTCATTTCTTCGCATATTCAGACCGATGGCAACGTTACGTACAACGTCGGTGACATCATAACATTAAACGTCGGAACGAGAACCGTCAACGGCACGACCGCCTCGCAGTGTGTTGAATATACCAAAGGGGCTGAAAAGATTGAAAACACGGTCAAAAAACAATATAAGATCGTAGGAATCTGTGAACGACCTTCGCTGGAAAACTTTGGTGCTCCCGGATATTCGGTATTTACCACGGGAGATACGTCTGCAATACAGCATGATGTCTTTTTTTCGATGAAAGACTCTCGTAAGATCAATCAACAGATTAAAAATCTGCTAAAAAAATACACCGACAAAAATAGCAGGGAATTGTTGATCGATAACGACTATGCGATCCATAGGAATCTGCTTCGCTATATGGGAACCGCAGAAGGCGGCAATTACCGTACTATACTGAACACGATGGCCGGTGCATTGATATTTATCATTGTTTTAGCCAGTGTCACATTGATCTATAATGCCTTTTCGATTTCTGTCAGTGAACGTACAAAGCAGTTCGGACTGCTAAAATCGATCGGAGCGACCAAAAAACAGATCCGTCATTCCGTCTGTTTTGAGGCATTGTGTTTGTGTGTGATCGGCATTCCAATCGGCATTTTGTCCGGTCTTGTTGGAATTGGAGTCACGCTGCATTTTGTAGGCAAGATCATTGAACCATATTTGAACAATACCAAAGGTGTAAATCTGACACTTGCGATAAGCCCCGCTGCGCTGCTTCTTTCTGCAGTCATTGCAGTGATCACGGTTCTTATCTCGGCGTCGATCCCGGCTAGAAAAGCAGTGAAACTTACTGCCATAGACGCACTCCGCGAAAATCACGACATTCGTATTCGAAGCCGAAAGATCCGCAGCCCAAAATGGATCTATCAGGTATTTGGCTTTGAAGGAATGCTTGCCAATAAGAACTTTAAGCGAAATCGCAGGAAATACCGCTTGACCGTCTTTTCTTTAGCAATCAGCGTCATCCTTTTTATTGGCAGTGCATCGTTCAATGGTTATTTGACAAGATCAGTAGATATGTCTCTGCAGGAAACGACCGCTGACATTACCTTGTCTGTTTCTAACGATGATATGAATCACCAAAGTGCAGAGAAGTCTTACCAAAAAATGAGATCACTACGTGCTGTAGACGATGCTTCCTATTCGGAATCCGCAATGAATACGTATGTGATCTTAGATAAAGAGCAGATCGATACAAGCTATTACCGCTTTAACAAATCCGGTAACAATCAAAATGAAAACACCGGATTCCATGCCAAAAATGCTGGTGATAAAGTGATCTTACCGGTAAAGTTATCCTTTATTGATGACAGTTCTTACCAAAAATATTTGGAAGAACACCATCTGAACGTGTCCAAATATATGGACACTAAAAAACTGTGTCCGCTGATCTGGGATGAGAGTATTCTTTGCTCAAAACAAACTCAGAAAGCAAAGAAGTTTAACATCCTGCAAAATGGTTTTACACCGGATAAAATATATTGTATCCGCAACATTTCGGGTTATTACTATACCGAAAATTTTACGGCTATTGATCTGAAACGCATGGAATTTCCATTCGCAAAAGGCTCCGAAGAATATGACTATGATGCAATAAAAATGATGCCGGAAAAACAGGCTTTGGAAAGCATATCGTTATCAGACGGCAAAGTAGTGGATACCCAAGATTATAAAGCACCTTTAGGAATATATGCGTTCGAATATGCTGATCAGATCACGATGACACTGCCGTTAAGTGCCAAAGAAACCATGTTTCGTTCTGTAAGTTTTTTGGATCAGTACAAGTTTAATTTTACAGCCAAGGATTATAACACAGCCTACACCTCGATCAGTGATTATTTGAGAAATGATTCCGGCTTTGCAAAATCCGTAGCTAATAATCTGTACAGTCCGCGTATGAATAGCGATTCTGTAAAAGTATTGCTGCTGATCCTTAAGATCTTTACGTATGGATTTATCATTTTGATCTCATTGATCGTGATCGCCAATATTTTCAATACGATCTCGACCAATGTGATGCTTCGGCGCAAAGAATTTGCCATGTTAAAGTCTGTTGGAATGACGTTAGGTGGATTTGACCGAATGATGAATTACGAATGCCTGTTATATGGCGTCAAAGGACTTCTCTTTGGGCTACCGCTTGCCTTTTTGTTAAACTTCGCGATCTATCATTCCGTGTTAGATGCAATGGATCTCGGATTTCAGATCCCATGGGGCAGTGTTGCCATCGTTGTCCTCGGTGTCTTTGCCGTTGTATTTGCCAGCATGATGTACTCTATGCATAAGATCAAAAAAGACAATCCGATCGAAGCTCTCAAAAACGACAATATCTGATGCTTCGGACAGCTGCGCACACTCATTGAAATAGCCTCCAAAATATGCTATGATGTGTTTTGAAATGTGGAGAAGAGCCGGAAACCGCTTTTCTCCATAAAAATATAGCAGGAGAGTATACACCGAGACGTTCGGTGTGGAATGGAGGAACGTATGGCATTTTTTGACAACATGAAAGAAACATTAACTTCCGCAGGAAGAGACGTATCACAAAAAGCAAAAGAAGTTTCAAACATAGCAAAGCTGAAAATGGATATAAAATCTAAACAAGATGCACTTGATAAACAGTACATTGAGCTTGGAAAGCATTATTATGAAATGAATAAAGAAGGAGAAGTGGATAATGCCGGCATTGCCAATGTCAGCACTCTGACAAATGAGATTGCTGCATTACAGGCAGAGATCTTAAAGATACAAGGTGCTTGCGTATGTCCACAGTGTGGCATGACACTTCCGGAAGGAACTGCTTTTTGCAGTCAATGCGGAGCTAGCATTGTACCACCAAATAACAATTGATTCAAACTTTCCATACCGGAAGTTTGAGTAACTAAATAACAACAACCGTCCATTTGGGACGGGCGGGGGCAAAGCATTAAGCTTTGTCCTTTTTTTGTTCATTAGGAAACTATTGATGTGCGGAGTGACAAAAGTACAGTGTCGGCGTTACTTTTTTGATGATTTACTGGATTTTTGAGCGTATTTCTGTTACAATGTGATAATGTGCGTTAATAAGCCAGATAACATCTGCAAACACTGAGTACCTGCATAGCGAAATAGCGCTCGACTGCAGGGACGGGAGGTATATATGGATAACGTGTTATTGCACGCAGAGGGATTATGTAAGACATTTGCTCTCTCCAAGAAACAACAAAAAATAGAACATACCGGTGCCAAGAAAAGAGTTGCCGTCAATCATTTATCCTTCGATGCAATGGAGGGCGAGATCTTCGGACTCCTCGGTCCAAACGGAGCCGGTAAGACGACGACGCTTCGCATGTTAGCAACGTTGATCAAACCGGATGAGGGGGATGCTGTCATTGGTGGTTATTCCGTGCGAAAAGAAGCAGAGCAGGTTCGGCGTAAGATTGGATTTTTGACCAGTGAGCTTCGATTGGAAGAATTTTTTACTCCAAATTATTTGTTTGATTTTTTCTCGGATCTCCATCAGGTGCCGGCTAATCTTCGTAAAGAGCGAAAGAAGCACTTATTTGAGATCTTTGGCATTGATGAATTTGCGGAAGTAAAGATCGCCAATCTATCTACCGGAATGAAACAGAAAGCATCACTTGCCATCTCTTTGGTGCATGATCCGGATATTGTCATCTTTGATGAACCAACCAACGGTTTGGATGTTTTGACTGCGAGAGTTGTAACGGATTTTCTGCTGCAGCTAAAGGAAGAAGGGAAGACGGTGATCGTATCCACGCATATATTCAGCCTGATCGAGCGTATCTGCGATCGTGTCGGTATTATTATCAATGGAACGATGATCGAATGTGGTACGTTAGCAGAAATATGTGCCGGAAAGAGTTTGGAGGATCGCTTTTTTGATCTGTATCAGGATCATGTCGGCCGGGAAGAGACAAACATTTCAGGAAAGGAGCGTGCATAATGAATTCTACGATCTTAACTGTTATGCGCAAAGAATTGGCACGTTTCTTTGGTGACTACCGTATGGTAATGACGACCATTCTTTTGCCGGGAATTTTGATCTTTGTACTGTATCAATTCATGGGTGACGCCATGTTAAGTCAGTTTACAACGGACAAATTTGCGCCAAAATGTAGCGCAGTCAATATACCGGACGATTGGTCTGCGGAGTTGAAAAAAACCGGTTTTCGGATTCATAAAGGAAATGCGGATACCATGGATTCTGCCCGTCAAAAGGTCAAAGACCAAAAGGCAGAGTTATGCATTGTTTTTCCGGAAGATTTTGCAAAGCAAGTAGAAGAATATGAGGTAAGCAGCGGTAAACCTGCCCCTAATATTGCAATTTATTATAATTCTGCATCGACGGATTCTGCGAACGCTTATGATACGTTGTGTACTTACCTCGATCAGAAGGAATCTGCCATGGCCAATAAATTTGATGTTAATCGTGCGGATTCCAAAGCAGATACCTTTGATATGGCAGATGACAAAGATTCTACCGCACAGCTTTTTTCTTCGATGCTGCCATTTTTATTGTTGATCTTTTTGTACAGCGGATGTATTTCCGTTGCACCGGAATCCATAGCAGGAGAGAAAGAACGCGGTACGATCGCATCGTTGCTGATCACTCCGGTCAAACGAAGCCACATTGCACTTGGTAAAATTGCTGCATTATCGATCATTGCACTCCTAAGCGGTGCATCCAGTGCGATCGGAACCATTGCTTCCGTACCAAAATTGATGTCCGCATCGACCAATAAAATATCTGGTACAAGTTATGGTGTCGATGACTATATCATGCTGGGGATCATTATCTTATCCACTGCATTGGTGCTTGTCACACTGATCGCTCTGATCTCAGCATTTGCCAAAACGATCAAAGAGGCACAAACCTATGTAACACCATTAATGATCGTTGTGATGTTGATCGGTATTACATCCATGTTTGGTTCGGGTGCCAGATCGCAGATCTATTATTATCTGATCCCGATCTATAACAGTGTCCAGTCTATGGTCGGTATTTTCTCGTTCCATTTGCATGGATCATTAATACTTACCACTATTGCCTCTAACTTAGTAGTCACCGCTATTGGTGCAGCTTGTCTTGCTAAAATGTTTGACAGCGAATATATTATGTTTCATAAATAGGCAGAACATTTTTTTGCAGATTTAGAAAGGAAGGAACGTATAGAATGATAGATAGTTCGATTATGAATTTGATGATGGAGTTAGCAACGTTTAGCTTTATTGTTCCATTAGTGCTGATCATTGTATGGAAACTGCGTACCCGCAAAAGTCTGATCCCGGTCTTTATAGGTGCTGGTATATTTTTTGTGTTTGCCTATGTACTCGAGGCAATACCACATACCTTTTTCCTGCGGATCAATAGTCCGGTATCGACGTTCCTCACAGGAAATCCATGGGCGTATGCTTTATATGGCGGTATTATGGCGGCCCTTTTTGAAGAAACGGGACGCTACATTGCTTTCCGAATATTCCTTAAAAATCATACTGAACGCGAGACGGCAGTATCCTACGGATTGGGACACGGTGGTATTGAATGCATTATCGTATTAGGATTAGGTCACTTACAAAATTATACCTACTGTCAGTTGATCAATAATGGTCAAATGGATAAATTAATTGATAAAATGGCAGGAAATGATACCGCGATTGCTTCCTATCAATCGATTGTAGACTCTTTATCCAAAATGAACGTCTATACATTGATGTTGGGAGGATTAGAGCGTGTCGCAGCGTTGTTTTTGCAGATTGCATTGTCTGTATTAGTTTTTTATGCCGTTCGTAAAGCGGATAAGATCAAATACCTGTGGATCGCTATGGGAATTCATGCATTAGTGGATTTTATTGCAGCGTTTTACCGCGCTGGCATTGTGCCATTATTGGTCGTAGAATTATGCATTGTGATTCTGACTGCCGGTGCTTGTAAATTAGCATATCAGCTATATCAATCTCTTCCGGCCAGTGCAGTCCAAAAGAAAAATACTACAGAATGGGCTTATGCAAAACAAAGTTATAAAAAAGATACAAATAGAGAAAATAAACAGGAAGAATAAATGTTTAGATTACATAGCAAGACTAACATTTTGCTATGTAAGAATTGTTAACACAATTTTCTGGCAAATGAAAAATATGTAATCTGTACGTAAGCAGACAGATTATAGAAAGGCATGGTGAGAATTTCATGAGTATGTTGCAAAAGTACTTGCGTTTTTCCAAAAAAAGAGTTGCATGTTTTGTCTTTATCAGCATCGCAATCTTTGTATTACAGTTTGTACTTACCGGTTCTATGCTTGCAAAACAGCAGGTAACAACGGAAGCGGGCAACTCACAGAGCAGTGTGATCGGTATTTTAGATGATACAGAGATTATCCGTCAGAAGTTTCAATTTGATCGTAAAGTCGTGTTATCCGGTTTTACGTTAAGTTTTGGTTCTTTTGAATATGATAAAGTAGGAACTGATCTGCATATTCAAATGTTAGATGGAGAAAATATAACCGTATATGAGACAACAATTCCGGTCAAAGACATTAAACCGGATGCAACGTATACCGTAAAAATGGATCATACGGTAACGATCCCGAAAGGTGTTACTTGTTGTCTGGCACTGAATTGCAGCAATGGCAGCCGCCCTTATGCAACGTTGCCGACACTAAATACGACAAATCGAACAGATCCGAATCTGACAATGTCTACGCTGAATATGCGTACACAAAAGAAGTCGCTGACAATCTCTTATACGTATTATTATCGTTTGCTGCTTCCATTTATCGTAATGATCTTGGAATTTGTCGTATTATTTGTACTCTGCTTTGAGCGTGTCACAGAATATGCACCTCGTCTGCGCAAAAGACACGACAAACTGCTCCGTAGATCCGACAAATCCGGCGAAGTGATCAAAAAGAGATTAAAAATCCGTAATTTGAAAGATTTTGTCAAATGGTGTCTGGCAGAGCGTAAGGTATATCGTTATGCCCGTAGGACGGTATTGATATTAAATCCATTTTTGTTGTTCCTAATGTTGGAACTGCTCAATGGAACTTTTCAAAAAACGTATCCGAATGTCTGGATCTTTACCTGGGTCTTTTTGGGAGCAATACAACTGTTGATCTTTGGTGTGATCGGCAATGCGGAGAGAGCTGCGCTGATACTTGATATCATATTGTTCCCGGTTGGTCTGGTCAACTTTTTCCTAATGAATGTTCGAGGAACTCCATTCCTTCCGGCTGATATTTTGGGTGTAACAACTGCAACCGAGGTCGCTGACAAGTATCATTTGACGATGACACCATCACAATTTGTTGCGATTCCAGCATTTTTCATTTGGTGTCTTCTGTTGTTAAGACTACGCGGTGATAAGAAAAAACGCGCTTTCAAACAGAAACTGTTGCGACATGTTCTTCCGGTTGTCACTTCTGCAGCCTGCATCGTTCTGTTGTATTCCACACCGATCCTGGAGACCTGCGGGATCAAAGATAGTGTGTGGAACAAGGTGGTTTCTTGTCAGAACAACGGTTTCTACCTCAACTTTTTCATCAATTTACATTACCTGCGTGTGTCGACGCCATCCGGTTATTCACAGGCAAAGGTAAAGGATATTCTGTCAGATTTTGAAAAAGAGAATACTAAAACTGAGGGAAACAGCAGCGAAGAGACGAACACAACGCAGTCCAACAAAAAGCGCACGTATAACAAAGACTTTAGTACTAATCAAAGTCTTGGCGACAAGCAGCCAAACATTATTTTGATCATGAACGAAAGCCTTGCAGACTATTCTCTGGTTGGAAAGGTTAATTATAACCGTGATCCGCTTGCTTTTATTCATAGCCTGGATGAGAACACCATTTATGGACGAGATTATGTGTCCATCTTTGGTGCAGGAACCAGTAATTCTGAGTTTGAGGCAATGACAGGAAATACAATTAAGTTTTTCCCAAGTGGAAGTAACGTGTATCAACAGTTTATGCATGAGTCCACCTTTGCGTTGCCTGGTTATCTCAAAAAACTTGGTTATCGCTGTGAAGCAATTCATCCAAGCAGCGGTGCTAACTGGAACCGTACGGCTTCTTATAAGAGTATGGGCTTTGATCAGTTTTTGACGATCGATGACTTCAAAAATCCGGAATATGTTCGTTATATCAGTGACAAGGAAAGTTACAAGAAAGTTATCGAGCGCTACAAAAATAAAAAGGAAGGCCAGCCGCTCTTTGTATTTGATATGACAATTCAAAATCACGGCGGTTATCTGACCAATACGAATTGGAAAGATCCGGTTTATCCGGAAGGCAGTCATTTGCCGGAAACAAAAGAATTTTTGTCTGCAACCAAAGTATCCGACGATGCATTTCAGTATTTGGTAAAATACTTTGAAAAACAGGATGAGCCAACCATCATCTGTATGTTTGGCGATCATCATCCATCGATTGAAACCGAATTTTATGAAACGCTTCTCGGCAAAAAGCAGAGTGACTGGGGCTTAGAAGAGATCCAGAAACGATACGCAACGCCGTTTATCATTTGGGCAAACTATGATATTGAAGAAGCCAAAGAAGTCTCGATCAGCAACAACTATTTGGAGAATATGTTGTTAAAGCAAGCAGGTATTACATTGCCGCTTTATAACCAGTATATCGAAAAAGTATCTCAGGATATTCCTGCAATGAATGTCAATGGATATATGGATATGAATGGAAAGTGGCATAATTATGGGGATTCCGAATCAAAAACCGTTTCATCACTTCTGCATAACTATGAAATTTTGCAGTATGGTTACTACAGTGACAGTGATAAAACAACAATGAAAAAATTATTCCAATGGAAGTAAATATGTTGGAACTCAAGAAGAGTTTATCAGAAAGGCAGATGTTTAATTATGAAGTATTTTAAACAATTTTGTATGATTCTTCTGGTGTCATTTGCGGGGGAAGTGCTTAAATTAGCGCTTCCTTTTCCTGTGCCGGGAAGTATCTATGGAATGTTGTTATTGTTTATTGCACTATGCACCGGAGTTATCCGTTTAGAACATGTCCGCGAAACAGGACTCTTTCTCGTAGAGATCATGCCGATCTTGTTTGTTTCTGCAGGCGTTGGACTCATGGACTCTTGGGGGGATCTGCGTAAGATTTTACTGCCGGTTCTCCTGATCATGTTAGTCACAACTGTGATCGTCATGGTCGTATCCGGATATGCAACGCAATTTATTATGCATCACAAAACAAACAAAAAGCAGCCTAAAGACTGATCATATATATTCTTATAGAAAAGAGGTTATTAAGTCATCATGATACAACTATTACAAAATTCATTATTTTTTGGCGGCATTGTTACACTGCTTGCCTATGAGATCGGTTTATTGATCAGGCACAAATTTAAGCTTGCAATATTCAATCCCCTGCTTATTGCAGTAACCTTGATCATTGTTTTATTAAAGGTGTGTAATATTCAGTATTCTGTCTACGAAAAGGGGGCAGTGTATATTAACTATTTGCTGACTCCGGCAACAGTTGCCTTGGCCATACCTTTGTATGAACAGTTGCAGATCTTAAAGAAAAACGCGATAGCGATATTTACCGGAATCATAGCCGGTACCGTAGCAGGTCTAGCCTCTGTATTAGGACTAAGTGTATTGTTTGGACTGACTCACGAACAATATGTCACACTACTTCCAAAGTCCATTACAACCGCTATCGGCATGGGGATTTCCGAAGAACTAGGCGGCATTGTGACAATTTCCGTTGCAGTGATCGTTTTGACTGGTATTTTTGGAAATATTATGGCAGAATATATCTTAAAGTGGTTTCATATTACGGATTCCGTTGCAAAGGGAATTGCCATCGGCACTTCATCCCATGCGATGGGAACAGCTAAAGCAATTGAAATGGGCGAAGTAGAGGGTGCAATGAGCGGCCTTTCCATTGCAGTTGCAGGTATGATCACCGTAATCGGTGCTAATATATTTTCTATCTTTTATTAAAAGATAGGGAAATTGTATATTACAGGTATGGAGGAGAAGCATGAGCAAACAGAAAAAATGGATAACCTATGTATGCATTACGGCAATACTTTGCAGTACTTTGATCGGCTGCAGCAGTAATAAACAGACCACCGTAGACAAACAGGCATCACCCACACCAAAAGTTCTCGTAAGCGACGAGGACAAAAATTCAAATCTTGGACAGTGGGGACGTGCCATGGGTTCTGTTTTGATCGCGATCAACGAAGGCAACGTATATTATTTCGGTGGATACGAACCGACGGATGGCAATCAGAAAGCGGCCGCTGCGATCTTGCAAAAGAGCTGGAATATTTCAAATCGCAAACAGTTGATCGACCAAATGTATGATTTACTGCATACTGGTTCCCGTTCGACATACCGTAAGGAAGCGGCACAAATGCGCTCGATGTCAGCCAAAGAGTTAAAAACTGCCATGAAGCAATTGTCCGGGGATATGAAAGTTCATTATGAAATGATCCGTTACAATTGGAAAACTTGGAGAAAGAAGGGGCTTCTCGCTTGGGATATGTGCCGCATTTCCCATTTAGCACAATGGGGTTATGTAGCTGGTTATCTGACGATTTCTGAGGCACAGGCAGTGATCGAACCTGCTGCCAAAAAATTAAAAGCCAATTTTACAAGCTGGGACGAAGTACAACAAAACTGGCTTGATGGCTATGCGCTATATGCATCTATCGATGTGTCTGCTGCCACCGGTACCGATTATGAAGTCCGTAAAGCCAAATACGAACAGCTAAAAGCTGACGACCAAAAGAACACAGATACAAAACTTTATGACGATACACTTTTTACAAAAGATATTATTCCGGTTACCGGAAGCAATGCTGCAAGTCTTTGGAAAGAAAGGAAGAGTGCAAAATGATCTTTTACTTGATCCGACATGGCAGACAAAATAGCAGTGACTGTAATGTAAATGTACCTTTGGCAGATGCCGGCATAAAACAGGCTGAGCTTCTTGGCAAAAGACTACGGAATTATTCCATTGATGCGGTCTATTGCAGTGATCTGATCCGTGCCAAACAGACTGCCGAAATTGCCTTTTCGCATAATGAATTTTTATTGGATCATCTGCAGGTTCGATCCGGACTTGCAGAAATTGATTTCGGCGATCTTACAGGAATTCCGGATGCGCAGGTAAAGAGTTTTTACGCAAACTATTATAAACAACAACAGCATTTATTTGAGCAAAAACGCTCCAATAGACAAAGTAAACAACCGGTATCAATCGATTCCCCTGCTAAATATGTCGGTGATTTCTTTGTACCGGTAGAAGAGATGATCTATCCTGGCGGGGAAGATGGTGCAATGTTACTTGATCGCGTCCTTCCGGTATTTGATGAAATTTTACATACAGATGCTAAACAGGTCGCTGTGGTCTGTCATGGCGGTGTTATTCGTGTGTTGCTCTGCGCATTGTTTGGCGGCAGTTTTGCTCGACGGCTCCAATTTGGTACTTCTTTGGAAAACTGCAGTATCACAGCAATCCATTATGATGAAACATTACATGGATTCTTTTTGGACCGTTTTAACGACAGCGCGCATTTAGAGGGACATCCGGAATTATTCCGCGGTCATTGACCAATCATTATGTTAAACTCAGATTGCACTCACACTCAGACAAGGAAAGGATTGACACAATGAAAAAAATCATTTTAGCCTCCGGTTCTCCACGACGTCAGGAACTTTTATCACAGATTGGCATTTCCTTTGAAGTACGTACCAGCGATGCCGATGAATCGTTGCAGGATCAAAGCCCTTCAGAAGCAGTGGAAGAGTTATCTTTTCGAAAAGCAAGCGATGTAGCGTCAAAACCAGAGTATTCAGATTGTTATATACTTGGTGCAGATACTGTCGTTGCATTACAGGATGGCACGATTCTGGGAAAACCTTCGTCCGAAGAAGATGCCTATGCGATGCTAAACGCACTTCAGGGAAATACCCACAGCGTATATACCGGCGTTACGATCATAAGCACTGATACAAACAGTCAGAGAGTACATACCTTTCATGTACGGACGGATGTTACTGTCTATCCAATGACAAGGCAGGAGATTACGGACTATATTGCAACCGGCGAACCAATGGATAAGGCCGGTGCATACGGAATTCAAGGTGCTTTTGCAGCATATATCAAAGAAATTCATGGTGATTATTCAAATGTAGTTGGACTTCCATTAGGTGCATTGGTTCACGAATGGAAAATGCATTTTCCTTCTAACTAAAAAAACAGTCTATTGTACAATACAATATTATGATAAAAAAAGCAAAGCCAGCGCTTTGCTTTGCAAGAATTGCTAAAGCAATTCTTGGTAGCATCACACTACATAACAGCAATTTCCTATTAAATAAAAGAAAACAGCTATTATCACAAATTCGGATAATAGCTGTTTTATATTTTGTTGACTGTTAAAAACAAGGACAAATTATTTGTCGTTTAATTCTACGAAAGAACCAAGCTTCATAGCACGAACCTTAGAAGACAGTCCGAACAGATTGATGAATCCCTCTGCATCTTTATGGTTGTAAAGCTCACCGGTTGTGAAAGATGCAATGTCTTCATCATAAATGGAGTATGGAGAAGTGGTTCCCTGTTTGATAATATTACCTTTGTACAGTTTGAACTTCACTTCACCTGTTACATATTTCTGTGTGGACTCAATGAATGCCTGCTCAGCCTCACGAAGTGGCGTAAACCATTTGCCTTCGTAAACAATATCTGCAAACTTGTTGCCCATATCTTTCTTAGCTGTATATGTATCACGATCTAAGATCAATTCCTCAAGCTGCTGATGTGCTTCCATAAGAATTGTTCCACCCGGTGTCTCATATACACCACGAGACTTCATTCCGACAACACGATTTTCTACAATATCAATGATACCGATACCATGCTTGCCGCCCAATTTATTTAAGGTGCGGATGATGTCAGATACTTTCATTTCCTTGCCATTGACAGACTTCGGAACACCCTTCTCGAATGTCATAGTAACGATTTCGCCTTCATCCGGAGCCTTCTCAGGAGTAGTGCCAAGTACAAGCAAATGATCATAATTAGGTGCATTTGCAGGATCCTCTAATTCTAAGCCTTCGTGGCTGATGTGCCATAAGTTACGGTCACGGCTGTAGCTGTTGTCTGCTGAGAATGGAAGATCAATTCCATGATCGCGGCAATACTGGATCTCAGACTCTCTGGAATCCATTGTCCAGTTTGGATCTCTCCAAGCAGCGATAATACGAAGATCAGGGGCGAGTGCCTTAATACCAAGCTCAAAACGAACCTGATCGTTACCTTTACCGGTAGCACCATGGCAGATCGCAGATGCGCCCTCTTTACGAGCAATCTCTACCAATCTCTTAGCGATCAATGGACGAGCCATTGAAGTACCTAATAAATATTTGTTCTCATAAATAGCATTTGCCTGAACACAAGGAACGACATAGTCATCACAAAACTCATCGATAACATCCTCAATATATAATTTGGATGCACCACAAGATTTTGCACGCTCCTCCAAACCATCCAACTCGCTTTCCTGTCCGACGTCAATGCAGACACAGATTACTTCGTAATCATAGTTTTCCTTCAACCAAGGGATGATTGCTGTGGTGTCAAGTCCGCCTGAATAGGCAAGAATCACTTTTTCCTTCATGTTTTTTCCTCCATTCCGCCGTGACTACGGCATATTATTCTTTTGCGATGGCATGATCTGCCATACAGATAACAGTATAAACACAATTACAGTTGATTGCAAATCCTTTTTCCCTTTTTTACTGTAATTTTGTACCACTGTTATGACTGTTTATAAATATACAACATTCTGCATATTTATGCAATGCTATTTTTTATGAAATGATCTCATTTTGAATGTTTTATTAAGTAGAAATCGTATTCTGATCAATCTTTTTTTAAATTCACGTAATGTATAAATATCTATTGCAATCAAAAAGCAAATGACGTATAATATTGAGCTGATGGACGTTTTTACCTAAAAGTTGTAGATACATCACGTCCATTGTCATGAATAAATATACATTTTAGCAGAAACGAGGGATTTTATGATTCGAGTAGGCATTATTGGTTCCACCGGATACGCCGGACAGGAATTGGTCAGAATTTTGTTGCAGCATCCGGATGCAGAGATTGTATGGTATGGTTCACGCTCCTATGTAGATGAAAAATACAGCAGTGTGTTTGGGAATATGGTGAATCTTGTTGACGCCAAATGCATGGGCGAAAATATGGATGAATTAGCGAAACAGGCAGATGTGATCTTTACCGCAACACCACAAGGATTATGCGGTTCTCTGGTAAATGAAGAGATATTATCAAAAACAAAGATCATTGATCTGAGTGCAGACTTCCGTATTAAAGATGTTGCTAAATATGAAAAATGGTATGGCATCAAACATCAGAGTCCACAGTTTATTAAAGAGGCTGTTTATGGCTTATGTGAAGTCAATCGTGAGGATATAAAAAATGCGCGCCTGATCGCTAATCCGGGTTGTTTCCCAACCTGTTCCACATTATCCATCTATCCAATGGCAAAAGAGGGCCTGATCGATATGAATACTGTGATCATTGATGCTAAATCCGGTACCTCAGGAGCCGGCAGAGGTGCTAAGGTTGCGAATCTTTACTGTGAAGTAAATGAGAGTATTAAACCATATGGTGTTGCTTCTCACCGTCACACACCGGAGATCGAGGACCAGTTGTCCTATGCCTCCGGAGAAGAAGTTCTTATTAACTTTACCCCACATCTGGTGCCGATGAATCGAGGAATCTTAGCAACCTCTTATGCGACTTTGCGCAAAAAACTTTCCTATGAGGATGTAAAAGCTGTATATGATAAGTATTACGAGGATGAATATTTTGTTCGCGTATTAAATAAAGATGTCTATCCAGAGACCCGTTGGGTAGAAGGCAGCAATTTTGTAGATGTCAACTTCAAGATTGATGAGAGAACCGGAAGGATCATTATGATGGGTGCTATTGATAATGTTGTCAAGGGGGCAGCTGGTCAGGCAATTCAAAATATGAACTTAATGTTTGGTCTGCCGGAGAATACCGGGCTGAAGATTGTCCCGATGTTCCCATAATAAGATTAAAAAAATAGCCCGTCTGGGAAATTCAGACCTTTTGACTTTTTAATCTTATTAAGTAAAAAACAAAGTACATAAAAGCGAGGATAGAAAAAACTATGAGTAACGAAGAGCAGCAAAGATATTTAGATAACATTACCGTCAAGGCAGAAACATTGATCGAAGCACTACCGTATATTCGAGACTTCAACTCAAAAAAAGTCGTTGTTAAATACGGCGGAAGTGCTATGTTAGATCACAATCTGGAAGAGAGTGTGATCAAAGATGTCGCCTTGTTAAAATTGGTCGGTATGCAGCCGATCATTGTACACGGCGGGGGCAAGGAGATTAGCAAATGGATCAGTAAAGTCGGTAAAGAAACACGCTTTGAAGAAGGTTTTCGCGTGACGGATAAAGACACGATGGAAATTGCTGAGATGGTTCTTAACCGCGTTAACAAAAATCTGGTATCCATGGTTGAACATTTGGGTGTCAAAGCGATCGGGCTTTGTGGAAAAGATGGCGGTATGCTTCATGTTCAAAAGAAAATGCCAAATGGAAAAGATATCGGTTTTGTCGGGGATATTGATCATGTTAACACCGAAGTGATCGATACACTTTTGGAAAATGATTATATTCCGATCATTGCACCTATCGGAATGGATGACGAGGGCAATACGTATAATATCAATGCTGATGATGCAGCATGTGCGATCGCAGGTGGTATTCGAGCAGAAAAGCTGGCATTTTTGACGGATGTTGAAGGTGTCTGCATGAATCCAAATGATCCAACAACTTTGGTGTCTGTTCTGAATCTGATCGAAGCCAACAAATTAATAGAAGCCGGCATTATCAGCGGCGGTATGCTGCCAAAGGTCAACAACTGTATTCATGCTGTAAATTCCGGTGTTGGCAGAGTACATATTTTGGATGGAAGACGAGATCACTGCCTACTCTTGGAATTCTTTACAAAACGAGGTATCGGTACGGCGATCATTGGTGATGACAGTGGACGATACAGTAATGAGATTTAAGAAAGCCGGCACATAATATTAATTTGATAGAAATGAGGATGAGAACGATGACAATACAGGAAGCAGACAAACATTTTATTCATACTTACAATAGAAGTGTTGTATTCACCAAAGGTGAAGGTATGTATTTGTATGACGACCAAGGGAAAAAATACCTGGATATGGGTGCCGGTATTGCTGTATCAGCACTAGGATACAGTAACGAAGAATTTAAACAGGCATTAAAAGACCAGATCGATGATCTGATCCATATTTCCAATCTTTATTACACAAAACCTGCGATCAAAGCAGCAGAACTAATATGCAATGTTTCTGGTATGGACAGGGTATTTTTTACAAACAGTGGAGCAGAGGCGATCGAGGGCGCAATTAAGCTGGCGAGAAAGTATGCTTTTAATAAAAATCCACAGAGCAAAGGTGAAGTGATCGCGATGGATCATTCTTTTCACGGCCGCACGATGGGTGCTTTGTCTGTAACCGGAACCAAACATTATAGAGAAGCATTTGAGCCGTTGATCGGTGGCGTTTCTTTTGCAACTTACAATGATCTGGAAAGCGTTAAGGCACTGGTAACCGATGAGACCTGTGCAATCCTGTTAGAGACCTTGCAGGGTGAGGGAGGAATCCATCCTGCAACACCAGAGTTTATCAAAGGCCTACGTACACTCTGCGATGAAAAAGATATCGCATTGATCTTTGATGAGATCCAGTGTGGTATGGGTCGTACCGGCAAAATGTACACCTATCAGCATTATGGTGTGACACCGGATATTTTGACTACAGCCAAAGCATTAGGTTGTGGTGTTCCGGTTGGAGCCTTTGCTGCCACAGAAAAATATGCCGTTGCGATGGTACCGGGGGATCACGGTACTACTTATGGCGGTAATCCGCTGGCAACTGCTGCCATTTGCGAAGTATTTCATCAATATGATAAATTGCACATTTTGGATCATGTTAATGAGATCGCACCATATTTGACAGAAAAGTTAGAAACCTTGGCAGAAGCACATCCGGATAAAGTCAAAGAGGTGCGTGGTCTTGGTCTGATGCAGGGGATGGAACTTACGATCCCGGCTGGAGACGTGGTTGCAAAAGCCTTGCAAGCAGGCGTTGTTCTGATCAGTGCAGGTACAAATATTATACGTTTTGTGCCGCCACTTATTGTCGAAAAAGAGCATATTGATAAAATGATCAACGTATTAGATGACGTTTTATCCGAATAGAGCACCGCAAATTGGGAAACAACTTAATATAGAACTCTCACGAAGAGTCGGACAGAATTTCGTCCGGCTCTCGTTGCTTTGGTAGAAGAAAGGAGAATTTCTATGTTAGGAATGTTGATCGGTCTATTATCCGGTATGTTAATGAGTATACAGGGGGTTTTTAATGCAGAAGTGACCAAACAGGCCGGTGTATGGGTAGCTGCAGGTTTTGTTCAGATCACTGCTTTCGTCATATGTGTGGCAGCCTGGTTTGTGACTGGTAAAGAAGGTTCCATCTCGGGCATTGTACAGGTAAAACCATGGTATATGCTTCTTGGCGGTGTCATTGGTGCATTTATCACATATACCGTCATTGTTGCGATCAATCAGCTGGGACCTGCGAAGGCTACGATGTTTATTGTCTCTGCACAATTGATCGTATCATATATTATCTCATTGTTTGGCCTATTTGGCACCACAAAAGCAGGATTTGCATGGACAAGACTGTTTGGCATTGCCGTAATGATCGGCGGTATCATGCTTTTTAAGTGGGATGAACTGTTTGGAAAATGAGCAGATGTCCTACAATAAACAACCATACCTTTGACAGACGCATCTGCTCGTTGTCTGTCAAAAATAGTAAGAAATATGTAAGAATTTTTGTAGATTCTTATACTTGTAATTATGAAAAAGATTCGTTAGAATAGAGTAAGGTTCGAAAGACATACATTCTATCCGTAAATATGTATAATTTGCGTATTTTCGATATTTATCAGACATTCCTGCCCGCTAATTCGCAGGAGGTAATGTTATGAAACAACAAAAATGGATCATTTGGATTATTTGTGGTGCCATACTATTTGGCGCAGGCTTTTGGTATACGAAAGGGCAAGATCCGGTTACGAAAGAATCAAATTTTCAGGCATCCGTATCAGAAAGCAGCGCTCCGGCTGGTGATACATCTAAGCCTGTGAATACGGATTCGTCTGAGATTGCCGTTTTCATTTGTGGTGCCGTAAAGCACCCTGGCGTATATCGTTTTAGTGAGTCTGTCCGCATCTGCGATGTTATTGCATCTGCAGGAGGATTAACCAAAAAAGCAGACACAAATGCCGTCAATCAGGCTCGTTTCGTTCAGGATGGAGAGCAGATAGAGATTCCGCGCCGATCAAAGACAGCAAAGGATCAGCCATGCGCAGAATCCGATGCACAGACTGCATCTGCCACTTCGTCGGACAAGATCAGTCTCAACAAAGCTACGAAAGAGCAATTGTTATCGTTGCCTGGAATTGGGGAATCCAAGGCAAACGCTATCGTTGCCTATCGCACGGAGCATGGCAGTTTCCAAAAGATCGAGGATATTATGAATATATCCGGGATCAAAAATGGTGTCTTCGACAAGATCAAAAACAAAATAACTATTTGAAATAAAGAGAGACGTTTATGTTTAACGTCGAAAGTGAGGGAAATATGGCAAAGAAAGTATTGGTTGTAGATGATGAAAAGTTAATTGTTAAGGGAATTCGTTTTAGCTTGGAACAGGACGGCATGGAAGTTGATTGTGCTTATGATGGTGAGGAAGCTCTTTCACTTGCATCCTCCAATCAATATGATGTCATATTATTAGATGTGATGCTGCCAAAACTTACAGGTTTTGAAGTGTGCCAGCAGATTCGTGAATCTTCGGATGTTCCTATCATAATGCTGACTGCTAAAGGTGAAGATATGGATAAGATCCTGGGGCTGGAGTATGGTGCGGATGACTATATTACGAAGCCTTTTAACATTTTGGAAGTAAAGGCAAGGATCCGTGCTATTATTCGCCGAAGCAGTTCCAAAATAGCTAAAGAGCCTGAAAAGGTACTTTCATTTGAATCACTTCGCATTGATCTGGACAGCCGTAGAGGTTACATTGATGACAAAGAAGTGAATCTGACGGCAAAGGAATTCGACCTGTTGGAACTTTTAATGCTTCACCCTAATAAAGTATATAGTCGTGAAGAACTTCTCAATACCGTTTGGGGATATGATTATCCGGGTGATGTCAGAACCGTCGATGTACATATTCGAAGACTTCGAGAAAAAATTGAAACAACCCCAAGTGCACCAAAATATATCCATACCAAATGGGGTGTTGGCTATTATTTCCAACGATAGGCATATCCAGCCGTATGTATTACTATTTTGTGGCCTGACAGCCGTTTGGAGGAATCATTTTGCTTGAGCGAGGAAAAGAATTACTAGTGCAGATCCGCAGTATGCGGGTGCAATTGTTTGCCGTACTGGTGGTGATTGGTTTGATACCGGTCATCTTTTTTTCGAATATTCTAATTAATTCTTACGAGAAAAGACTGATCTCTCAACGAACGGATGAGATTCAATCTTATGGAACCGTCCTCAGTAACCTTGTTAACAGTTCTGAATATCTTACCGGACAGGAGGCACCTGAAGTTGAACAGGAGGCGGAATCTATTGCAACCATCTATCAGGGGCGTGTTTTGATCATCAATCAGGATCTGTCTGTCGTAACAGATACGTTTAATCTGGAAGTCGGCAAAACTATGATCTCCTCAGAAGTAGTTCGTTGCTTTGTTGATCATGAAAAACGTTACGTAAATGATCTCGGTGACTACGTACAGCTTACGATGCCGATCGTAAACGCGTCTACTGAACAGACGACCGGTGCGATCATTTTGACTTTTTCCACCAAGAATTTTCGTACAACTGCAAATGTGATCAACCGACGCAGCATTATTTTGATATTAACAATCGCAATCGTTATCATGTTTCTTGCGTTTGGTTACTCGGTTTTGATCACCAGACCATTACAGCGTGTTACAGAATCTATTGATGACATTGCCGCAGGAGATATGGACACTAAGTTAGATGTGCATACTTACTCCGAGGTTGAACGAATTTCAGAATCTTTTAACCGCATGATCGATGTTATCAGGCAGCAGGATGAAGCAAAACAAAGCTTTGCTTCTAATGTGTCTCACGAATTAAAGACACCATTAGCATCTATGAAGGTATTGTCAGATTCCCTGCTTTCTCAAGAAGGTATGCCGGAAGAATTATATCGTGAATTTTTGGTGGATATCACGCATGAGATCGAACGTATGACAAATATCATCAACGATCTTCTCACAATGGTAAAACTTGATAAAAATACTGCAGACATGAATATTGTCAATATTAGTATCAACGATTTGATCGAACAGTTGCTAAAGCGCTTACGACCGATTGCTGCGGAACGTAACATCGAATTGATCTATGAGAGTTTTCGACCGATAATGGCAGATGTTGACGAGGTAAAACTGTCGATCGCATTGAATAATTTGATTGAAAATGCGATCAAGTATAATTATGACGATGGCTGGGTGCGCGTTACCCTCAATGCCGATCATAAATTTTTCTATGTCAAAATAGAAGATTCCGGTGTCGGTATTCCGGAAGATGTGCAAGATAAAATTTTTGATCGTTTTTATCGTGTTGATAAGGCCAGATCCCGTGATACCGGTGGAACCGGACTTGGTTTATCCTTAACACGAAGTACTGTGTTGCTGCACCGCGGCTCGATCAAGCTGCACAGTAAAGAAAAAGAGGGTTCTACCTTTACGGTGCGTATCCCATTGACTTATGTTGTCTGATCATATGACAAAAAATTGGAGGTGAGGTCGTGGAAGAAAAGACCATTGTTACAACACATAAATATCATTTTGTCCCATGGGTCGTTCTGCTTGTGATCGCTATATTGGTCTGGGCATTTCTTTTCGTACACGCACGCCCCCATAAGGATTATACCGGATACTATATTTATTGCATAAACGCTGCTGAAACGAAAGTGACTTACGAGAAATATGCTCCTAAGAATAAGAAAGGCGAAACTCTTATCAAGGAATTACTGCATAACCTTCAAAAAGAACCTTCCGATGTATCTATGAAAAAAGCCATTCCGGACAATGTATCTGTTGATGACTTCGTTATTGATAACAACGGTGACCTGACACTTTACTTGGATGCCGCCTATGGCAATTATTCCGGAGTTAATGAGATTCTGCGCCGTGCTGCGATCGTTAAAACTCTCTGCCAGTCTAAAGATGTTCGTGCTGTGCAATTTTATGTTGCAGGACAACCGTTGACCGATTCGAATATGAATTCCATCGGCTATATGACTGCCGGCAGCTTTATTGATAATACAGACAGTGGTTCAACATATCGTCAGACCGCAACTGTAAATATGTATTTTGCATCTCGAAAAGGAGATAAGCTTGTTGAAGTACCGGTTGAGATTACATATGATGCGACAATTCCGTTAGAGCAGCTTGTCATTGAACAGCTTCTAAAGGGACCATCTACGATCGACGGTGTTTCTTCCAAGGATATTCAGGCAACAATTCCTAAAGATACGATCCTTAACAAAGTTACCATGAAAGAGCATACCTGTTATGTTGATTTTTCAGAGCAGTTTTTAAATAAACCGGACGGGATTACAGCAGAAGTGGCTATTTATTCTGTCGTTAATACATTGATCGAACTGCCGGATATTACAAAAGTGCAATTTAGTATTAACGGCAAACAGGAATTATTCTATAACGATTCTATGCCATTTGGAGATGTATTTACTAGAAATCTTGATCTTGTCCAGTGATTCTAAAGAGGTGATTTATATTCGCAGACCCTGTGTTTGGATCTGTACGATCTGTATGTTTCTGTTGGTCTGGTTTCATGCCACGCACATGCAGGAACAATGGCAGAAGAATTATCCGTATGAGGCATTACTGGCTAAAAATAATGATAAGATAAATGCTTACGTAAAAGGGATTTATTATCGTACAGAGCCCACCGATTCATCCAATCGTTTATATCTCAAAAAAGTATCTGTCCATATTTCCGGACAGAAAGTATATAATTTTTCCAATATGATCGTTTATTCAGATCAATCTTCATCGCTTCTTCCCGGTAATACAATAGAGTGTTTTGGAACTCTGAAAAATTTTGCCGCGGCATCCAATCCTGGCGAATTTGATCAAAAACAATATTATCGGGAACTAAACTTCTATTATCAATTATACGCTGACCAGATCGAAGTGGTGTCCGGCCATTCTAACATATTGTTTACAAAATTGGACGAAATCAGACTTCGATTATCAACTTCGATAGAATCCGGTCTCCCTGATAAACAAGCCGGTATAATGAAAGCTGTTTTATTGGGTCAAAAAACAGAACTTCCCTCAGACATCAAACAGCTATATCAGCAAAACGGCATTGGTCATCTGTTAGCGATCAGCGGACTTCATGTCACGATCTTTTGTTTCGGTATTTTTCGCCTGCTGCTTATCTGCCGGCTGCCGAGACGCATCAGTATTCTTGCAACCATATCATTTTTAATATCGTATGGACTAATGACGGGTTTTAGCATTTCAACCAGTCGTGCCGTTATCATGATGCTCTTGTTATTCGCAGCAGATCTGCTGCATCGAAGTTACGATTTACTTTCATCACTGGCAATCAGTGCCTGCATCATTACACTGCAAAATCCTTATGCTGTCTATTCTTGCAGTTTCTTATTATCTTATTTCGCTGTGCTCGGCATTGCTGCTATTTTACCCGCTCTGCAGATGATCATAGTAGGTGATTCCGAAAAGCGCCGCGCCAAACTCCGCAAAAAGAGGCGTTGGATACGAGAAAAACAGCAAGGTACGCTATTGGATAAATGCCAATGTAAACTCTCTCTTCTCCTGGAAAAAACAGCACAATCGTTATTGGCCAGTGCCGCCATTCAACTAACTACACTGCCAATCGTACTGTTCTTTTTTTATGAGATTCCGGTCTACGGGATATTTCTGAACCTCTTAGTGCTGCCACTGGTTTCTTATCTGGTGCTGATCGGCGGCGTTGCATGTATACTAGGTCTGTGGCTGCCGTTTATGTCGCATTTTTTGTTCGGCACCACCTACTGCATTCTGTCGTTTTATGAATATTTGTGCAGGCTGTTCCAACGATTACCAATTCATTCACTGATTCTCGGGCAACCACAAATATCTCGCATCGTGATATATTACATTATTCTTGCCTTATCTCTACTATGGATCAATAAACGCACGATTATCAAGCCTTATCCTTTGCTGATCTGGACTGCTGCAGTTATCCTTCTGCTTTTTCCCATTCCACGAAAATACTTTAAGGCTGTTTTTCTGGATGTAGGGCAGGGGGATGGTATTTTACTGCAGCACACCGATGGCACTACATTTTTAATTGATGGTGGAAGCACCAGCAAAAACAATATAGGAGAGTATTGTTTGATTCCATATCTCAAATCACAAGGAATTCACAGCATAGATTATATGATCATGACTCATGCTGACAAAGACCATATATCCGGTCAGCTGGAATTAATGAAGTATGTTGCAGACCGCCAGGATATCCAAATCCGCAAACTTCTTTTACCATTGCCATCGCAAGAAATGCAGAGTGAAGAAGGATATCGCCAGATGATCACTGCTGCCAAGCAGGCAGATATTCCGATTCAAACAATATGTGCCGGCGATCATCTGCAAAAAGGCGCATTATCTGTTGCTTGTCTGCATCCAAAACCTTTTTTTGATGCTTCTTCTGCAAATGCATATTCTACGACTTTAGAAGTTACGTATTATTCAACAAAGATGCTATTATGTGGTGATCTGGAAGGTGACGGAGAGCGATATGTCTTAGAACAGTTAAAGCGTTCCGGCACCAGATTTAACATTCTAAAAGTAGCACATCATGGTTCCAAAAATTCAACCAGTGCTAAATTTCTAGCGCAAGTGCAACCGCAATATGCGATCATTTCCTGTGGTAAAAATAATCGTTACGGCCATCCGCATCGGGAATTATTATCTCGTCTAAACAGCATATCTGCACATATATTATCCACTACCGAACAAGGTGCAGTTACAGTTTATGCCGGCAGGGATTCCGTTAGCGTATTGGGCTATTTTGACAAAAACAAGTGATATTTTTGAGAATTTTTTGGAAAATTACAATGACAAACAGTAGGAATTGTGCTACAATAAAGTAGATTTGCTATGTTTATGCAATACATTTGTTGTAGTGCGTTGCCTGCGATGAATTGCATTATGGGATATTTCCCGATTTATATAATACTATTACGATTGCAACGCAGAAATGAGGAAAACATGGATTACAAGAATGCGGGAGTAGACATTGAAGCCGGATATAAAGCGGTAGAACTGATGAAAGAGCATATTGCCGGAACGATGCGCAGTGAAGTGCTTACTGATATCGGTGGATTTTCAGGAGCATTTTCTATGGAGGCGTTCAAGACAATGGAACAGCCTACTTTAGTATCCGGAACAGATGGCGTTGGCACCAAATTGAAAGTGGCATTTGAAATGGATCGCCACGATACCGTTGGTATTGATTGTGTCGCAATGTGTGTTAATGACATCGCCTGTGCAGGTGGTGAACCGTTATTCTTCCTTGATTATATTGCCTGTGGCAAGAATGAACCGGAAAAGATTGCTTCCATCGTATCCGGTGTGGCAAACGGCTGCAAACAGTCCGGTGCAGCTTTGATCGGTGGTGAGACTGCAGAAATGCCTGGATTTTATCCGGTAGATGAGTATGATCTTGCCGGTTTTGCGGTTGGTGTTGTTGACCGCAAAAATATGATCACAGGTAAAACAATTGCAAAAGGTGATGTGCTGGTTGGAATTGCTTCTTCCGGTATTCACAGCAATGGATATTCTTTGGTTCGCAAAGTGTTCGAAATGAAAAAAGAAAGCTTGAATAAAACATACGAGTCTCTTGGCGGAAAATCACTTGGTGAAACATTATTAACACCTACTGTGATTTATGTGAAGGCACTGCGCACGATCAAAGAGGGTGGCGTAACGATCAAAGGCTGCAGCCATATTACAGGCGGTGGTTTTTATGAGAATATTCCGCGTATGCTTCATGAAAATGCACATGCAAATATCAAAGTGGGAAGTTACGAGATTCCACCGATCTTTGACATGTTGGCAAAAGAAGGCAACATTTCCAAAGAGATGATGTATAACACTTATAATATGGGTATCGGTATGCTTCTTGCAGTAGATGCTGCTGATGCAGACAAGACAGTAGCTTTAGCAGAGCAGGCTGGAGAAAAAGCATATATTATAGGCGAGATCGCAGAGGGTGAAAAGGGAATTTCTCTTTTGTCCTAATAATACATATTGAAACGAGGATTAGTATGCAGAAAATTGCAGTATGTGTATCCGGTGGTGGAACGAACCTGCAGGCAATCATAGATGCCGTCCATTCCGGTAAAATTCACAACACACAAATTGCTGTTGTGATCAGTAATAAAGCGGATGCTTATGCACTGGAGCGTGCAAATAATGCAGGTATCCCGGCGTTATGTATTTCCCCAAAGGAATACGAAAACCGGAGTGCTTTTGGCGAAGCAATGGTTGATGCTCTACACAAATATAATATTGATCTTGTTGTGCTGGCAGGTTATCTGGTGATCGTTCCATCCGAAATGATCGCAGCCTACCCAAATAAGATCATTAACATTCATCCATCCTTGATTCCGGCTCATTGCGGGATGGGGTATTATGGATTGAAAGTGCACGAAAGTGTTTTGGCATGTGGCAATAAGATAACTGGTGCCACAGTGCATTTTGTAGACGAAAAGGCAGATCATGGTCCTATTATTTTACAAAAAGCTGTTGAAGTAAAAAATGGAGATACTCCGGAAATTCTGCAGCGACGTGTGATGGAACAAGCTGAATGGAACATTCTTCCGGAAGCAATTGATCTGATTGGCGCAGGAAAAGTTTCCGTACAGAATGGTATAGCTGTTGTAAGCCGTTAGTATCATTTCCACGGAATAAATAAACGCATCGCAGGATATGCAGAAATGAGGAAACAAGATGAAAGTATTAATTGTAGGAAGCGGCGGAAGAGAGCATGCAATTGCCTGGAGTGTCTCCCAGAGCAAACGTGTCGATAAAATTTACTGTGCACCTGGTAATGGTGGGATCGCAGAAATTGCAGAATGCGTAAATATTACTGCTATGGAATTTGATAAACTTGCTGCATTCGCCAAAGAAAATGAGATCGATCTGACGATCATCGGCATGGATGATCCTTTGGTTGGTGGCATTGTCGATGTATTTGAAGCGCAGGGACTTCGCGTATTTGGTCCACGTAAAAATGCTGCGATCATCGAAGGCTCTAAAAGTTTTTCAAAGGATCTCATGAAAAAATACAACATTCCAACCTGCCATTATGAAACATTTCATTCTCCGGAGGAAGCGTTGATCTATTTAGAAAATGTAACTTTTCCGGTTGTGTTGAAAGCAGATGGTCTGGCACTTGGAAAAGGTGTATTGATCTGTCAAAATCTGCAGGAAGCAGAGGCAGGTGTTACCTCATTAATGTTAGATAAACAATTTGGAGATGCCGGCAACACTATCGTCATAGAAGACTTTATGGTTGGTAGAGAAGCTTCTGTACTTTGCTTCTGTGATGGTACACATATCAAACCGATGACCAGCGCACAAGATCACAAACGTGCCAAAGACGGAGATCAGGGATTAAACACCGGAGGAATGGGAACATTTTCACCTAGTCCGTTTTATACGCCGGAGATTCAGAAGTTCTGTGAAGAACAAATATATCAGCCAACAATGGATGCTATGAAAGCAGAAGGAAGAGATTTCGTAGGAATACTTTTTGTTGGCCTTATGATGACGCAGGACGGTCCAAAAGTATTGGAATACAATGCAAGATTTGGCGATCCGGAGGCACAGGTTGTTCTGCCTCGCATGAAAAACGATATTATCGATGTTATGGAGGCTTGTATTGACGGGAAGTTAGACCAGGTGGATCTTCAATTTGAAGATAATGCGGCTGTCTGTGTTGTATTAGCTTCTGATGGCTACCCGGAACATTATGAAAAAGGGAAAAAGATTACATTTCTGAAAAATTTTGCTTCGGAAGACGGTTATTATGCATTCCATGCCGGAACAAAATTGACGGAAGACGGTTTAGTAACCAATGGTGGAAGAGTATTGGGCATTACTGCCAAAGGTGCTACATTAAAGGAAGCGCGTAAAAATGCATATAAGGCAACCGAATGGGTTACTTTTGATAATAAATATATGCGTAACGATATTGGAAAAGCAATTGATGAAATATAAAAAGGAGGATAATATATGTACTCATTTGAAGAAGTAGAACGTTTTGATCCGGAAGTTGCAGCAGCAATGGACAAGGAGACAAATCGTCAGCGTGATAACATTGAATTGATCGCTTCTGAAAATTTAGTAAGTAAAGCGGTTATGGCAGCCATGGGCAGCACATTGACTAACAAATATGCGGAAGGTTACCCTGGCAAACGCTATTATGGTGGATGCGAATACGTTGATATTGTTGAAGATCTTGCAAGAGATCGTGCCATGAAGTTATTTGATTGTACATATGCCAATGTACAGCCGCATTCCGGTGCACAGGCAAATATGACAGTATTTTTTGCTTTGCTGCAGCCGGGAGATACCTATATGGGCATGAATCTTGATCACGGCGGACACTTGACTCATGGAAGTCCGGTCAATATGTCCGGTAAATATTTCCATTGTGTACCTTATGGTGTAAATGACGATGGTTTCATTGATTATGATGAAGTAGAAAGTATTGCTAAGAAATGCAAACCAAAAATGATCATTGCCGGTGCAAGTGCATACGCTCGTAAAATTGACTTCAAGCGTTTTCGCGAAATCGCAGATTCTGTGGGAGCTTATTTGATGGTTGATATGGCTCATATCGCCGGCTTAGTAGCAGCAGGTGTTCACGAGAGTCCAATTCCATATGCTCATGTTACCACGACGACAACCCACAAAACATTACGTGGACCTCGTGGTGGAATGATTCTTTCCAGCGAAGAATTTGCGAAAGAGATCAATTTTAACAAAGCGTTATTCCCGGGTATTCAGGGTGGTCCTTTGATGCATGTGATCGCAGCAAAGGCTGTCTGCTTCAAAGAAGCGTTACAGCCGGAATTCAAAGAGTACGGTAAAAATATTATTAAAAATGCACAGGCACTTTGTAAGGGGTTACAAAACCGCGGCATTAAGATTGTTTCCGGCGGAACAGATAACCATTTGATGCTTGTTGATCTTGCAGATAAAAATCTAACAGGTAAAGACGTAGAAAAATGGTTGGATGCAGCACATATCACATGTAATAAAAATACAATTCCTAATGATCCACAGTCACCTTTTGTAACGAGTGGTATCCGTTTGGGAACAGCCGCAGTGACAACAAGAGGTTTTAACGAAGCTGATCTTGATATGGTTGCTGATGCGATTGCAATGATCATTGCAGATCCGGAAGGCAATAAGGCAAAAGCAACGGAAATCGTAAAAGGTTTGACAGACCGTTATCCGTTGTACGAATAAACGAGAAGGAAACAAAGGTATGAAAGAAATGAGGTGTACGTATGAGTGACAAACAAGGAAATGTGCCACAGTTTAGCGATTATGAAAAAGAATTGCTTTTAGATGGAGGATGGCAGTGTTCATTTTGTGAACGTGTCAACGCCAATTACGTTGGTTCTTGCGCCTGTGGACACAACAAAAAAGACAGCGATTTAAATCGTCTTGGTTTATATGAAGAATATGTAGAAAAAACCGGCCAGAAATTAGAGACTCCGGCAGCACAGATGGCTTCTGCAGAAGAGGCTAAAGAGGATGCTGCATCAGTAGAGACTACTGTTTCACAGCCGGCTCAGCCTGAGCCGGAAGCTCCAAAGCCTGTCAAAAATAAATATATTTATGAAGATACAGAGCTTGGAGAATACGAGCAGGAATTAATTGACGATGGCGGATGGCAGTGTGGATTTTGCCGTCGTATCAACGCATATTATATTACCTCATGTGCCTGTGGTCACAACAAAGACGATAGTGATCTCAAGCATCTTGGTAAATATGTGGATCCGGAAGACGAATATTATGAGGATGACGAGTACTATGAGGAAGAGGATGAAGTTGCAGCAACAGAAACTCCAGCTTCACAGCCGGTAACTCCACAGGCAGTGCCTACGCAGGCTACAGTTTCTCAGGTCGCACATACAGCTACACCAGTTCAGTCTGGAGCACAACCACAGGCTAGACCTGTACAGCCACAAGCTCAGGCAGTCCAGCCGCAGGCTTCGGTACAGCCACAAGTTCAGGCGCAACCTATTCAGCCACAGGCTTCGGTTCAACCTCAAGTTCAGGCTCAACCTGTTCAACAGCGAGCATCAGTACAGCAGGCTCAACCTCAGGCTCAACCTCAGGCTCAACCTGTTCAACGGCAGGCTTCGGTTCAGCCACAAGTTCAGGCTCAACCTGTTCAACAGCGAGCATCAGTACAGCAGGCAGCTACACCGGTTCAACCTAAAATTCAGGCTCAACCAACAGCAAAACCAGAGTCGCCATTTATTGATTATGATGATGAAGAACCAGTTGCAGCTACAGCAAAGACTCCGGTTCAATCTCAGGTTCAGGCTCAACCTGTTCAACAGCAGGCTCCGGTTCAACCGGCACAGCCACAAGTGCAGGCACAACCTGTTCAGCCGACACCGGTTCAACCAGCTCAACCTGTTCAGCAGCAAGATCCGGTGCAACCACAACCGGCTCAACCAGCTGTTGATAACTCAGCGCAGAATGCAGCAACTCTTAAGTCAAACATCGAAGATCAGATTTTAGAAGATCTAAAGAAAAACAACTACTCCGATGTTGCTATTGTGCGTGCTAACCGCAAATATAAAGAACTTGTGAAAAAGGGCATTATGACACAAGATGAGTTTAATACGAAAATGCATGAATTATTACCAACAGAAGAAGAACCGGAAGAGGAAGCTGCTTCTGATGCGGAAAACGCAGAAAGCAATGAATAATATAATATATTACATATTTATTGCTTAAGATTGGAGAGAATCAACCATGAACATTGAGATTAATGTTACAAAAATTGTTAAATATGTTTGCGTAACCGGAGCAGTTATTGTTGCGATCATATTTGGACAAAAAACATATGCAGAGTATATTCATGCGAAAAATAGGGAGGAACAGTAAACGTTTTGTTTCTGTAACAACAGCATATGAGTAAAAAATTATTTATCGCTGAGAAACCAAGTGTCGCAAAGGAATTTGCTAAGACACTTGGCGTCTCGGGCAATGCAGGACAGGGTTATATGGAGTCACAGGATTACATTGTTACTTGGTGTGTTGGGCACCTGGTTACAATGAGTTATCCGGATGCTTATGATAAAGCATTAAAAAAGTGGACTCTACAAACCCTGCCTTTTTTGCCGGAAAAATTTCTATACGAACTTATTCCAGATGTAAAAAAACAATTCAATATTGTGGCTGGTCTTTTAAATCGCGAAGATGTATCTACCATTTATGTATGCACTGATTCCGGGCGCGAAGGGGAATATATCTACCGCTTAGTAGATCAGATGGCACATGTTCCGGATACCAAGGACAAACGCAGAGTATGGATTGATTCCCAAACGGAAGAGGAGATCAAGCGCGGCATTACCGAAGCAAAACCACTTTCTGAATATGATAATCTTTCCGCTTCCGCCTATCTAAGAGCCAAAGAAGATTATTTGATGGGTATAAACTTTTCGCGCGTATTATCACTGAAATATGGACGTCCCGTAATGGATTACCTTAACACCGGTAAGTGGTCTGCCATTTCAGTCGGTCGTGTCATGACTTGTGTTCTTGGAATGGTAGTTCGAAGGGAACGTGAGATTAGAGAGTTTGTGAAGACTCCATTTTATCGTATTTTGATGAAATGTAATCTGGAAGGGAAACAATTTGAAGGTGAATGGCGTGCGGTTGAAGGCAGCCAGTTTTACCAATCACCGAAACTTTATAAGGAAAATGGGTTCAAAAACCGTGAAGATGCCGAACAGCTTTGCAAAACCTTAACCTATGATCCTTTACAGGTGATCATTCAAAAAGTAGAACGCAAAAAAGAACGCAAAAATCCACCCTTGCTCTTTAATTTAGCGGAATTACAAAACACATGTTCCAAATTATTTAAGATCAGTCCGGATGAAACACTAAAAATTGTACAAGAGTTATATGAACGTAAGCTTGTTACATATCCCCGTACGGATGCACGAGTACTTTCTACTGCTGTAGCCAAAGAGATATACAAAAATATCGGTGGTTTACAAAATTATTCCCTGATTGCTCCCTATGCTGCAAAGATCATGGAGCAAAAAGCCTATGCCGGGATTGCCAAAAGTCGTTATGTAAACGATAAGCAGATTACGGACCATTATGCAATCATTCCAACCGGACAGGGGTTAAATGCACTTGGCAACTTAAGTGTGACAAGTCAACGAGTATACGAAGTGATCGTCCGCCGATTTCTCTGTATCTTTTATCCGCCTGCAGAATATCTAAAGATCGGGGTGACTGCAAAACGTGATACAGAAACATTTTTTGCAAATTTTAAGATTTTAGTCAAACAAGGTTATTTGGAACTTGCGACTGCATCTTTTGCTAAGAAAAATATGTCCACTAACGCATCTGTTTCCAAAAACAGTGAGAATTCTATGGAAACTGTCACTTTTGACGAGAATCTGATCACGTCAATCCAAAATCTAAAAAAAGGAATGGCACTTCCGGTGGAAGAATTCTTTATTAAAGAAGGAGAAACATCTCCACCAAAGCGCTATAACTCAGGTTCGATCATTTTGGCTATGGAAAATGCAGGACAACTGATTGAAGAAGAGGAACTGCGAGCACAGATAAAGGGAAGCGGAATCGGCACCAGTGCCACACGTGCCGAGATCTTGAGTAAACTAGTCAAGATCAAATATCTGAAATTAAATAAAAAAACACAGATCATTACACCGGAATTACTCGGTGAAATGGTATATGACGTTGTTGATGGTTCCATACGTTCTTTGCTAAATCCCGAACTGACTGCAAGTTGGGAATTAGGCTTGACACAAGTTGCTGAAGGGCAGATCACAGAGGAACAATACATGGCCAAATTAAACGGCTTTATTACCCGTCGTGTTCAATATGTCAAACAAACTGCTAATCAAACGGCTCTTCGTCAACAATTTGACAAAGCAGCTGTATATTATAAGAAATGAGGTGTTTCATATGTATGATTCAATGAAAAACAAAAATTTATTTAATATGGAGGAGACGATAGCAAAAGATATCTTTGACGACTGCGATTATCCGTGGGAAGTGCTTCCAAAGATCGAAGCTTTTATTTTGGAACTGGGTAAAACTCTTTCGGAAGATGAGTACGACTGCATTGATGGCAATATCTGGATCGCTAAGTCCGCAACAATCGCACCAACTGCATCGATCACAGGACCATGCATCATTGGTAAAAATACGGAAGTAAGACAAAGTGCATTTATCCGTGGCAAAGCAATTGTCGGCGAAAACTGCGTTGTTGGTAATTCTACCGAATTAAAAAATGTCATTTTGTTTAATAATGTCCAGGTTCCACACTATAATTATGTCGGTGATTCAATTTTGGGATTTAAATCGCATATGGGTGCCGGCTCCATCACTTCTAATGTAAAATCAGACAAAACCATAGTTACGATCAATTATCAGGGCGAAAAACTTAATACCGGACTTAAAAAAATGGGTGCAATTCTTGGAAATTATGTAGAAGTAGGATGTAACAGTGTTCTTAATCCGGGAACAGTGATCGGAAGCAATACTAATGTTTACCCATTGTCCAGTGTTCGAGGTTTTATTCCAAGGGGATGTATTTTTAAGAAACAAACAAATATCGTACAGAAAGACATATAATGCGAATATAGTCGTTGTCATTTATTTCTAACCATCTTTTTCGTCAGATTTTTTAAGAAATATTGGCGAAAAGTGTAGACTAATTGATAAATTTGTGCGAAAATGGTCATAGAACTGTGGAAATATTTCTGCAGAGAAAAAGCAAATCGAAAGGAGCATAAACATGATTTATTCACAGGAAGTAGAAAACATGTGCCCAGTTGCTCAGGGTGTGCATCACGGTGCAGCGCCAATCCCAGAGGAAGCAAAATGGGTTCAGGCAAAGGAAGTAAAAGATATCTCTGGTTTTACACATGGTGTAGGCTGGTGTGCACCACAGCAGGGTGCTTGTAAGATGTCTCTTAACGTTAAAGAGGGTATCATTCAAGAAGCATTAGTAGAGACAATCGGCTGCTCAGGTATGACACATTCTGCTGCTATGGCAACAGAGATTCTTCCGGGTCTGACGGTTATGGAGGCACTGAATACTGACCTTGTATGCGATGCAATTAATACAGCAATGAGAGAGCTCTTCTTACAGATCGTTTATGGTCGTTCACAGAGTGCATTCTCTGAGGATGGACTTGCTATTGGTGCTGGTTTGGAAGACCTTGGTAAAGGACTTCGTTCTCAGGTTGGTACAATGTACGGAACCTTAAAGAAAGGTCCTCGTTACTTAGAGATGGCTGAGGGTTATGTAACCGCTATCGCTTTGGATGAAGAGGATTTGATCATTGGTTATAAGTTTGTAAACCTTGGTAAAATGACTGACTTCATCAAGAAGGGTGATGATCCTAATACAGCTTGGGAGAAAGCTGCAGGACAGTACGGTCGTGTTGACGACGCAGTGAAACTCATCGATCCAAGAACAGATGAAGAAATCGCAAAATAATATAAAGGAGGCAAACATAACATGGCATTATTTGAATCATATGAAAGAAGAATTGACCAGATCAACGCTGTATTAAACAGTTATGGAATTTCTTCTCTTGAAGAAGCAGAAAAAATCACAAAAGATGCTGGACTTGATGTATATAACCAGATCAAGGGCATCCAGCCAATTTGTTTTGAGAATGCATGCTGGGCATACATTGTAGGTGCAGCAATTGCAATTAAGAAAAACTGCCGTCGTGCAGCAGACGCTGCAGCAGCAATCGGTGAGGGACTCCAGTCTTTCTGTATCCCTGGTTCTGTTGCTGATACTCGTAAGGTAGGTTTAGGACATGGTAACCTTGGTAAAATGCTCCTCGAGGAAGAGACAAAATGTTTCGCATTCTTAGCCGGACATGAGTCTTTTGCAGCTGCCGAAGGTGCTATCGGTATCGCAGAAAAGGCAAACAAAGTACGTAAAGAGCCTCTTCGCGTTATCTTAAATGGTCTTGGTAAAGATGCTGCTCAGATCATCTCTCGTATCAATGGTTTTACATTCGTTGAAACTGAGTTTGATCCATATACAAATGAAGTAAAAGAAGTATTCCGCAAATCTTATTCTGAGGGTCTTCGTGCTAAAGTAAACTGCTACGGTGCAAACTCTGTACCAGAGGGTGTTGCTATCATGCACAAAGAGGGCGTTGACGTATCTATCACAGGTAACTCAACCAACCCAACTCGTTTCCAGCATCCGGTAGCTGGTACTTACAAGAAAGAATGCTTAGAGCAGGGTAAGAAATATTTCTCCGTTGCTTCCGGTGGTGGTACAGGTCGTACACTTCATCCAGATAATATGGCAGCAGGTCCTGCTTCCTATGGTATGACAGATACATTAGGACGTATGCATAGCGATGCTCAGTTTGCCGGTTCTTCATCCGTTCCTGCTCACGTTGAGATGATGGGACTGATCGGTGCTGGTAACAACCCTATGGTTGGTATGACAGTTGCTGTAGCTGTTTCTGTACAGGAAGCTGCTGACGCTGGCAAGTTCTAATCTTGTAATTGTTCAATAATAATGTACAATAATAGAAGAGCAGATCAGACAATCGTTGTTTGGTCTGCTTTGCTTTTGGCAAGATAGACAGAAAGGTATGGTGTTTCGAATGAATTATACAAAATTAACGAACAACTTAATTGACCTGGTAAAAGAAGAACAGGCAAAACTCGGCTATCGAAAAGAAGCCATCCGTTTATATTACCCTTTAAGCAGCTTGCAGCATATATTAGGCACAACAGACTCTGCAGAACAATTAATAGAAAAATTGCAAAAAGAAGCAAATTTTGCCAAAGATTCACTAGGTACTTTGGATATATCCTGTCAAAACGAACGATTCTGCATTGGTATTCCTGTCGATGGATCCGAATGGGTACACGATCATATGCAACCGGCAGAATTTATCGTATCTCTTGTTGATCTTGTCAGTCGTCACGGATGTACAATGGAAGATATCTTTGCATTATTTCGTGCACAGGAACAACCTGTTGAAATTAAGCAAATCAAAGGCGGAGAATTTGACTATCGCATCCGTTTTCTAGAAGGCGACGACCCTTATTATTATTGTTTTAAGGACGAGGAGATCCATATTATATATCATCGTTTTCTACCGGAAGACTATGAGGATTTCAACTTTTAAGACCAGATTTCTAAACATGGAAATTCATAGCTTTTGACATCGCTATCTAAAAAACGAACATATTTTTCGATATAATTCGAAAATATGTTCGTTTTTTGTTGACAAACATTTGTTCGTATAGTATATTATATACAGAACAAGCGTTCTGTATATACAAAACCTTTATTACTGACATTTACCAGATTGCATCGTAGCGATGCAGAAACGAGGTGTACTATGAGAACATACAATGGAAAAAGAATCCTTATCACATTAACTTTGGCTTGTCTGCTTGTATTTGGACTAGTGCGAGTATGTAATTCTTCTGAGAGTACCGCACAAGCCTCTGTGGATCAATCAAAAATCAGTTATGTCTCTGTATTGATTCATTCTTCTGATACATTGTCAAGCATTGCCAACGAATATTATTGCGATGCGTTTGGCTCTGTTCAGGATTATGCCAAAGTCATTCAAGAATATAACAGTTTAGACAGCGATCTGATCTACGCCGGAAACCATCTTATGGTTCCTGTATATCAAGCCAATTAATCCAAAGAAGATTGTATCATCTGCATAATGAAACGAGCATATTTTTTCTCGCCGTGCGGATTAAGATGTACTCCGTCCTGATAAAACCAATCCGGATGTTTTTCTCCTTCTTTGGACCAATAAATGCGCTGTACATTTTTATTGGCTGCAACAACCCGTTGGATCGTATTATTGACATCTTTTTGAATGTCTAAATGTTTTCCATAAGTATCGATCCAATAAATTGTTCGATCCTTGCCTAAATAATCAATCAATTTTTGACCGCTCTTTGAATTGAAGTTGCTATTGGTTCCCAATGCAATAATGACAATATCCCCTAATTTGTGTTTCTTGTCTAATTGCTTTGCAACATCCAAAGCCTGTACCACTTGTCTGGAAATTTTCGCATCCACAACTGCATTTTCACACTGTTGTTGAAACGCTACAGATGCTCCTAAAAAGACAGAATCTCCAATCACGGTAACAAAATGTTTCTTTATGGTGATATCTTTGCCTGTATCTGCCGGCATATTATTTGCCGGAACCGTAGTATGTAATGCAGATGTTGACTGCGATGGAAGAGTAGATGTACCATCAACTTTTTTCCCCTTCTCCTCATTTATAAGTTGCTGTTTTTTACGAAGATCCGCTTCTAATTTTCTGGTATCGGAAGCCGGAGCTTTTATAATTCCATAAGATGCAACCAGTATACATAAAAGCAACCCCAAAGCCTTTATGTTTATATTTCGTGATGTTCTTCCTGTGTATTTCATTTTTCCTCCAATCTACTTAATGATATTTCTATAATAAAACTAAAATTGGATAATGCCATAAGTACAAGTAAAAGCTGTATTTTCCAACCACCGCCAGACAATTTGCGCAAAAACTATTCGTGACTGCTTTTTTATGATTCTCAATAAAGTTGATCAATAACATATACCACACACTGATCACAAACATCCCACCTTGATATAACAACGGATCTGTCCCATAAACAAAGTGGAAGAGAACCACGATCGTGCACAACGTGATCACACTACAAATCCGACGCCAGAATGCCGGAAATTGTACACGCCAAAAGGAATAGTTCTGTCGCAGGGCGCCAAGCAGTATTCCCAAGAGCACATTAAATGCCATGGTATCCGTACCATAATATACACGCGATGGGTCCTGCCCCGGGACATACCGTAAAATCATCGCAAACACCGATAACAATGCAAGTCCCCCAAAACACACACCTGCAATCCCTCTCCTCTGATCATTCCGTTTTGCATTTTGGTAAACCTCTTTGTCCAGCTTCCTGTACTTTGCGTTACCAACGATATCTCCCTTATATTTACGCTTACTCAATCTGCAGTAACCCCAGAATAACAGTGGCCATATCAAATAAAACTGCATTTCAACCGACAAATACCATAAATGTGTAAATGGCGAACTTGCTGTGTGTTTTTCAAAATAAGATGCATTTTGTGCAATCTGCCACCAATTGTTATATCCCAAAAATATACTCGCTACCTGTTGACGGATTCCGATCATCTGTGGACTGTTACGTATTGTCATATATGCACATACACACATTACCATTACAAAACATGGGAACATAATTTTTTTTATTCTATTTTGGTAATAATCGCATATATGAAAGGAACCGCTACGCCACTTTTGTAGGGTAGTAGTAAACATCAAATAGCCTGATAACACAAAGAACAACGGTACTCCCAAAAAACCACCCGGAACATAGCTCGGAAAGGCATGATATAAAACAATCCCCAGAATCGCAATCCCCTTTAATGCATCCAATGGAATACGTGTCTTATCCCACTCCCGTGTCTTATCCTGCTGAAATAAAGATAGGTTATTTTGTTGTAAAGCCATTTGATTTTGCAATGTCTTTCGATTTTGTAATACCATTTGGTTTTGTAATACCATAACGAACCCCCTTTTCTGCTCATAAACCAACAACCAATTTGTCATAGTGCAAGTATTTACTTACGTTCTCAACTATGATCTTGCTGTGGTCAAACATGAATTTTACTTTGTAAACCATACTATACACGATGTGATTTACAATGTCAACCACTTTTTTTCACTGCGCTCAAACTATCCATGTGATTTCTTATTTTGTTAACTCTCTAATGAATACATACCTGAAAGATTGCCTGAGATGTCTCGTTTTAGCAAAGCATCATCCATTTTGGGACGGGACGCTTTCGGAATCCTTTATACATTGTTATGCATAATAATTTTGGTTGACAACATAAACTAAGTAGTCTAAAATAATAGACATTAACTATAATGTTCATTATAGGAAAGAAAGGTTTGGTTATAGCGTGAACGATAAAATTAAAGTAACAAATAGCGAATGGTATGTCATGAACTGTCTTTGGACAGCCGAACAATCATTGCCTTTAATGCAGATAGTTCCTTTGTTAAAGCAAAGTAATGGTTGGAGCAAAAGTACCAGTGCAACAATGGTTCGTCGTATGAGTGAAAAAGGACTTATCGGATATAACGAGCAAGGTAAAACAAAATATTTTTTCCCAAAGGTAAACAAAGAAGATGTTGTTGTTCAAGAAACCAAAGATTTCTTACAGCGTATTTATGATGGAAGTGTAGGAACAATGATGAGTGCACTTGTACGCCAAAACGATCTGTCTTTGGATGACATTCACGAATTACAACAGATTCTGAAAGACGCAGAATCAAAAGCGAAAAAAAGTAAGGAGTAACTGAAAATGGTAGATTTTATGTTATGGTTTTTAGAATCTTCCTTGTTAATATTATTTGTACTGGGAATACGCAAAATATTCAGTGGAAAAATCAGCTATCGTGCTATTTATGCATTATGGCTTGTTGTTGTATTTCGCTTCATGATCCCGGTAAATATTATCCCAACCCCTTTTGGCTTTGCAGATAACATGAAAAAATCGATTGATCATCTTGAGCTAGAACTTTCTACCGCTGCGAATAACCCCGCAGCGATATCGCAAAAAGCACCAAATTTCACGTTACAAAAATCTGCCAACAAAAGCATTGGTGATACAGAAATAACTGCTAACAATACAAAAGACACAACCGTCGAACATAATAATGTTATGACAAACTCTGAAGAAACGCATAGCTTAAATACGCCGCAGAAGCAGGAGAGAAGTCGTGATAACTCACTTTCATTGCTATTACTTGCACTTCCAATAAAGCAAATAGCCATGACCATATGGGGAATTGGAACGGTTCTCTTGTTGTTGTGTTTTGTATTGTCTAATCGACATATGACTAAACAGCTGCATAAATATCGTGTTTTTATTTCGCGAGTTAGCAATCTCGATATATTTGCTGTTGATACTATTCCAACACCATGCTTATACGGCTTGAGACATCCAGCCATTTACATCCCGTCATTTTTGTTGGATGAGCAGGATCCACGCCATATCTCACCAAACGAACTTCGACATATTATTGCTCACGAATCTGTACATTACCAGCATAAAGATTATATCTGGTCGATTCTACGCATGGCATTATTAACAGTCTACTGGTTCAATCCGCTGGCATGGATTGCAAGCAGTTGTTCTAAAAAAGATGCAGAACTATATTGTGACGAAACGGTATTGCAGCAGATTGGCTCGAAACAGCGTTTTGAATATGGTAATCTATTGATCAAACTTGCTGCAAAACCAATGATTGGCGGTTTTTGTTATTCCGTTGTACCAATGAGTCGCAAAGGGCGGGAGATGGAACGACGAATCAAAGAGCTAAGCTGTCCACAGAAACGCTACAAATGGTTGATATTTCCAATGTTTCTGTTGCTGCTATTTGGAACAGTCATCACCTGCAGCACGGGCACTGGCTTAGCAGCAAAAAACAAAGCATCAGAAACATCTTCTGCAGCTATAAGCGAGACTTTAGCACAAGTATATGCTCAAAATTTTTATTCGCATAATTTTGTGATGAATTCTTTGTCGGAAAAAAGCTTTGCAGAGCAGGCATTGACTATTAACACCTCGTCCTGCAATCAATCAAATGCCTCCTTCGCAAATGTATTGCTGGCAAGCAACAATGTTTCAAATACAATAACCGTAGAAGATACTATAGATGCCACAGATTATAAACTGTGCGAATCTTTGTTCCGCCGTTATGTTTCCGCATTTACAAATGCTATAAATACCGGTAATACAAAATTTTTAAAAACAGTACTTGCAGCAGATGCATACCATCAACAGAGTTCACTTGCCAAAAACTACTACAAACGCGGTATTCGCGAAAATGCTAAATCTTTGGAAGTAACCTCTGAACAGACAACAGATCAAAAAGTGTACGTACTATCCAACGAAAAAATATATGTACGTTATGCAGATCAAACACAAAAACTAATCAAACAACGTTACCGCTATACCTGCGAAAAGATTGACGGCCAATGGTTTATCACAGAAATGTCTGATATTGAATAACCTAAGCTTCCCATACTGGAAGTTGCTGTTCAAACCACATATTGCTTATTATGTCAGTAAAATAATCGCTATTTTGTAACAGATATTGATTACCGCTGCTTCTTTTGGTGCAATTGTACCGCTGAAGCAGCTTGCCGTTTCTTATCATCATCTAATGCCGCATAATGCTTGCGCGTTGTATTTACGTCATTATGTCCCAAGACCTCTGCAACCAAATAAATGTCGCCTGTTTGGCGATATAACGAAGTACCATAGGTGCTTCGTAATTTATGCGGCGTAATATGCTTAAACGTTGTTACCTGACTCGCATATTCCGTTACCAGATTCTCAACGGCCTGTATACTAATACGGCGTCGCTGGATGGAATAGAAGAGTGCATGTTCATGACCTTCTTTCGGAATAATTTTACTTCTGGAATCTTCAATATAATTCATCAAAGCTTCCCGAACTTCTGCTCCAAAATAAACAAACTCCTCCTTACCACCTTTTCGAATAATGCGAATTCGATTATCTCGAAAATCTAGATCTTCAATATCCAGACCAACACATTCAGAAACACGGATACCTGTTCCTAAAAACAACGTAAATATAGCAATATTTCTTAATCGATTTTTTTCATAGTAGGTTTTCTTGATCCCGGTTAAATTATCGCCACCATGTTCCACCAATTCTAATAGTTCATTTACCTCGGAAGAATCCAATCGAATAATTTCCCGATCATGTAATTTGGGCATATCTACAACAACGGTAGGATTATTTTGAAGTTGTCCACGTTTTTGATAATATATATAAAAACTACGTAAGGAAGCCATTTTACGATGAATACCTCGTTCATCGTTTGTAAATTCCTGTCCATCGTATGTATATAGCTTCAAATATTCCATATATTCCTCAATATCCACCGGCTCTAATTGATCCAAATACGACAATTCTATATCAGAAATTGGCTTGGATGCAAACATTGGATTCGCACTTTGTAAAAAGCGAAAAAAAGTGCGCATATCATAAGCATAGCCAATCCGAGTTTTGATTGATGTTGTCGGTTCTATACCATGAAAAAAATTTTTACAATATTTAGGCAGCTCCTGCAAAAGATCACGCAGCCTATTAATGTTCGTCGCTTTTAATTGCTGATGATATGTTTTTGTACGTTTCGTACCCATAAAAAATCACAAATTCCTTTCTAAGTTTGCCAAAAACCACAAAGCAAACTATAACTTGCAAAGCATTCACAGACGACATTTAACATTGCCAAAAGTCTCATTAAGTGAAAAGGCTTTAATATTCGGAAACATACATATATTATACCCGAAATATGTCGTTTTGACAATATCTTTTTGATAAACTGGGGTTTATCAAAGAGATTTATTTTAGCAAATACTGCTCTTCTCTCTCCATTTTATTATGACAGAAATTTGGAACTCAGACCTTTTGACACCCTAATCTTGTTAAGGAATAAAGAGTCGCTTGCGACTCTTTCGCGCTCGAACGGTGCTGTTTACAGCTAACTTCTTCTCCGCGAGATGCGCATCCTTGCGGAGCGTTTTTTACTTTATAGGAAACTTCTCGTTTCCTATAAAGTAAAAAAAGATGTTGACAGCTTTCATAGCCTTCAACATCTTTTATCATGTATGTATAAAATTATTTCGTCATTCGCTTGCTGATCGCAAATTCTAACGCAGCCAAATCATCAGAACTTAACTTCTGATTGACCAAATATTCTGTAATAAATTGTGAGACCGATCCATTGTACAATTTATTCAACAAAGCTTTCGTTTCGATTTCCTGCACTTTTTTCTTAGATACGTTTGCTCGACATATAAAGCCAGGATCTTCTCTGGTGATCGCACCTTTTTCGATCAAACGTTTGATTACTGTATAAGTTGTATTTTTCTCCCAGCCAATATATTCTTTGATGATCTTGGAGATATCTTTTGCAGCCAGCGCCTTATTAGACCACAATAACTCCATAACATTTAATTCTCCCTCATGCAAACGTAAATCTTTCATAATCGCTACCTCGTTTCCTGTCGATTTCATCCGACAACAAATTAATTCTACATATTAAGAATAAAATCGTCAATGGCAAAACTGCACAATTAAAGCAGTCTACAATTGTGTAACTTTTAATACTACAATTGTAGCCCACAATATCTTTGATTCTACCAATGTAGAAACCACTAATTATAGGCCTTGCCTGACTTAATAAATTACAATTTTTTAGTCTTCTTTTAGTTTTTTCAGTAATTTTTGAAAATAATCCGGCAATGGAGCGTCAAATTCCACATATTTCTTAGTGGTTGGATGGATAAAACCCAGTGTTTTTGCATGAAGTGTCTGTCCTGTTAATGCGTAGGGACTCTTCTGTGGTCCGTACACGGTATCTCCTAAAATCGGGTGTCCGATACTGGACATATGAACACGGATCTGATGAGTACGGCCTGTTTCCAAATTGCAAGCTATATAATTAAATTTTCGATTTAGATGATCTAATACCTGATAATGTGTAACTGCCGGCTTTCCGTTTTTTTCGTTGATCGCCATTTTTTTGCGATCAATTGGATTCCGTCCTATTGCACCTGTTATTGTGCCTTGTTCTTCTGATAAATTATTCCATACGATGGCATGATAGGTGCGTGTAATAGAATGGACCGCCAATTGTTCTGCAATAAATTGATGTGCCTTGTCATTTTTGCAGACTACAAGCACTCCTGTAGTATCTTGATCGATACGATGAACAATTCCCGGTCGCATCACACCGTTGATCCCGGAGAGCGAATCTTTACAATGGTACAAGAGTGCATTAACCAACGTCCCCTCATAATGTCCCGGTGCAGGATGTACCACCATTTGTTTTGGCTTATTTACAACAATAATATCCTGATCTTCATATAAAATATCAATCGGAATATTTTGTGCTATAATGTCCGGTTCACGAAGTTCTTCAGGCTCAAAGTAAACCTCATCATGTTCCATCACTTTATAACTGCTTTTTACTGCCTTACCATTTATCAATACTCTTCCATTTTGAATTGCTTTTTGAAGTGCTGCTCGCGAATAATCCGATAGCATTTTTGACAAATATTTATCTAGCCGAAGTCCTATCACATCTTGATCCGTTACTCGAAAGCAAATGTTTTCATTCCTGCCTGGCATAGCTCACCTCGCAAAATCTTCTTCTTTGTAATAAAATAACAATAATAGTAATGCGATCACGGCTCCGACCACAACATAACAATCTGCAACATTAAATACAGGAAAATGAATCAATGAAAAGTAAAAAAAATCGACAACATATCCCCGTGCAAAGCGATCGATCATATTACCAATTGCCCCAGCTGCGATCAAAACAATGGCACTCTGCAGCGGTCTCCATTTCCTGCCACTGCCCATCTTGCAATAAAAATAACACAGCCCACCAAATATGATAAGAGTGACGATCAATAATAAAACTCTTTGATTTTGCAAAATTCCAAACGCAGCGCCTCTATTTTCTAAATATTCCAATTGAAACACTCCGGGAATAAGCATAACATCCGGATGTCCCTGCAAAAAATGCACAGCAAGATATTTGCTTCCCTGATCAATTGCCAGCAAAAGAAACAGGGCAATCACTCCTAAAACATGTTGTCTTTTCATTCTTGTTCCTCATTTCCATCTATACAAAATCAGTTGATTATGTTGTAATTACTGCGTCTACCACCTACATAAACTCTTATATATGATTATGCCGCAAATTACCACAGCCAACACTCATGACTATTTCTTCAATTGATTACGCTCATGATTACGCTCACGTTATTTCTTTCGCTGGGTCACGCCGTAATCACAGCATCAAGTGCCTGAGATAGCTCTTCATCGGTGACATCATCTGTCATTACTGCATTTCCAAGGTCATCCAACAAAATAAAACGAATCTGCCCTGCATTCATTTTTTTATCATTCTTTGACACACGAATAATATCTTCTTTTGTTAAGCCTTCAACTGTTGTTGGCAACTGCATCTGCTGGATCATCTCACAAATAGTTCGATACTGTGCTTCTGTAATCATATTTCTCAAATAAGATAAATACGATGCTGCAACCATACCGATGGCAACACATTCTCCATGAAGAAGTTCAAAATTCTTTAATTTTTCAATGGCATGACCAAGGGTATGACCAAAATTCAGCAGAGCACGCTCTCCCTGTTCCTTCGGATCATTTTCGACAACTTGCCGCTTGATATCACAACTTCCGTAAATAATCTCCGCTAATGCGGATAAGTCTCTATCATTCAATGCCATAATATTCTTTTGAATGGTATCAAAATAATTCATATCCTTGATCAATCCATGTTTAATAATTTCACCAAACCCCGAAAAATATTGTTCTTTTGTCAATGTCTTCAATGTAGAAACATTCATATAAACTGCCGATGGCTGATGAAATGCACCTACCATATTCTTATATCCACGGAAATCAACGCCGGTTTTTCCGCCAATACTGCTATCTACCATAGCAAGTAGAGAAGTCGGCAACTGGATAACACGAATCCCTCGCAAATAAGTTGCAGCAGCATATCCGGTCATATCACCTACAACACCACCACCAAGCGCAAGCAAAATGTCTTTGCGATCAAAATGTGCCTTGATCAATACTTCATATAAATCTTCAATGACATCCAACGTTTTCGAAGATTCCCCAGCCGGAAATGAAAATACGCAAACATATGCAGCTGCCTTTTGGGCAATAGTCTTCACTTTTTCTGCATAATGAGCTCCCACTGTATCATCGGTTACAATACATATTTTATGCGACTGAAGTGCAAAGTTCTGTAATACCTCTTCTAATCCATCATAATTGTCTGCCAAAGTAATATCATACAAGGGTTTGCCATCATAATGTACTGTCATTTTTTGTTTTGTCATAGTAAAGAACCTCCATGTTTGCATTCTCTATTCCACAAAAGGAAAGAGGGCTTATTCGGCCCCCTCTCGCATTCATATAAGAATCATTGTGATTATAATTCCGGATCAATAAAACTGAATGGATTGGCATCCATTGCAGGAGCCTGAGGCTGCGCTGTCGGCGCCGGTGTAACACCCGGTGTCTCAAACATTCCACCAAGATCCATTAACGGATCATCAATAATGCCATTACTTGCTCCGTCTGCTGCTGGTGCCGGTTCAGCCGCTGCAGGTGTCTCCGCAACAGTTTCCGTTCCACCGATCAGATCGTTTGTATTGAACATATCTGCTCCACCGAGAAGATCATTCGCTGCCGGTTCTGTTCCACCAATCAGATCATTGGCTGTCGTTTCGCTGCCACCGATCAGATCGTTTGTAGCAAACATATCCGTTCCACCACCAATCAAGTTATCGGCTGCCGGCTCACTACCACCGATCAGATCGTTACCACCAAGAATGTCATTCGGTACCGGCTCACTCGCTACAGGCTCTGTTCCACCGATCAAGTCATTGCCACCAAACATATCTACTCCACCGAGCAAATCGTTTGCTACCGGTTCACTTGCTACAGGCTCTGTTCCGCCAATCAGATCGTTATTAGCGAACATATCTGCCCCACCGAGAATATCATTCGATGCAGACTCACCGCCACCAATCAATCCATTATCCACTGGAACTGCTGGTTCTTCAGCAGGCGTTGTGATCCCAGGAATATCCATCAGCATCGGATCTGCCGCCGGCATTGATGGTGCAGTTGCCTCTACAGTCGGAATATCTAAGCCCAAATCTAGGGAAACTGAACTTCCAGCCTCTGTTTGTGCAGGTGAATCCGATGAAATGTCTAACGATATATCACCTACCGGTGACATATCTACGGATGAAACATCCAAACTAACTCCATTATCCTCCGCTGCAGGTGCTGTATCCGATGTAATATCTGAAGATACATTCAGAGTGATTCCCTCATTCAAGGTACCAGCTACCTCCTGCTCTGCATTAACTCCGGCAACATCAGCGATCGAACCTGTTGCGCTTTCTGTATTGTCTGACGGAAGATCGCTAAAAGATCCCTCTGATGAAACCGGAACTGTAAAGGATACCGGTTCAACAGGCACTTCCTCAACCTTAGGTGCATCAGCATTATCATCTGGCAATTCAACAAATGGAGCCGGAGAACCAATATTGATCGGAATGATTCCAGGATCATCCATTACCATATCAGCACTTGGCGCCTCATTCATCAATTCCTCTAATTCAGGAACAAAAATAGAAAAGCTCTCGCTGTCCAGCATCTCAATCTGTGCCTCTGCAAGTTTCTTAAACTGTAATCTATAATTTTCATAGCTCTGTACCAGTTTACGCACATGATTTCTTGTTTCTTCCAACTCACGATTAGCTTTTGCTTTTGTAATCTCCGTTTGTGCCTGTGCCTCTCTGCGCAGTGATTCAATCTCTGCTTTAGCCTCTCTTGTCATTGCTTCTGCCTTTGCAGTTGCTTCAGACATAACAGAGTCGGCCTGTGTCTTAGCAGCCTCCTGTGTTTCTGTCGATGTCTTCTCAGCAAGCACCAGAGCCTTCTGGAGTGTGGATTCCATTTTCTTGTAATACTGGATTCCCTCACTCAAAGAACTGATCTTCTCTTTTAAGCTTTGATTTTCTTTGTACAACTCCTCATAACTGCCACGAATTTCCTCCAAAAAGTCATCTACATCCTTTTTGTCGTATCCTCCCATCTTCGATTTGATTTCTCGATTCTGGATATCAATTGGTGTAAGCATACTCATACCTCCCTAAATGTATTGTTGTACCATGATGTGATATCTTCCCTTTTTTGATCGTACACCTGTCTGACAAAATCGGTATTTTCCATATCCTCTGACAGATATAATATCTCCTTCTCTCAGAAGTTTTGCATTCTCAGTACAACACTTTCCGTTAATATATATATTGCCATCCCGGATCAGTTGCAACCCCTGTGTACGCGAAGTGCGAATTGCAACTGACAACACTGCATCTAACCGCGGCGTTGTTACGCTTCCCGAAATGTCTTTATATTTTTGTTCCCAGTGGAGTTGGTTTAATGGGATACATTCTGTCTTCACGGTAGTATGACGGATTCGATCTAATTCCAAGATCAAACTCTCCATATTGGATTTACAAAAAACATATCCAACGGCCGCCGAAGCACCTTCCGGTCCCTCCATCCGTACAAGAATGTCCCCTATCTGATCTCGTTCCAATCCCATCCCCATGACCGTCCCCAAGTAGTCACGATGTGTCAATGCTTCGCCAAACTTCCGGTTTACCGGTGCGATCCTGATACATGATATAGGAAACTGTGTATCAGATATTCGATCCATATATTCCGGTGGCATAAACATAAGAACTTGACGATCAGCCTCTTCATATCCTCCATAAGAATATAATGGCAGTTGTTCCGTATGTGTATCCGGATATAATTCTGCCAATGCCTGACAGGCTAACTCCTGCTGTGTGATCGTTACGAAATCACTATAAACACAAATTCCACGTTGATATGCCATATTGCCCAAATCACGAAAACGCTTGTATAATATTTGGTCTTCTTTTGAACGTGGCATTCTTAAAATTCCTTATTCAGCGTCGGGATATTAAATCCATCTCCCTCAGCCATATTTTTAATATAATCGCCTGATATATCAATATTTTTAGGTGAAAACACAAATATGTAACGGGAAACCTGACGCATATTTCCGGAGATTGAAAAAATACAGCCGGAAATAAAGTCCATAATACGCTGTGCTTCCATAATATCAATGCCCTCGAGATTAACAACGACAGGCTGTCCATCCATCAAAACTTCGCACACCTGCTGTGACTCTCCGAAATTACTTGGCTTGATAATACATACTTCCAAACCGTTTGGTGCCGTACGAATAGGAACGACCTTATTGGTCGATGTCCGAAAACTGGTTCGTTTCGGCTGTGGTGCCGGCTCATCATAATCATCAAAAGATGGTGCTTCCTGTTTAGCAGCTCGCTTCTCCTCTCGATAGCGCGGTCTTACTTCTTCTTCCTCAACATAATCATCCGCAAAATCGTCATCATAATCTTCATCTTCCGGTGCAAGTTTGAACCAATTTAAAATTGAATCAATTCCCATGTTATAACCTCATTTCTGTATGAAGAACTTCATACATATATTTTGTGCTCAAACAATCTCTGTGATCATAAAATATCTATCATACGCTGATTGCTTAAACAGCATAATTTCTTTCTCCGAAAATCCCGGTACCAACGCGCACATGAGTTGCACCTTCTTCAACAGCAATCTCGTAGTCGTTGGTCATCCCCATAGAAAGAACATTCATATCAATATTATCAATGTTTTTCGCACTAATGTCAACTAACAATTTGTGTAATTTATGAAAAATCGGACGATTTTCTTCTGGTTTTTCGACAAATGGCGCTATCGTCATTAAGCCTCGCACATGAACACGTGGCAATTTGGCAATCTGTCGGATCAAACTCTCGGTTTCTTCAGGCTTGATTCCAAATTTACTATCCTCACCAGCAACATTAACTTCTACTAGAATATTTGCATGAACATCCTTTTTCTCACATTCTTTTTCGATTGCCTCAGCCAAATGGAGCGAATCCACGGAATGGATCAAACCGGCTCGTCCAACCACATATTTTACTTTATTCGTCTGTAAATGTCCGATGAAATGCCATTCCAGATTTTTAGGAAGCGCCTCATATTTTTCTTTCATTTCCTGTGCTTTATTTTCACCAAACTGTGTTTTACCGGCATCTATCGCTTCCTCGATCATCTCGATCGGCTTTGTCTTGCTCACAGCGATCAGCGTAACCTCTTTCGGATCACGACCACTGCGTTCACAAGCTTCATCAATCTTTTGCTGTACCTTGATCAAATTTTCACGTACCATAGTCTTTCATTCCTTTCTAATATATGATCTGATTTTCTTTCATCAGCTTTGGATTCAAAATAATATGGTCATATGTTGACAATCCATATACCGTATTATTTTTTGCAATTGTATATTCTTCATTTTCATACAATTTGTCAATCAATTGAAAGCGGCAATACCCTTGATTACAATTATATACGCCGTTTAACGTGTCTGTCTGTGACAGCGTCGTTTCTTTCGACGAATCAGTAGCCTTACGGATCACCGTGCCTGCCTCAAAGGAATCCTTGTCAATATACGCCATATCGTTATCATCGATGTAATAAACATCAATTGCCACAAGCTTATTATCGGTAACCGAGTTTAAATAATAAGTGCCGTTATCATCGTTTGGTCCATTTGATAAATACTCCTTCGGGAATACATAGCATTCCTTTTTTATAATGGAGGAATTCGGTATTTTCAAGCCTTGCGCATGATTGAATTCAATATGAACATCAATATAACGATTTTCCAAATATTGGATCATATATTGATTAAGATCTAATTTGGCATATTGCCCGCCGTTGCTTGTATACGTCGTTACCGGAACACTCATCGACAGATCATCTTTTTGCATGGTGATCTTAATCTGCTTCTGTCCGCTAAGCTTTTGAAACTGTTTGCTTGTAAGCGGCAATATGATCGACCAATTTTCACTTTTTACAAGCTTATATACGTTCGTCCCACTCGCTGCCTTAGAAGAAGGACGAAGCTGTTTCCAATGATCTGTCGTATCCTTAAAATAATCTTCCTTAACATCCTGATAGGAAACATTTTCCATTCCATCCGTTACAAACGACACAACACCTGTCTGCTTTGCCTTGACAACTTCAAAGCCAACCGCCTGATCGGTATTATCCTTAATCAACTTCTGCAATCGAGATTCGAAATTAACGGTTGAAAGCTGCAACACGGTATTATCAATATCATAGCGAAAATTTGATATTTTGTTATAGGAAGACAACGTAAAATCTTCACGAAAATTAGAAATGCTGTCGCGTATCTCTCTAGTATCCTGCGCACTAAGCTCCACACTTTCAGTATCCATCTCCGACAATTTCTGTGCAATGTCTCCTGTTCCATCTACTGAATATACATTTGTACGCAGACCAACACGATCACCTTCGCCCACATAGTAATTAATGTATCCGGCCTTTTGCGTATTCACCAATACTTCGTCTCGTAAGATCAATCCACGGATCGTTTCATCATCTGCAATCTGCGTTTCGTTCACTTCATAGATAGATAGATGATCTTTTGTCATGGACATAATAAACATAACTAAAAGATACAGTGAAAATAAGCAGAGAATAACTCCAAGGGTTTTAGATCTGCGTCGTTTCATCGATACGATATTACCTGTTTTTTTTCTATTTGCCATGGAGTTGTCACCTCTCTTCACATTCTCACTTTATTTTTACAAATTACTCTTTATTATAATCTTTTTTGTAGATTTTGTCCATATTTTGACGCTTATGTATATTTTTCCAATAAAGATTAAAGCAACAATGAGTGCAAAGTTTGAGTGTATAATTTGAATCTCTCTGGTAATACTTAGAATAACCATAATAAAAAGGAGGTTACTACATTGAAGACATTGGATTATATTTTATTAACGTTAGTGATCATCGGTGCGATCAACTGGGGACTGATCGGCTTCTTACAGTTCGATCTGGTCCGTGTATTATTTGGCGATATGAGTTTGTTGTCACGTATCATCTATGCGGCAGTGGGCATTGGCGGACTATATGCGATCAGCTATTATGGTAGGATCCGTTCCCAGTCTTAATTTGTGGCAAAGAAATTCTATTTACCCAAAAAATCAGAACACATTTCCAATTTCTGAAAACGTGTTCTGTACATACTCCCATTCCAATAGTTTCTTTGAGAAACTACTCTAACTTATTCTACTCATACTCTGCACATCAAAATTATCATATTGTCACATATTGCTTATTATGTCAGCAATATGTAATGGTATTTTGCAGCCGATAAGCTAACTTATTCTGCCAGCAGCGAACTAAGATAATTGCCGAAGAACGCAGAGTTTTTACGTGATTTCTTATTTTGTTATGTCTCTGATAAATACATGCCCGAAGGAATGTATGAGATGTCCCGGTTTAGCAAGGTATCATCCATTTTTGGACGGGACGCTTTCGCTACGATGCGCTACGTCACGTTACTTAATGTCTCTGAAATACGAGACATAAGTAACGACGAGCGCAAAGTCCCTTTCAAAAATGATGATTACCTTGCTTCCAGGACTTCGAGTTTCCGCAAGGCATGTAAATCAATTATCAGAGACAACAAAATCTAGAAATCACTAAAAACGAAAATGCGACAAGGCAATTACTATAGTTCTCTGCTGGCAGAAATCACTATGTTGTGTTATTTTATATATTCTAACAGTTTATTCATTTGAAGATATAGGCTTTCGCCACCGACTGCTTTCAAGACAACAGATATATAGCCATTGCCCTCTTTGTCCTTTGAATACAAGATCAAACAAGAACCAGCCTTCTGCGTTGTTCCGGTCTTACCTCCAATGACCTTTACACCTTTCGGAGCTGTTGCAGTTCCGATCAAATAGCGATCTGTCGTCTTAAAATATTTCGTATGTTTTTTGCCGTCTTTGTCAGTATATTTTGCCTTGTAATTTGGTTGATTAATAATATCCATAAATGTATCATACTGCAATAATTCATGAAAAACCAAATACAGATCATATACGGTAGTATAATGCTTATCATCATGCAGTCCATGCGGGTTGACGAAATGAGAATCAATTGCACCAAGATTTTTCACTTCATCATTCATCATGTCAACAAACTTTTCTACACTGCCGCCAACATGTTCTGCAATGGCTACTCCTGCATCATTTCCCGAAAAGACCAAAAAAGAATACAAAAGATCACGCAATACGATCTTATCTCCTTCTTTAAAACCGCACAACTTAGCACCATATTCCGTAATATTGGCTGCATCATGACTAAATGTGACTGTATCATCTAAATTACCGTATTTCAAAGTAACAAGTGCTGTAACAATCTTAGTAATGCTTGCCGGATACATTCTATCATAAATATTTTTGGAAAATAGCATCTTTTGCTTCGTATCATTTACGATCATTGATGCTCCCGCTGTCATAACACTATCACTGCCCTCTTTGGACTGTTTATTTTTAGGGATCACACAGATATCTTGTGAAAGATAATCCAAAGAGTATGCACCGCCACTTGCCACTACAGTACCTGTTTGCATTTGAGGGCGATAATTCAAGCTGCTCTCTCCGGATGAACCGCATCCGGAAACACACAATGTAACCGCTAAAAATAATGCGGTCAATCTGCCGTATTTTTGTATTGTATTTCTCATTCTGCCAACCCTTCTTTTCTAAGCACTTCGCGCCATTCCAAATCTCCGCGGTCTAATGCTTTGACAAGTAGTTCTGCTGTTGCCAAATTCGTTGCAAACGGAATATTATAGGTATCACACAAATGGATCACTGTATTTACATCCGGTTCATGTGACTTTGGAGATAACGGATCCCGCAAAAAGATCACCATATCTATCTCGTTATGTTCGATCTGTGATGCCAATTGCTGTTCACCACCCAAGTGACCGGCAAGATATTTATGCACCGACAGATTTGTTACCTCCTCGATCAACCGACCTGTCGTTCCCGTTGCATATATATCATGCTTACTCAATATTCCGCGATAAGCAATTGCAAAGTTCTGCATTAATATTTTCTTTGCATCATGCGCTACCAACCCAATATTCATATGTTGTTCACCCCTTTAATTCTATCAAAGTATTTTTAGGAAATATATCCCGCTATAATTCTAAATCCATATCAATGTCCCGCTCTGCATCACTTCCATACATATTACGCATAGAAAATCCACCTTTGCTGGATTTGGCAGGTTGTATGCTGATATTCATGATCAAACCTATTCCGATCATGGATGATAACATCGAACTCAGTCCATTGCTCAGAAACGGTAAAGGAAGTCCGGTATTCGGGAACATAAATGTTGCAACACTTATATTTGCAAAAACCTGAAACATATACATAGATGCTACTCCCATTGCAATCATCTTCCCCAATAAATCCTGTGCCTTTCCAGCCACACTAAAGCACTTAAAGATCACAATCGCAAGCAGTATCAAGATCAAACAGCAGCCCAGGAAACCAAACTCTTCTCCAATGACAGACCAAATAAAATCACTCTCACGTACACCTACGCTGCTATAGTTTCTACCGACTTTAGCATCTCCGCCATCTTGCAAAAACTTGCCATATATTTTGCCCGAGGCTATTGCTCGAATAGAGTGCAGCTGCTGATAATTATATTTCTCCGAGTTTGGAAAGGTATCCGGATACAGCCATGACATGATTCGATTATACTGATACCCTATCAACAGTCCATTATGTGGCTGCTGAATATACCAAGCACCTACAATACCAATTGGAACAAACAGCAATATGATCGGCACTATAATGCGATAGGACAACCCCGCTGCAAATATCATTACGACCATGATAAATGCAACGACCAGACTGGAACTTAGGTCAGGCTGTTTTAAGATCAATAACATTGGAACTGCTGTTATTACTAACGTCAATACTAATGTTTTGACCTGGGACATTTTACTGGACCGCCTTACTAAGAAAACTGCCAGCGTCAAAATAAATATAATCTTCATTAACTCTGTCGGCTGAAATGTCAGTCCCGGCATACGAATCCAGCGCTTGGCATCTGTACCATTGTTAGTTCCCAGCGGCGTATACGTTGCCAAAACAAGTATAACACCTATTACATAAAATATTGCTGTAAACTGACAGATAAAATGATAGTCTAATACCGACAAAATGGCAATGATCACGATTCCCATGCAGATTCCCATGATCTGGCCCTTCATATAAGACATTCCATCATCTTCTCCACCTGCCAGTCGAACTGCAAATGCACTGATCATACATAACACCAGTACAACACCAAGAAGAGAAATATTGTAACGCTTCCAGTCATATTGTTTGATACGATTTATCATCTTAAATTCATCCCCATTTACCCAGCATATTTCAATTTTGTGTCAATAGTTTATCCGCAGCCGAACCTATTCAGATTCTTTACTTGCGGAAATTTCTGGATCCTTTGATCGGAATATTAGCCAACAATGCATTGACTGTCTCTGACCCAACTTCTGTTTTTGCCATTTTGATATCCAGCTCATCCGTATCAATATCCAAGTATTTGGATATCACCTGAATGATGTCATTTTTCATCTGATCCATTAACTCTGGAGAGCAAACAGCGCGATCAGAAGTAATGGCAACTTTTAGTCGATTCTTAGCAATATCACTGCTCGAACCGGAACTCTTAAAAAAATTTGAAAAAATACTCATATCTTCTCCTCCATACGCTATATGCGCAGTAATATTATTTCTTAAAAATTGACTTTAACTTTTGGAACAATCCATTAGTTGCTTCCAGATTCAAGTAAGGCACTTCCTCGCCCAAAATACGATGACAAATATTCATATATGCCTGTCCTGCCTGACAGTCTTTGCCAACGAGCGGCTCACCTTGATTGGTTGAAATAACAATATTTTCATCATCCGGCACAACGCCGATCAGATCAACAGCCAGGATTTCAACAACATCTTCGCTTGACATCATATTTCCCTCTTTGACCATATCGGTACGCAAACGGTTAACTACCAAGTGAGTAGATCCAATCTCATTTGCCTCTAACAGACCAATGATACGATCTGCATCACGGACGGCAGACACCTCCGGTGTCGTTACAACCAATGCACGGTCTGCTCCTGCAATCGCATTTTTAAATCCCTGCTCTATACCCGCCGGGCAATCCATTAATATGTAATCAAATTCTTCTTTCAGATCGTCTGCAAGTTTTTTCATCTGCTCTGGTGTAACAGCTGTTTTATCCTTAGTCTGTGCGGATGGCAGCAGGTAAAGATTTGGATAGCGCTTGTCTTTGATCAACGCCTGCTTTATACGGCAGTTGTTCTCAACAACATCAACCAGATTATACACAATACGGTTTTCCAGTCCCATAACTACATCTAAGTTACGAAGCCCTATATCCGTATCGATCAATACTACTTTTTTGCCCAACATAGCAAGACCGGTTCCGACATTTGCCGTAGTTGTTGTCTTACCTACACCACCTTTACCGGATGTAATTACGATTACTTCACCCATTGTTTACCTCATTTCTGCATACGCCACTCTGTCTTGATTACTCTATTACTTCTATAATTTCGGATCATGCCCGTATGCTGACACAATCTCGCAAATTATATTGTACCAAAAAGCAATAAGGAAATCCACTTTTTTCGTGAAAAATCACGAAATTACAATCGAATATCCCCCATCACATCTTTATCCAATGGTTCAATATAAATATTTCCATCTTCCCAAAATGCAATCTTGGTTTCTTTTTCTTTCTTCTTTCTTGGCTTATCCGAGGAACGTGCAATCGTATCTGCGATACGGATCTGCACCGGATCCATATCCAGTGCAACAACAAACGCATTCGTATTTCCGGAAGATCCTGCATATACATTGCCCTTTAAGGATCCAAGAATGATCACATTCCCCTTAGAAACTACTTTTGCCCCTGCTTTGACATCTCCAATGATGATAATGCTGGTTTCCACATCCAACACCTGTCCGGAGCGAAGATTTCCTTTGAAAAACTGTCCTGTACTGTAGTCAATCTCTTCCTGTCTGTTTTCTATGCTATTTTGAAATGCTGTCTCCAAAGCCTCGTCCTCTTCCATGATACACGGAATCAGTAAATGGCAATTTTCCTGAATACAGTCTACCAGCTGCATCTTCTCATCATCGCTCAGCTTTTTCCCTTGAAAAGATACTGCTTTCGTCGCTTCTCCCCAAAAGGCTGCTGACTCCTTAAATTTCTCGCTGACCGCCTGCTTAAGTTCTTCAAACGCAGCTTCCTCGTTCAGTACAATAACAATGCCTGACTTGGTGCCTTTCATTGCTACTAATTCACTCATAGATCTCCTCCATTCCTCATACGATAGATTAATCCGTATGCGTTGTATTGGATTCCGGCATTTTAATCTTACCGGATACTTTCTTTTTGTTCTTACTAAAGTAATATTTATAAACATCTCTTGCCGTCTGTGCAGCATTGGATGATGTAAAACCGTTAGGTATTACGCAAGTTACAGATATTTCAGGATTCTTGTACGGTGCATAAGAGACAAAATATGCATGGTTAGCATGCAATTTACTCTGCTGAGCCGTTCCTGTCTTGCCGGCGATCTTTACTTTCATTCCGCTGAACATAGATCCAATGGAGCTTCTGCTTCCATTGACCACTCGATACATTCCGTTATGAACTGCTTTCCATGTCGAGTTAGCAATATTCACCTTATTACGAACCTTTGCATGATTATCCAGTATCACATTGCCATTGACATCCTTTACCTGATTGATCAAGGTCAGATCATAGCAGGTACCACTGTTGGCAACCGTTGTAACATAACGGGATAACTGGATCGGCGCATAACTATGTGTTGCCTGTCCAATTGCAGAACGCACAGCATCTGTCTTGGAGAAGTTCGGCTCACTTTCCGGAAGTTCGACACCGGATTTATCTGTCAATCCAAACATATCCGCATATTTTTTTAGCCGCGATAAACCGCGCGCATTATTTACCTGCCCGTGTGTAAGACCGCTCAGTTTATATCCTACGGTATAGAAAAAGTAGTTACAAGACACTTCCAACGCACCAGATACGTTAATGCTTCCATGACCTGCCGTACTCCAACATTTTGGAGACGGTGTGATCTTATCAAACGTAACATTATCATGGATCATTGTTCCGGTACTGATCACTCCTTCTTCTAATCCCGCTACAGAAGATACGACCTTAAAGGTAGACCCCGGTGCGATCTTTTGCTGTGTTGGTCGGTTCATCAGCGGAGATGAAGTATTCTGTGTTAAATATGAATAAAAATAATCCGAATCAACCTGATTTGCCATCTTATTATTATCGTAACTCGGATAAGAAACCATAGCCTTTACATCACCAGTCTTAGTATCTGTTACAACGATGGAACCCGAACACGGATCCAGGCCAAGCTGTCCCGGCGTAATCTCCAGTTTACGGATCTTACCGGTCAAGAAAGAATACGGTGATGTAATACCATGCTTAACCTTACTGTATTCCTGAGCATTGTATTTGATATCACCTTGATCAAATAACAGCAGGCAGCAGTCCTGCCCTGATATTTCATAATGATAGATCAAATAACTGTATACCATCTTACTGTATGTTGTATCATCTTCCAACAGTTTTAATCCATAATCGACCAATTTTTTGTATATTTCTTCCGTACTGTAATAGGAATCACCAATCTTTAGCACACTCAGATCAATCCAATTGGCAGAAATTGCATACTGCAAATATTGACTGAGACTAATCTTCCCATTTTGGTACTTTTTATAGGTATCATCTGACGTATCTATGTCATCCGTCAAAACAGTCCCCTCATTCTTCAACGCAGTATAAAAATATGAAACGAAATCCTGCATGTCTTCCGGAAGCTGTTTGTAAGTTTTTTTGCTGTCCGCTGCCAAATATGTCTTTAATCTGCTCATAATACGTTTGGATTTTGTCTTATATTTTTTATATATTGCTTTTTCCAGATCAGACGCATCTTTCTCTGTGAATCTGGTGACATCGATCACATTATTCTGGATCAATGCATTGTATACATCATAAATTGGAATTCGAATTTCAGAAGCACTGCGGCCACGACTTCCTGCATCAGATCCATTGCTGATCTTTGATAACAAAATTCCGGCAATATGCTCCTCCAAGAGATTGTAACACTCCTTCTGAAGCTTTGCATCAATCGTAAGATACAAATTATTTCCCGCAACAGGATCTGATTTTTTCGTCACATCCAGTACACGGCTTGTTCCACTATTGATCGACAAAGTTTCACTGCCTTTTTTGCCCTTGAGATAATTTTCACAACTACTCTCAAGACCGGAGATACCAATCTGATCAGATGTCGTATAATCTGTATTTGGGTCTTTCTGCTTTAATTCCTCCAGTCGCTCCGTTGTCACAGCTCCGGTATAGCCTAATATATGTGCAAAATATTTGCTATCTTTGTATACACGTGTTGTATCATCTGAAATATTTACGCCGGGAAGATCAGCACTGTTTTCTTTGATCGCTGCAACAGTAACATCATCGACATCGTTTGCCAATGTGATCGTTTCATACATTTTATAGCGATTCATAAACATTGCATATCGTACAGCCATAATTTTTAATGCAGTATCTTCATCATATTTTTTATCGATCAAAAACTTTGGGCTGTTCGATCCCTCATCATAACGAAGATACTCAAATAACTCCCTGGCAGACATATCACGCTGCTCCTGTGTAAGCTCTTCCACCCTTTTAGCGGAAAAGATTTCTTTTTTGAAACGAAGCAAAGCGTTTCCGGATAATGTGTATTCTAAGTTGCCTTTCTTGTTTTTATGAATATAAAATTCTACGGATAATGTACCATCATTTTTCTCAATTAATTGGATCAAACGGTAGATCATTGCATTTTTATCTTTGGACGACAGACCTTTGGTCTTATCATTTTCCTCAAAGATCACGTTATGCGATAGTGCATTATAGGCCAATAACTTTCCATTACAATCATAGATATTTCCACGTGTTGCTTTAATCTCGCGTGTTTTTGTTGCCTGTTGCTGGGATTCCTTCTCATATTCATCCCCTTTCACAATCTGAAGCTGAAACATGCGATTGATCAACAAGGCAAACAATAATATGTATACCACTAAAACAGGCAGCAGGCGCACTGAAAAAAACACCTTTAAATATCGTTTTATGGTATCTAACATGATGCTACCTCTCTTTCTATCCCTCAAAAGGCTTCTTTGGTTTCAACAATACTTCTACCGGCGGATTGATCTTGGCATCCAGCTTATGAATAATGCGGAATAACACCGCACCTAAAATGACCGTATAGATCATCTCCGGCAATATCACACTTTTCACATAGAAAAGTATGTTTAATCTGCCGCGTAACATAAAATTACAGGCATAATATAACACACCGTATATGACATCGCTGCCGGCAATGGCAACAATAGGTACAGTCAGATCCTCCTCAAAGTACAATTTGCTGGCAGCACCACACAAATATCCAACAACAGAATAGATCAATATTCCGATACCGATCACACTGCCGTATAAGGCATCAGTAAGCAATCCGCTGATCACTCCGGCGAATATACCGCACTTTCGTCCATATAATAATCCTGCAGCAACAGTCACTACCAAGATCAGATTTGGCACCATATGTGCGATCTCTATATAACGAAAAACGGTTGTTTGCAGCAAGAAATTTATGATAAGCAGCACAAATATTGTTATGTAACGCCTCAATTCAACATCTCCTTTAATTCGTCTGAATTTTTCACTTTTGTAATAACCAGCACCATATCCAATTTGCGAAAATCTGCTGCAGGCGTCAGATATGCCGTCTGTGTCAAATTGGATACATCTTTTTTCAGATCATGCACGTATCCGATCAGGATTCCTGAAAGATATTTATCACTGATCTGAGATGTGACAACTTCATAACCATCTTCGATCTTAGCATTGCCGGATATACTACTAACCTCTATCACACCATCATTCATTAACTGCAGATTTCCGCTTACAATGCAGCTATCTGATGTTTTTAAAAAGGTACCATATACGTTACTGTCATCATCAATGATCGAACGAACAGTAGAATACGACTTTTTAACATCTGTAATGATCCCAACCAGTCCGTCTCCTGCCATTACATTCATATTAACGGCCAGTCCATCTTCCGATCCTTTATCAATAATAAAAGTGTTGTACCAATTATCAGGATCACTACTGATAACTCTTGCAGCTACTTTCGGATAACTTGCATACTGCTCGTCTAACTTGTACAGCTTACGGAAATCTTCCAACTCATACTTATCCTGTTGCAGCAAGCGGTTTTCTGCTGACATTTCATCTAATTTTTTTTGCAAAGCATCATTTTGTTTCAACAGTTTATTCATTGTGGTAATATGCTTTGTCTGTTTAGCAATCTTACGTCCTATCGTATTAATACCCCTCTGCATCGGTGTGATCACACCGCCAACTGCTGACTGTACCGGTGCCATTTTGTCATTGAAACGAAATGAAACAACAATCATCAAAATACTGACCACTGCGATCACTGCTAATATATATTTAGGGTCAATGGTAATTTTCGTTTTTTTACGCATTTTCTGATCCTTCCTCAAACTGCATTCTTATTTCATAAGCGTTACATATTTTGCTGCCTGTTTGCTATGCTCTGCAAAATACCCCAAACCGGACACTGCCGTTTCCTGCGGTTTGTCCGAGATATTGACAGCCACTCCGGTTTTTGTCTGAAGCATTGCCGCCAATCCATGAATCTCAGAGGAGCCTCCTGTCAAATAAATGCCACGTTCCTTTATGTCCATGGATATTTCCGGAGGTGTATGTTCCATAATGGAACGCGCCTGCGTTATGATCGTCTCAAAAAACGTAGTTGCAAGTGGTGCAACCTCTGCACTCGTAAGCGTAATCTCACCAGGAAGTCCCTTCACAACATCTCTGCCTACCAACTTCATGGAGCGATCCAGTGTTGTCGCGGCGATCAGCTCTTTTTTGGCTTGCTCTGCAGTCTTACAGCCGATCAAAAAGTTGTATTCCTTGCGCACATAACTTCGAATAAGCATATCCAATTCATTTCCACCGGACGGCAAAAGCTTACTGACTACAATTCCACCTAGAGAAAGTACCGAAATTTCTGTTGTGTCAGCACCTACATCGATGATCATTGCCCCACGCAGCTTCTCTACATCCAAACCAAGTCCAAATGCATTAGCAACCGGTTTATCTACTAAAAAAACTTTCTTTGGTTTCGTTTCACCGCGGGAAATGATCTGGGAATATGCCTGTTTCTCAACTTCCGTGATATCAGCCGGAACTGCCAGATAATACTCACAGCCTTTGATCTTCTTTTTACCGGACAAAGAATAGTTCATGTAATTCCACAAGGCGATCATATCCTGCATATGTGCGATCACGCCATGCTGCAGTGGAAAAGAAACATGAATGCTTGGCGGTTCTTTTTCATACATTTCATAAGCTGTTTCGCCAATGGCGATTGGCTTATTCTCTTTGCCAACAGTAGAGACTACATTGCGTTCTAATATTACAATGCCATTTCCTTTTTTATAGATTTTGATGGTACCGGTTCCAAAATCAATACCATATGTCTTTTGTGCCATGGAAATTCTCTCCTTCCCATCCCTTAAACGGGTTTGTCCATATATCCGCTCTCGCGGAAACTAACATAGCGGTTGTCCCCTATGATAATATGATCAACCAGCGGGATACCAATCAGATTTCCCGTTTCTATGATTCGTTTTGTCAAAATAATATCGTCTTTGCTCGGTGTCGGATCTCCAGACGGATGATTATGTAACAGTAAAATACTGACCGCCTTGTGCTTTAGCGCATTGTAAAAGATCTCACGTGGAGCTGCTAGTGATGCGTTAAATGACCCATTGGATAATTCCAAATCATCCTGCACCGCATTTTTCCCATCTAAGATCAAAAGCCGAACCTGCTCCGTCTCCAAAAAACGCATCGATAAATATGCTCTTGCTACTATGGCAGGATTATCACAAAGCAGGATTTCTTCGCCGTCTAACGATCTCATCATGCGTTTTGTGATCTCAGTCAGGCAACGCAGCTGTATCGCTTTGACTCTCCCGATTCCTTCCAATTCCTGCAGTTGTTCCTGCGACATCTGAAATAGTCCGCCAATCCTTTTTCCAGGAATATGCTGCAACACTTTCTGGGCCAATTCCGTAGACCTCATTCCACCACAGCCGGTTCGAATAATGACTGCCAATAGTTCCGCATCCGACAACACTTGTGGACCATACATAACACATTTTTCGTATGGTCGTTCCGAAGCCGGCAATTCTTTCATGGTTTGTATTGTTTTTCCCATAGTACCTCCTGTTGTCAGAAGGCTCTCCTTTGCACACTCTTCATCTTAGCATAAATTATTTTCTTTGTATAGAAGCATACCTCAAAAAAGAAATGACTTTTTCGTGAATTTTCGACGCCAAATCCTATGCAGGATCAGAACTAAACCTGTCTTTTATGGTAATTTCACAAGGTTTTCCTGTACAAGGTACTGTAAAGACATTGTAATGCCAAAACGAGCATGATACCATGTAAGCCCCCCTTGGAAATAGACCGCATACGGCGGTTCGATCGGCCCATCTGCGCTAAGCTCGATCGAAGAACCCTGTACAAATGCACCTGCCGCCATAATAACATCACTATGATAGCCGGGCATAGCATACGGCTCCGGTGCCACATGGCTGTCAACCGGAGAGCCGGCTTGTATCCCTTTGCAAAAAGCAATAACTGCTTCCGGAGATCCAAGTGTAACCGCTTGAATGATATCATGACGGCTCTCTGTGCCATCCGGGACAACCGGGAAACCTAATCCTTCATATACATTTGCCGCAAAAATCGCGCCTTTTAATGCGCCTGCCGTTACCGTTGGTGCCAAGAAAAATCCTTGAAAAAATGCTTGATTTACCCCCAACGTCGCACCGACCTCTTTGCCAAGTCCCGGTGCAGTCAACCGATACGCACAAAGATCCACTAACTTTTCTTTACCGACAATATATCCGCCGATCGGAGCCAGTCCGCCACCAGGATTCTTGATCAGAGATCCTACACAGAGATCAGCACCGACCTCAGTTGGTTCTATCGTTTCGACGAATTCTCCATAGCAGTTGTCAACCATACAGATAACATCCGGTTTAATGGATTTAATAAATGCGATCAATTCGCCAATGCGTTCCACAGAAAGTGTCGGTCTCGGATCATATCCCTTGGAACGCTGAATAGTGACTAACTTTGTATTATCCCGTAACGCTGCCTTGATCCTTTCAAAATCAAAGCTTCCATCCGGCAGCAGATCTACCTGTCGATAGGATATACCAAATTCTTTGAGAGATCCCGGTGGATTCACTTCTCTGGTCCCGATCACGCCCTCCAATGTATCATAGGGTCTGCCCACCGGTGAAAGAAGTTCATCGCCCGGACGAAGCATTGCCGACAATGCCACCGTAAGCGCATGTGTTCCACAAGTAAGCTGTGGACGTACCAATGCAGATTCTGCCCGAAAAACATCTGCATAAACTGCTTCTAAGGTCTCACGGCCAAGATCATCATAACCATACCCTGTTGATGACTCAAAGCAGGCAGCACTCACTCTGTTTTTCTGCATTGCTCGAAGCACCTTGATCTGATTTAGTTCCGCCACTTGATCGATCTGCGCAAAACGATCTTTCATTCTGCTGCTGATCCCGTGACAGTAATCATAGACCTCTGGAGAAATCCCCGCGTCCATATAACTTTTTTTCAGTAAATTCATTGTATCCATTGTAATTGCATGTTCCTTTCTTAAGCCTATATATTTAATTCGAATATTAAAACGCTGTTACTGATCTGCCGGCAAAATATGAGCGTTCTTCAGATCCTCTATCATATATTGCAAAATAGCATCTTCATTTTCATACGTTTCTTTATCAATCCAAGTTACATCCCGTTCACGCCGAAACCAGGTAAACTGACGCTTTGCAAAATGTCTGGTTTCACGCTTGATCCGTTCAAATGCTTCCTCAAAAGAACAGCTCCCCTGCAGTGCATCAATAATTTCTTTATAACCAAGTCCCTGCATCGAAACCATATTCGGAGTGATCCCTTGCTGCAATAATCCTTTCACTTCGTCCACTAAACCGTCCCGCCGCATCACATCAACTCTGCGATTGATACGATCATATAAGATTTCCCGTGGCAGACTGAGTACGTAATATCGAAACTGATACGGTGATTTTCTTTGCCGCTCCTGTTCATTATGTATTGATATCTTTTCCCCCGTCTGATGATTAAATTCCAGCGCACGTATCACACGTTTCACGTTGTTAGGATGAATCTCGTCCGCGGCCTCCGGATCGATTTTGGCCAATCTGGCATGCAGCACATAACCCCCCTGTTCTTCTGCAATCTTTTGCAGTTCTTGACGATACTCTATGTCCGTATCTGTTTCCGTAAAAGATATATCATACAATACAGATTGAATATAAAATCCGGTACCACCCACTAATATCGGGATCTTATGTCTGGCATAAATATCTTCCATTGCCTCTTTGCATTTCTGTTGAAATGCCATCACATGAAAGCTGTCTGAGGGATCCATAATGTCGATCAAATGGTGCGGTACTCCATCCATCTGTTCCTTTGTGATCTTCGCCGTGCCAATATCCATTCCGCGATAAACCTGCATCGAATCTGCAGATATAATTTCACCCTGTATTGCTTTGGCAAGACCGATCGATAATGCTGTTTTGCCAACCGCGGTCGGTCCTGTCAATATAATAAGCGGTCTTTTTGTGCCTGTGTTGTCCTTCGCTGTCATTCTTTTTCCTCCAACTTGTCAGATCAAAAGATCAGACGATTCGTTTAAACTTCTTTTCGAGTTCTCTTTTGGTCATTCGTATCATCGTCGGTCTGCCATGCGGACAATGATATGGATTATCCAAAGACATTAGCTCTCTCATCAGCTCTTCTGCCTGCCTAAAATCCAGTTCGTTATTTCCTTTTACAGCCGCCTTGCAGGACATGGATGCTATTTTGTCAAGCAGGATTTCCGGGGTATCGACACCACGCTGCCTTCCACAAAGCGCCAAAGCTTCTACAAACAATGCCTGAACTTCTATTGATGGCAAATGTGCCGGTATACCGCTGATTGCATACTCTCTTCCACCAAAAGATTCGATTTCAAAACCAAGCTCACGGAACAATTCCTGATGCTCCTTTAATGCCTGCTCTTCCTGCATCGACAAGCTTAAGATCATCGGTGGCTGCACCATTTGGATCATCGGCTGTTTCTCTTGGAGTTGTTTCATAAAGCGTTCGTACAACACTTTTTCATGCGCCGCATGCTGATCTACTAAATACATCGCATCTTCATACTGTAATATCCAGTAGGTCTGAAATACCTGTCCAACAATGCGAAGTTCCCGCAGTGCTTGATCTTCTAATGCTCCCTGCTCTTCAAACATGCTTGCCTGCTTGACATTTTCGATCGTTGCCGCCGCTTCCACCGCAGGGGCCTGTGGCTTTTCGTCGGTCTGTTTTTCAGATTCCGTTGCTGTCACAGAGACCTGTGGAGCGTCTTTGGATCGTTGCTCCGCAGAATAGACCGGTGCTTCCTCACGAAGAACCGCCTGAAGATTCGGCACACTCTCGGATTTTTCAACAGATTGCTGCGATATCGGTTCGCTCACAATTTTTTGAGCATGCATGATTCCTAACTGTTCCGCTTCTTTCTTTTCTCTTTCTGCCAGATCCGCACCTATTGCGTTTTGTTTGGATCCCCGTTCGTCGGAAGCAATTACGCCAACCTGCACTTTTTCTTCCTGCCTGCGTTTTTTTTCAAAAAATTCTGCGCCACGTTCGCTATTTGATACTTTACTTTTTTCAGTAACTAAGGAAACCTCCGGAATAAATTCCCTTTGCTTAAGCCCCTCTGAAACTGCATGAAACACGCTCTGAAAAATTTCTTTTTCTCTGGTAAAACGAATCTCCATCTTCTGCGGATGCACATTCACATCAATATAAGCCGGATCTATTGTAAAATGCAGAGCTGTAAATGGATAGCGATGCTGCATTGAATACGGTGCATACGCCTCCTCAATCGCGCGATGTATCACTTTGCTCTGAATAAATCGTCCATTGATAAAGTAATTCATATAATTACGGTTTCCTCTGGAAATAACAGGCTTGCCAAGGAATCCTTCAACTTCACAAAACACTTCTTCCCTATGCACTTCCAAGAGATTTGATGCGATATCCCGCCCATAAATATGGTAGATCACATCTTTTAATTTGCCATTACCCGGCGTGCTGAGTTTGGTCTGATTCTGTGCAATAAAACGAAACGCCACTTCCGGATGAGACAAAGCAAGGCGCTCTAATACCGTGCTGATATAACTGGTCTCTGTCGGCGATGATTTCAAAAATTTCAGTCTGGCCGGCGTATTATAAAATAAATTGTGGATCAAAAACGTTGTCCCTTCCGGACAGCCAACTGCTTCTAGCGTTTTCTCTTCACCACCCTGTATCACATATCGATTTCCCATTAATGCTTCTTTTGTCTTAGTCACCATCTCTAACTGCGAGACTGCTGCCACGCTGGCCAACGCTTCACCGCGAAATCCCAGACTGGAAACTCCCAAAAGATCTTCAACTCCCTTGATCTTACTGGTCGCATGCGGCGTAAAGGCAAGCACAATATCCTCTTTGGCAATTCCGGTTCCATTATCAGTGATACGGATCAACTCTTTTCCGCCATCCTTCACCTCGACCGTAATCGCATTTGCCTGCGCATCAATCGCATTTTCAACCAATTCTTTTACCACTGCCATCGGCCGTTCTATCACTTCCCCGGCAGCGATCTGATTGATCGTATTTTGATCTAATACATGAATTTTCGGCATAAGTACCTCACATTCTTTCCTTCAACTTCATTTGCATACGATACAATATGTTCATCGCATCGATCGGCGTTATCTCGGACAGATCCAGATCATGCAGCTCCAAAATAATATCATCCATTTTGATATTAGTATTAGAGGCATCAAACAAAGAAATCTGTTCCATGTTTTCTTTCTTTTTGCGTTTATGTTTATGGGCTGTCTGCTGTTCCACGCCATATGGATACTCCGGCAGCTCCTCCGTCTCTACCTCGATCTCTTTTGCCTTTGCTGTAATATCATTATCCGACAACTGCTTCACCAGTTCCCTGGCACGGCGAAGCACCGTCTCCGGCACCCCCGCAAGTTTTGCTACCTGAATACCATAACTGCGATCTGCGCCCCCTTTTACAATTTTACGTAAGAATACAATATCCTCTCCCTGTTCCTTAACGGCAATGCAATAATTATCTACACTCGCCAGTTTTCCCTCTAATTCTGTCAATTCATGATAATGCGTTGCAAATAATGTTTTAGCACCGAGAAGTTTGGTATTGGCAATATGTTCGATCACTGCCCACGCTATGCTTAAGCCGTCAAACGTGCTTGTTCCGCGGCCAATTTCATCCAAAATGATCAAACTCTCTTTCGTCGCATTACGCAGTATATTGGCTACCTCTGTCATCTCTACCATAAAGGTACTCTGACCACTCGCCAGATCGTCCGAAGCCCCGACACGGGTAAATATACGGTCTACTACACCTATTTCTGCAGAACTTGCCGGTACGAAAGATCCAATCTGTGCCATTAAAACAATAAGCGCTGTCTGCCGCATATAAGTTGATTTACCCGCCATGTTCGGGCCGGTAATTATGGCAATGCGGTGCTTTTTCTCGTCCAGTTCCGTATCATTGGCCACAAACATGTCATTTGGAATCATTTTTTCCACCACCGGATGTCTTCCATTCTTAATAGATATTGCCCCTGAGCGGCTGATCACCGGACGGACATATTGATTTTGCTCTGCAACAAGAGCTAATGAAGTAAACATATCGACAGCCGCAACAATCTTAGCAGCGAACTGCACTCTTCCGATTTCCGCATAAATACGTTCTCTCACCTCATTAAATACATCATATTCCAGATTATTTAATTTATCTTCTGCGCCTAAGATCATATCTTCCAGTTCTTTTAACTTGGGCATCGTGTAACGCTCGGCATTAGCAAGCGTCTGCTTTCTGGTCCATTCCTCCGGAACCAGCTCCTTATAAGAATTAGTTACCTCTAAATAATATCCAAACACTTTATTGAATTTGATCCGCAAGTTTTTGATACCTGTGCGCTCTTTTTCTGTCTCCTGCAGTTCACTGAGCCACTCCTTGCCATCTCGTTTAGCTGCCCGTAACTTATCAATTTCCTCGTTGTAACCCTCACGAATGATACCTCCCTCCCGCATAGCAAGCGGAGGTTCATCCTCTATAGCCGCCTGTATCAGATTACAGATATCTTTAAGATCGTCCAACTCCTCACCGTACTGTTTTAGGTGTGAATGCTCAAACGTCATTAAAATATATTTAATCGACGGAAGCATGGAAAGCGACTGCCGAAATGCAACAAGATCTCTTGGATTTGCACTACGGTAACTTATCTTACTGATCAAACGCTCCAGATCATAGATTGGTGCCAGATACTCCCGCAATTCTTCGCGGTTGATAATATTTTCATTTAATTCTTCTACCATGTCTAACCGACGGTCAATCTCCTCCGGATCGACCAATGGCTGTTCGATCGAATTTCTTAACAAACGTGCACCCATAGCCGTTTTCGTCTTATCCAATACCCAAAACAAAGATCCGCGCTTCGCTTTCTCGCGCATTGTTTCACAAAGTTCGAGGTTTCTTCTGGTGGCACGGTCCAGTAACATAAACTGGTTGGCTGCATATGGTTTGATCGTTCGAATATGATCCAAAGAAATTTTCTGCGTCTCCGTCAGATACTGCATAACTGCGCCTGCGGCAACGATTCCAATTGAATAATCATCTAATCCCAATCCACTTAAAGTACTGACACCAAAATGTTCCTGCAGCGCTCTGCGGCAGCCGTCCTCATCAAAATACCAGTGATCGATCGCTGACACGGTTATTCCGAGTCGCCCCCGCAGATCTTCAAGATCAATACCGGATACCACAAAACTATCGTTGCAGATGATCTCCGACGGCATCGTCTTACCAATCTCATCCAACAGTTTATTTTCTGTATCAAACTCTGTTACGTAATAATCTCCGGTTGTAACATCTACATACGAAACACCATACGCATTGGTCGTATATACAATACACATCAGATAATTATTTCTCGACTCATCCAGTGTATTAGTATTCAAATTCGTTCCTGGCGTTGCCACGCGGATCACCTCACGTTTGACCAAACCTTTGGCTAACTTCGGATCCTCCACCTGTTCACAAATCGCCACTTTATAGCCCTTGCCCACCAATTTGTCAATATAAATATCTGCAGAATGAAAAGGAACACCACACATAGGAGCGCGTTCCTCTAAGCCACAGCTTTTGCCGGTTAATGTCAGATCTAATTCTTGCGAACAGGTCTTGGCATCTTCAAAAAACATCTCGTAAAAATCCCCTAAACGATAAAAGAGAATACAATCTTTGTATTCTTCTTTGGTTTCCATATATTTCTGCATCATTGGTGTAAGTGGCATGATATCCTCCGTTTATCTGTCTATTATGGTCTGCGCTTCAAAGTCCGCAGCACGAATCCTGCAGCTTACAGGCATCTTCCCCGTTCGACCTTATTTGAAATAATGAGCAGCACGATAAGCCGAGTTCTGTATTTGACAATCATCTATCTAGACCTGCTGTTGCCAACAGGTTCAAGCAACCTACCCGGAACACGACGGGCCGCCGTATCATCCCTGTTCGGTCTTGCTTCGGATGGGGTTTACATCTGCCATTTTTGTTACCAAAAATGCGGTGAGCTCTTACCTCGCCGTTTCACCCTTACCTATAAAGGCGGTTATTTTCTGTTGCACTTGCCTGGGAGTCGCCTCCACCGGACGTTATCCGGCATCCTGCCCTATGAAGCCCGGACTTTCCTCACCTGCGGCCTTTCGGCACTTGCAGCCGCGATTGTCTGTGCTACTCATTCAGAGCATATTTTAGCACGTAGCTCCTAAAAAGTAAAGTCTCCTGCCATCCGGATAAACAAGCAAAATTTCTTATTTGCCATCCTTTTGACAAGAGACTTCAAGATCCTATTAGAGGAACAGATAATATACTGCCCCCGCGCACTGACACAACAAGATCAAAGGCATTCCTACAACAAAATACCAATGTTTTGTCTTGTGGCGAAACAAATACATTCCTGCCCATGTTCCGATACTCCCTCCAAGCAGACTCACAATGAATAACATGCGTTCCGGTATACGGAAACGATGCTTGATCGCTCGCCTCTTGTCAGAATACATCACATATAATCCGACTATGTTCATAAGCAGCAGATAGCCGCCAACCACAATTGGTTCCATCGCTTACATCTGCTCCAAATAAGCTGCATAACCAAGTTTATTTAATTTTTCATCTTTGGCAACCACCTGATCCTTTAAGCCTTCTTTATAAGCAGCCAGTTTATCCTGCAACGCAGTATCTGAGATTGATAACATCTTTGCTGCCAAAATCGCTGCATTTGCTGCTCCATTGATAGCAACCGTTGCAACCGGTATTCCAGAAGGCATCTGTACAATAGAGTACAGAGAATCTACTCCACCGAGTGATTTTGTATGAATCGGAACGCCGATAACCGGAAGTGGGAAGATCGCTGCACACATTCCCGGAAGATGCGCTGCTCCACCAGCACCTGCAATAATAACATCAATGCCTCTATCTTTTGCAGTTTTTGCATATTCTACAAAAACATCCGGCTCTCGATGTGCTGAGATAACATTCATCTCATAATCAATCCCGAAATCTTCCAACATTTTTGCAGCTTTGCTCATAATCTCAAGATCTGAATCACTACCCATTAAAATTCCTACTTTTGCCATTTCTACACCATGCCTTTCTCGTTCAGTCATAACTGTTATTCTTCCTCTAGCAAAAACTCCGCCAGCACTGCATTGCTGACATCCCGTCCCCGCTTTGTCAGATAGATTCTATCACGATTCTCATTTTCTGCCAATAGGTTATTTTCCAAAAGCATCGGCAAAACCGTTTGGTATTGTTTCCGAAAATCAGTGCTAAACCACTTATTGTATTCTGTCAACGAAATTCCGGAAGTCATTCGAAGTCCCAAAAATACAAACTCTTCCATTTGCTCTTTTTTCGTCACAACATGTCGTAAACCGGAATGATCTTGCGGCAATTCCTGCAGATAGACGGACAACTCTGTTTCATTTTGAAATCTTGCCCCTTCAAAATAAGACGATGCTCCAAGCCCTAAACCTAAATAATCCCCCATACGCCAATAGGTTGTGTTGTGTACACATTCTTGGCCGTTCTTCGCATAATTCGAGATTTCATATCTGTGATAACCGCAATCAGCCAGATATTCCTCCGTTATTTCGTCCATTTTGCGCTCGGTATCTTCATCCGGCAAGTCCAAAAGACCTTTTTTAGCCTGTGCAAAAAAGGCTGTCCCCTTTTCCAAGATCAAACTATATGCTGATATATGTGCCGGAGAAACGGCCGTGACCGCCTGCAGTGTCCTGCGGTAACTTGCTATATTCTGCCCCGGAAGCGCAGCCATGATATCAACATTAAAATTTGTTAAGGAAGCCTTGTGCAGCAGATCTACGGTCCGCAAAAAATCTGCAAACGAATGTATCCTGCCTAGCCGCTGCAATTCTGCGTCATCCGCAGACTGTAAGCCCACACTTACCCGGTTTACTCCCATCTCCTTTAGTACACTAAGTTTGTCTGCATCCACTGTTCCCGGATTCATCTCCACCGTAAATTCAACATGGCGAGTCTTATCCGGCTGATACAAGCTCATAACCGCCTTTTGCAGCGTCTGTAATTGCCCGACAGAAAGGCTTGTCGGTGTTCCTCCACCCACAAACAAACTCGTTACTTCATAATCAGATATCCGCTCTTTCCAGTATTCGCATTCACGAAGCAACGCCTCTACATATAGCGTTTTGATCCGTTCCTCTGCCGGTGCCGACAAAAAATCACAATAGTAGCATTTCTGTACACAAAACGGTATATGTAGATATATCGCTACTTTTTTCTTTGTCATAATGTTCTCCTATGCTCTCACAGTACACACAACAAAATATGCCGGTTCGAATTTATTCTTCATCCAATTTCAAAACACTCATAAATGCCTGCTGCGGAATTTCTACATTGCCAAACTGACGCATTCTCTTCTTTCCCTCTTTCTGTTTCTCTAACAGCTTTCTCTTACGGGAAATATCACCACCATAACATTTTGCCAATACGTCCTTACGCATCGCCTTTACCGTCTCTCTGGCAATGATCTTGCTGCCGATCGCCGCCTGAATTGGGATTTCAAACAACTGTCTCGGAATCTCTTTTTTGAGTTTTTCGCACATTTTACGGCCGCGTTCATATGCCGTATCTGCATGCAAAATAAAGGATAGCGCATCAATTTCCTCGCGATTGATCAAAATATCTAACTTCACTAGGTTCGACGGAACATATCCCTTCATTTCATAATCTAACGATGCATAGCCTCTGGAACGGGATTTCAGTGCGTCAAAGAAATCATAAATTATCTCGTTTAACGGCAGCTCATATTTTAAGACCGCACGAGTCTCCTCCAAATATTCCATTCCAAGATAAACACCTCGACGTTCCTGACAAAGATTCATGATTGCTCCAACATATTCTGTCGTAACCATGATCTCTGCTGTCACAACCGGTTCCTCCATATGTTCAATCTCAGAAGGATCCGGGAGATTAGACGGATTGGTCACTTCGATCATCTCGCCATTGGTTTTATATACGTGATAGATAACACCCGGTGCTGTCGTCACAAGGTCCAGATTATATTCACGTTCCAAACGTTCCTGTACAATTTCCAAATGTAACAGTCCTAAAAATCCACAGCGGAATCCAAATCCCAATGCCACGGAAGTCTCTGCTTCAAATTGCAATGCAGCATCGTTAAGCTGAAGTTTCTCTAGAGCATCCCGAAGATCCGGGTATTTCGCTCCATCGGATGGGTAAAGTCCGCAATAAACCATTGGCTGAACCTTTTTATATCCCGGAAGCGCCTCTTTGCAAGGGTCACTGGCAAGCGTAACCGTATCGCCCACTCTTGTATCCTGTACATTTTTCAGACTGGCTGTAATGTATCCAACCATTCCCGCCGACAATTCATCTGTTGGGATAAACTGACCGGCACCAAAAATACCAACTTCTACCACTTCTGCCTTGGCACCTGTTGCCATCATTAATATCTGCTGCCCTTTTCGAACGGTTCCATCAAAAATGCGGCAAAAAATAATAACACCTTTATATGCATCATAAATAGAGTCAAAGATCAAAGCCTGTAATGGAGCGTCCGGATCACCATTCGGTGCAGGGATCTTTGAAATGATCTGCTCCAGCACTTCATCGATATTCGTTCCCATTTTTGCTGAGATCAATGGTGCATCTGATGCATCCAAACCAATAATATCTTCAATTTCTTCTTTTACCCGCTCCGGTTCTGCACTCGGCAGATCAATTTTATTAATGACCGGCATGATCTCGAGGTCGTGATCCAGTGCCAAATAACAGTTAGCAAGCGTCTGCGCCTCAATTCCCTGCGCTGCATCCACGATTAAGATCGCACCTTCGCATGCCGCAAGACTACGTGAAACTTCGTAATTAAAATCTACATGTCCCGGTGTATCGATCAAGTTAAAAATATACTCCTCGCCATTTTTCGCCTTATAAACAATGCGAACCGTCTGCGCCTTGATCGTAATTCCACGCTCCCGCTCCAGATCCATATTGTCTAACACCTGAGCCTGCATCTCTCGGCTGGTCAAAAGTCCTGTACGCTCAATAATCCGGTCTGCCAATGTGCTTTTCCCATGATCGATATGCGCAACGATACAAAAATTTCTAATATGTGATTGATTCGTTCTCTCCATTATTATCTCCATTCTGCCGTAAAGCTTTGTAACATGTGCTTTCTGTATTTTCTTTTGCGCATAAAGTATAGCACAGTTACCCTGTTTCCCGCAAACAAAATTGCAAAAAGCGGCTTCCATTTCCTTTTGTACCCATAAATTAGTGAAAATACCGTTTTCTCTGTCAAAAAATGGGAACCGTTATTTGTTTTTTCCGGAAAGCACCTGATGCAGCACATCTGCTAACGGTGTCATTGCATTTTTGGCTTCTTCCACGGTATTATTTTCATTACCAAGCTCTATCAATAGAGATCGCTGCTTCATATGTAGATTGTAGCGATAATTTTTCAGATAGATCGGCTTTGCAAAACCCGGGTATGTTTTCATACAGGCAATCTTCATTTGAAGACTAAAGGCTAGATTTGCCTGTAGATTATCATTATGTAAATATGCGATGTTTCCCTTTTGATTACGGGACAATCCATTAAAAAACATGACCTGTGCGGTGCGTTTTCCTCTAATAGACGTTAATCTGTGCACTTTATTGCCCACACCATCCCGGTGAAGATCAATGATCACCTGTATATCCGGGTATTTTTGAAGCAATCTCTTCACTCCATCGCCAGACTGATTATACGCCTTATTGCGATCAATACTTCCTTTCACCATATCATATTTTGTTTCATCATGAATCACATGATATCCGTATTTACGCGTTAATATCTGTGCCAGCTCTTCCCCCACGCCCACAATGCTGTCTTCATCTTTATTTGCACGGCTATTTGCAAATCGTTCCGATGCCGCATGCGTATGATAGATCAATATTTGTGGTGTCTTTTTTTTCTTTATTTGCATCGACATCTTTAATAGTGTTTTTGGTTGAAATATCTTCTTATCTACGGAAGTCGAAGAATCGATAATATAAAAATTCTTCAACAGATACTTCATGTCCATATTTTGGTATAGTTTAGAAACCTTTTTTTGTTCTGACGTTTTGTTTCCCTTATAAGCAGTGAACAACTCTTTCTTTTGTACTTCCCTGCGTTTTGGTGCTTTTGATGTACTATTGACGGCAGTCTGCCTTGACGGTGAGACTGCTCTGTTATACTTTGTAATGTCATTGCTTTTATTATTAAATACATATAATACTTTCCCTGTGGCACCGGCTTTGGACGCAGATATTTTCTGTGATGATGTCTTCGTATTTTTCATCTTAACTAATGAGCTTTTCCCCGCTTTTTGCTGTTTCCATGCTGCCACTGTTGCCGCATTATCCTCTCCATTCCTTTGATCCTGCAGATAGTGTAATAGCGCCGTCTGTCCTGTAAGCAGCGAACTACCGGACTGTTTTTCGGCCATCTTACTGCCGGAAAAGCCAAATCCAACTAAATCCTTTTCCACCTGATCCTTAGCTTTGGCAAGCAATTGATACTGTCTATGCAGTCCAACGACCAAAATCCCGCTCCAAAGCAGAATCGACAAAAGTATGGTAAGTTTAATCCCGCATTTAATGGTCTGCCAACTCGTCCGATCCATGTTTCCTCTTTTCTATGCAAGTTTCCAAGGGTTTCTATCCTAGCTTATGATGCAACATAAGAAACTATTCCATCCCCGACTGGAATTGATCAATCCCTCCGGCGATCAGCTTTCCAATCTCACGGATCTGCATTTCAATATCTTTAGGTGTAACAAAAAGATCTTGAATGGACTGTTTACTAATATCCCTTAGAAACGTATCTATATCCTGCTCAGCCAGACCTTCTTTTTGGAGAAATTCTTCCATTGTGTTAATAACAATAGTATTAGCATCAACCACCGTAGGTACGCCAATTGCGATTACAGGTATTCCCATTGTCTCCTGATTTACCGGAAAACGATGATTTCCAATACCTGCTCCCGGCGAAATTCCGGTGTCCGTAATCTGTATCGTATGGCATAATCTACGCACACTGCTGGTGGCCAGAGCATCAACGACAAGCAGCACATCGGGTTTGACCGTGTTAATAATACCACCTAGTATTTCACCACTCTCAATTCCGGTCTGTGCCATAACCCCTGGAATCACTGCACTGAACATAACAGCAGGGTCTGTTTCCAGATGACGATTTACTTGAATGTGTTCTACAACATAAGGGCCGAGTGCATCCGGAGTTGCGAAACGATTTCCTAAACCGGTCACTAACACTGATAAATGATCTTTCACCGGCAGCAGACAATCTAAAATTTTATATATTTCTTTTTGGATCGTCTCCTGTGCTTCCAAGGATTGAAACTCCAGCGTAAAATAATCTCCAACCGGTTTTCCCATTTGTTCTGCCCCATGCTGATCTTTAATAATGACACGTGTCACCAAAAGTTCTCCACCAGCCAAAGTATGCTTTTCCAAGCATACCCCATCAATCTCCACGGAATCTTCCGGAAAACTTTCTCGAACTTCAATCGCCAGATCCGTATGTTTCTCCATTACCCTGTTATCCAACACCATTCCTCCTCACAACAATGCTATAATTATTCTCACTCAAACTTTCCATACCGGAAGTTTGAGTTATTCTTAATTTTTCCACTTTTTTGAAATTTATGTATTGACATTCCTTGCTATATTCTTTATTATATATGAGTATGTTTACTCAAAGCCGACCGTGTCCGGTTTGATGAAACACAAAGATTTCACGATTGGGAGGTGTAAAAGAAATGGCTAACATTAAATCAGCAAAGAAGAGAATATTAGTTGAGCGCAGAAATGCTGAGCGTAACAAAGCAATCCGCTCCAAAGTTAAGACTGCTATCAAAAAGGTAGATGCTGCAATCGCTGCTAACGATAAGGCTGCAGCAACAACAGCTTTAACGGCTGCAATTTCTGAGATTAATAAAGCTGCAAGCAAAGGTGTTTATCATCAGAAGAATGCTTCCAGAAAAATCTCTCGCTTAACAATTGCAGTAAATAAAATTGCATAATTCTTTTTAGAAATATTACGGAGAAAAACCATCAATGGTGTGGATGGTTTTTCTCCGTTTTTCGTTGCAGTTTTCTTACTACTATTTTTTCGTTCCTATTTTCTCACTATACTACTCCATGTATCAAGAACGATCCAGCTTATCAAACTTAAATTTTAGTCTGCAACACTTTTAATCCTTAAAACCGAATCTTACTTTTTGCCTTTGATCACAAGACTCGAATCTTACTCTTCATGCCCGCTTTCCGCAATAAACGACAATATTTTTTCTGTTTTCCTTTCACCGCTTTAACAATAATCTTTCCGGATTGGCCAGATGAAAAGGCTTTTGTTCCAACTGTGCGTAATTTTTTACCGGAAATCACCAGTTTCTTTAACTTTTTATTTCCATAAAAAGATTTTGTACCGATCTTCGTCACCGATCTGCCCAATGAGGCAAATTTTAGCTTTCGGTTATATGCAAATGCTTTATTTCCGATAGCTGTAACATGTTTACCAATGATCACTTTTTGAAGATTATTGTGTTTATAAAAAGCTTTGGAAGAGACTTTCACAACACGGTACTTCACACGATTCTTTGTGACACTAGCCGGAATACGCAACACCGATATAGATTTATCTGCTCCGGTAACCGTTACTGTCTTCTTCTTCACCGATAAAACCCGATACGTGATCTTACGTACGGTAAAGGTATCATTTTGTGCCTTTCCTAACTTCTTATCCGACCCTTGAAGAGGATTCTGAATAATTGTTTTATTCGGTGTCTGAGGCAGATTCGATGCTGAATTGTTTGGAACATTACTTGGCATTGGTGCAGCAGATACAGATGGGTCTAACGGTGTATCACTTGATGACGGATCGTCTGTTGTCGAAGGATCCATCGGCTCTACACTTGGTGACGGAATCTCAGAAGCTGATGGAAGTGTTGGCGTTGGAAAAACTGTCCGTTCACGTAAATATAGACAAAATGTTTTGTCTCCGTACATAGAACCGATTATACGGCGGATTATTCTATGTGTCTCATCTCCCTTTTCGTACCATCCGACAAACTCATAACGATCCGGTATATCTAATTGCACTGCTGTCGGCAGCAGAACTGTCCCGCCATATGTATAACATGGCGTCAACTCTTCCAATGCAATAACATCATCGTAATCTCCAAAATCATATGTGATCGTATAACTCTTTTTATTGGTGGTCCATTTTCCATACAACGTCATATTTTCAGATACAGAAATTCGTTCTCCTGCATCACAGAATCTCGCATCCAGTTCTTTTGATGTATACCAGCCATCAAAGCAATATCCTTTTTCTTCCGGAGTGAACGCTTCTGTTTCTTTGCCGTGAGTTACAAATTGTTCTTCAATCTGACCATCTAACCAATAACATATACTATGTTGAGGAACTAGTGTCATATCATCCATCACAGAAAAAGGGAGATCTCCAGAATAATTCATACCGTTTTCACTGGAATATCTGGCAACATTTCCTACACCTTCCAGTTCTGTAGGAAGAGTGATCTCCTCTTCATAAATACACTCTTTCTCATAATATGGTTTCTCAGTTTCAGACATAACAATAACACGATATGTTTTTCTTTGGAGATGAATGGTCACCTCTGTGGAACCATCCCGTCGGATTGTTGTATTAAGAGCATTACTATCAACCACCTTAAATCCATGAAATACTTTCTCCAGTGAATCCATTTCATAAAAGTCAAACAAAGCCTGTCTGACCGAACAATTAGTCTCTCCCCGCAGATGAAGCACTTCTTCGATTTCTTTGTCGCCTGCAACATTTGTTTTACATACCCGAATCCGAAACGGTGTATCGGTTGCTGTTTTCCACACTCCATATAACGTATGATCTCCTTCTGTATCAAATACATTCTTAAGGTCATCTCCGGTATGATAACGTTTGCCACTTCCATCACGCTTCATACTCCAACCCGCGAACGTATAACCTGCCAACTTATATTTATTGTCTGGAATCAAGCATTCACTTTCATATTGGTAAAAAATGGGATTCATCGTTCCGCTTACTGCATCTTCTTCCTCCTCAAAATTGGCATCGAATATAATATTACCTTGTACCGGTCTCCAAACAGCATACATTCGGATCACCTCATCTTTAACCCGATAAAGGCTTTCTAATCGATCTCCCGCCTGGTAACAGCCTGCATCTTCTCTATCCATAAATTTCCAGCCAACAAACTGATACCCTTTCTTGTCACTGGTACATTCCGGCATATCCAATTCTTCATCATATGCATATTCTTTTTCTATAACAACTTCATTGGAATGATCGTCCAACATATACTTAACCTTATAACTATCCGGTTTCCATACCGCATACAAAATCTGATCATGATTTGGTATATGATACGTTTCTCCTGCCTTGATGTATATTTGTGTACTACCGCGATCTGCTGTCCATCCTAAAAATTCGCAACGCTCTTTCTTCGGTGTTTCCTTAGGAATTGTGATCGTCTCTTCATATTTCCCTTTCAATTCCCTGTATTCTGCCGGCAGGCTTCCACCTTCCAAATGAAACTGTAGTGAATAGGAATTACGACGATAATATACGGACAGCACAAGACTTCCGTCTCCTTTAATACGTCCGGATAATGTCGACGATGTCGCATCAATATAGTATCCGGGATATAATTGCTCTACATTCTCAACAGAAATCTCTTTACCGGTATAACCATGAAAAGCATACGAAGCTGCTTTTTCAAAAAGTCCATCGAGTTTTTCTTTGTAATATTCAACATGATACTCTACAACATCTGCTTTCCAGATTGCATACAATGTTGCATCTTCAGAAAATGAAAACGCAGACTGTCCCTGCACCGCATTGGGATCTGTAGACCATCCTGCGAATTGATATCCCATGCGATTTGGCATCTTTTGCACGGTATAAGCAGCTTCGCCCCAATGTGCATACCATTGTTTTGTCCCGGAACAATCCAAAAGATTTAAAAATGATGCTCCATTTTGAAACAGTACAGAACCATCTTCTTTGTCTGACCACCCCTCAAAAGGACATGCAATAGATATCTCATCGTCTCCAAATACAGCATCTTCTGCTTGCAGATCAAAACGAACTTTAATATTCCGTTTGAAAGAATTCAACGGCAACGTATAAGTCAAACCATACCGGCATCCCTGCATCGGTTCCATTTCTCCTTCTGTCGCTCCATTACCATCAAATAACACATCATACGTGATCGGACTAAAATACCGATAGACCGTCGTTCCCTTTGTCAAAACACGATCTGAGGTATCCGAACGATATACATATCCCAAATAATACGCTCCTTCTTCGGTATTATCGCCCACCAGTTCTCCTCCGGAGATAAATTTCTGATAAGGACACTGTATCTGATGCGAACCTAAAACAACATCTTTTGCTGCCGTTGATTTTACAACATCTACAACTGTCACTGCATAATCGGCATAATCAAAAAAACGATAAACAATTGTCTGTGCCGCACCGACTGACTGTCTCGTTGCACCAATATAACGTACACCTTCGTAATATGTATCCGGTAACGGCACACTTCCTCTGGACGCACCGTCTGCTGTCGTGGCATATTCCTGCATCCATTCTGTTCTCCCAAGCTCAATGCCCTTACTATCCCGTATCTTATCAATACATATCACGGAATACTTATTTTTTGTCAACGTGTATCTGGCATAGAGTGTCTTATTCATAGGCAGCAAAGAACCCTCTTCGTATTTTGTTCCCCCCTGCTTTTGGTCATACCAGCCTTCCAGATCCATCGTATATCCTGTTGGTGCACACAGTTTTGGCAGTTTATACAAATAATAATGAGAACCATCAAAATATGCTGTACCAACCTGCTCAACGCTGCAACTGCCCGTATTGATAGCAATATTCTTTTGAGAAACATCAATAGTTTGTGCCGGATAGATCGTGTATTCATAAGATGTGCCTGTTGCTACATGTTCGCATACAGAAATCGCCTCTCCATTCCCTCGAAGAGCATGCAGCAGAGAATCCTTCTGTTTTACTAACTGCTCTTGTGTTTGAAAAGAATACTGCGTCGTCCTTGAAGTTTCTGTACCTCGTACGATTTTACGTGTAACAACCGAATACTCTTCCGGCAATTTCTTAGACATATAATTACGCATCATACCCGTAATAATACCAAAACGTGGAGAGGTATACCCCAATATATTAATCGAAGAATAAGAATGCATCATCGAACCAAACTGTCCCTGCTCTCCGTCCACTTCTGTTCCAATATACTTCCACGTACCATCTGCAGTTTTGTTCCAAGTATCTGCAGCATAGGTAATGACATCATAACCAAGCGATTGCTTTAATCGCACTTTCACACCAACAACCGATACAGATGGATCAACGGATTGTTCCAATTCATTTTGATACGATCCTATCTTGTCCTGACCGTAAATGACATTCTTTTCCAATGTGCTTTGTGCAGATGCCGCTTTCTGCTCAACCGTAAGCAGTCCGGTCAGGCAAAAAAACATTATAACCATTATTTTCGCTGTTCTGGTCATTTTCCCTCCATTCCAAACAGCTTACATACGTATTTTTATATCCCATATTATTAATAATTATATCGTATAACCAAAAAAAATCTATTGATAAATATTACAAAAAAACAGAGAATAACGTGTGATTATTCTCTGTTTTATACAATATCATTCATATGTTACTTCTCGGTTTCCTTTTTTGAATACCGCGAAAGTTCTATAGAAATATTCTTTTTAAGGGTGGTCCATGCATCTTTATGTTTCACATAATATTTCGGGCACATCTTTCCTGTCACATCATAATGCCTGATAATATCAGACGTATCCATCCCATAGTTTCCGCATAGCCAGGCACACAACTGGATCAAAGCGGTCTGTGTAGCCGCAGAAAACTTGCCGGATTTATTTGGATGACAACATTCAATAGAAACCGTATCTTTATTGCGATCATTTGATGCATAAGAAATCTCATCCAGCGGAATACACTGTACGATCGTCCCATCCAAACCAATGATAAAGTGACTGCTCACTTTATATTTTGTCTGATCCGGCTTGTCCTTTCGACTTTCGAAATAATTACGGTTTGCCATCGCATCAGTACCGGGATTCGCTGTATAATGAACAACGATTCCATTGACTTTTTTTAGCTTAGTCTGTGGTCTGGAATTTTTATTAGGAGTAAGAAGCGCAGGACGTATTTCCGGCTTGGTAACCTTGACAAACAACGCCTGTCTTTCTTTCTCTTCCTGCTTTCTCCATTGCTCTGCCCGAATCGACTGGTAGGCCGTCAAACTGCCTGTAAGCAGTAACAACACAACTAATGTGACAGCACTGATCAGCGCAATCTGACGCTTCATTTGTAATTTTTGCCTTGCAGTCCATTTCTTCATCGGTCATTCACTTCTTAATTTCCTTCAATGCTATAGTTTGGTGCTTCCTTTGTAATGTGAATGTCATGTGGATGACTCTCTTTCAAAGAAGCAGCGGAAATCTTAACAAACTGAGATGTTTCCTGCAATGTAGGAATATCCTGTGCTCCACAGTAACCCATACCGGACCGGATACCACCGATCAACTGGAATACGGTGTCCTCCACAGTTCCTTTGTATGCCACACGTCCTTCTACACCTTCTGGAACAAGCTTCTTAGCATCTGTCTGGAAATAGCGGTCTTTACTACCATTCTCCATTGCTGCAATAGATCCCATTCCACGATAAACTTTATATTTACGTCCTTGGAACAGCTCGAATGTTCCAGGGCTTTCGTCACATCCTGCAAAGATACTTCCCATCATGCAGACACTCGCTCCGGCTGCCAAGGCCTTTGTCATATCTCCGGAATACTTGATACCGCCATCTGCAATGATCGGCACATCATACTTTTTAGCTGCCTCATAAGCATTCATGATCGCTGTCATCTGTGGTACACCAATACCTGCTACAATACGTGTTGTACAAATAGATCCCGGTCCTATTCCAATCTTAACACAGTCAGCACCGGCTTTGATCAAAGCTTCTGTTCCCTCAGCCGTTGCCACATTACCGGCAATGATCTGAAGATCCGGATAAGCTTCACGGATCATCTTGACACAACGAAGCACGTTTGCACTATGTCCATGTGCAGAATCCAACACGATACAGTCAACATGCTTTTCTACCAAAGCAGCTACACGATCTAATACGTTTGCTGTAATACCAACTGCAGCACCACAAAGAAGACGTCCCTGAGAGTCTTTGGCTGCCAACGGATATTTGATCTGCTTCTCTATATCCTTGATCGTGATAAGTCCTGTCAGATTGCCCTCTTTATCTACCAATGGAAGCTTTTCTTTGCGGGAAGCTCCCAGGATCTTCTTAGCTTCCTCTAACGTAATTCCCTGCTCTGCAGTGATCAAACCTTCTGAAGTCATAACTTCACTGATCTTCTTCGTATAATCTGTCTCGAACTTAAGATCGCGGTTTGTAATAATACCAACTAATTTCTTACCCTCTGTGATCGGCACACCGGAAATACGAAATTTTGCCATTAAACGGTTAGCATCTTCCAATGTATGCTCTGGAGATAAATAAAATGGATCTGTGATAACACCATTCTCCGAACGTTTTACTTTGTCTACCTCATCAGCCTGTGCCTCAATAGACATATTCTTGTGAATAATTCCAATACCACCCTGTCTTGCCATCGCAATTGCCATGCGATACTCTGTTACCGTATCCATTCCCGCACTCATCATAGGAATGTTCAACTGAATCTTCTTGGTCAAATTTGTCTTCAATGATACCTGATTCGGAATTACCTCCGAATACTGTGGAACTAATAATACGTCGTCAAAGGTTACGCCATCACCGATTATCGTACCCATTTTTGTTTTCCTCCTTATGCATGTTTATTCTTTAAAATATTTTGAAAAGTATACGCCATTCCATTACGTTTGTCAACTCTGGATTTTACTTCTTGCTTTTGCTTTCATATTGTTCAAAAGTGTTTCATCCGGCGTGAAACGTACCCGTACACTGTTTCCATCATCTCCACGGTATACCGCTATATAATGCCTGTCCTTGTCAAATCCGGAAGAGCAGTCCTTTAACGGGATCTGCTGATACGAATCTAAAGCATGTGACTGTTCCGGTGCCACAATATCAACCTTTTCTAAATCAATCTTCTGTATATTGACACGCTGCTCACCACCATATATTGCATCAAAATCAATCTGTCCGTCTACAAACACATACTCATACGCAGTCTGTTTCTTAGGCAGGAGTACGATCATTACCGCATCAATTACTACAACAAAAAAAAGAAGCAGCGCACTATGCAACACCAATAGATCAACAATAGGCAAAATGATACATATTGCAATCATCAGGTTACGCTTCTGTCTGCGTTCCTTCGGCATCATGGCCTCTAAATAGGTCTCTGAATATAATGGTTCCATATCTCAATCTCCATTCTACGTTCGGTACAATAATATTGTAACAAATTTACATTATTTTCTCAAGAGTGTCCCTTGAAAAAATAATATACCCCTGATTTCTCTGTATATTGAAAAAATAACTGCTCTTTTGCAATCCTTTGGGATCTGCAAAAGAGCAGCCTATTCAGAACATAAATTATGCTCTATATACTACAACGATATACTTTGAAGGATCCGGATTACATCATACCCATTCCGCCTGCTCCTCCTGCCGGCATTGCTGGAACATCCTCTTTGATCGTTGATACTACAGATTCTGTTGTAAGAAGGGTAGATGCAACACTTGTTGCGTTCTGTAATGCACTTCTTGTAACTTTAGCAGGATCTACGATACCAGCCTTAACCATGTCAACATACTCTTCTGTCAATGCGTTGAAACCAACACCTTCGTCAGATTCACGTACTTTGTTGATAATAACAGCACCTTCCAAACCTGCATTGTATGCAATTGTTGTAAGCGGAGCTTCCAGTGCTTTCAAGATAATGTTGGCACCGGTCTTTTCATCTCCTTCCAAGTTAGCTGCCATAGCTGCAACCTTCTTAGATGCATGAATGTATGCAGATCCACCACCGGAAATGATACCTTCTTCAACAGCTGCTTTTGTTGCTGCTAAAGCATCTTCCATACGAAGCTTTGCTTCCTGCATCTCTGTTTCTGTAGCTGCACCAACACGAACAACTGCAACACCGCCGGCAAGTTTTGCAAGTCTCTCCTGCAATTTCTCACGGTCAAAATCAGATGTTGTCTCCTCAATCTGTGCACGGATCTGAGATACTCTTGCCTCAATCGCTGCCTTATCGCCTTCACCATCAACGATAACAGTATTCTCTTTCTGAACTTTTACAGATTTTGCACGACCGCACTGTGCTAATGTGGTATCTTTTAATTCCAATCCAACTTCCTCGGAAATCACAGTACCACCTGTCAAAATAGCAATATCCTCAAGCATTGCTTTTCTGCGGTCACCATAACCAGGAGCCTTAACTGCAACAACATTTAATGTACCACGCAGACGGTTCAGAACTAAGGTTGTCAATGCCTCGCCCTCTACATCCTCTGCAATGATCAATAATTTGGCACCAGCCTGCATAGACTCTTCCAAAAGTGGCAAGATTTCCTGAATATTGGAGATCTTCTTATCTGTGATCAAAATATATGGATTATCAAGATTTGCTTCCATCTTATCCATATCTGTTGCCATATATGCTGAAACATAACCACGATCAAATTGCATACCTTCTACGAGGTCAAGTTCTGTCTTCATGGTCTTAGACTCTTCGATTGTAATAACTCCATCGTTAGAAACCTTTTCCATTGCATCTGCAACCATCTCTCCAACAGAATCATCTCCTGCAGAAATTGCTGCAACTCTTGCAATCTGATCTTTACCGGTTACTTTAGAACTCATCTGTGCGATCGCATCTACTGCACAATCACAAGCCTGCTTCATTCCTTTACGAAGAATGATCGGATTAGCACCTGCTGCTAAGTTCTTCATTCCTTCGTTGATCATTGCCTGTGCAAGTACGGTAGCTGTTGTAGTACCATCTCCGGCAACATCATTTGTCTTAGTAGCAACCTCTTTTACAAGCTGTGCTCCCATATTTTCAAAACCATCTTCTAACTCAATATCTTTTGCGATCGTAACACCATCGTTTGTGATCAATGGAGTCCCAAAAGATTTGTCTAGAACAACGTTTCTTCCTTTTGGTCCCAATGTAACTTTAACAGTATCTGCTAATTTATTTACGCCCGCTTCCAATGCGGCTCTGGCATCTGCACCAAATTTAATCTCTTTTGCCATTTTAGATTCCTCCTTAATCAACTACTTTTGCTACAATATCATTCTGACGAACTACAATAAACTCTTCGCCGTCTAATTTTACTTCTGTGCCGGCGTACTTGGAATAAATTACTTTATCACCAACTGCAACCTGCATCTCAACCTCTTTACCATCTACAATTCCGCCAGGTCCAACTGCAATGATCTCCGCCTGCTGTGGTTTCTCCTGTGCGTTACCCGGTAATACAATTCCTGATTTTGTTGTCTCCTCTGCTTCGAGCTGCTTTAATACGACTCTGTCTCCTAAAGGTGCTAACTTCATTCTAAAAACCTCCTTTTTAATTTCCTGTTACTAGCACTCACTATATTCGAGTGCTAACCATATGCATAATATATTTCATTTTCTTTGGATATGCAATATAGAGCGTTTCTGTATTTTTGTCTATTTTCATATTATTCTTTTATTTTCTTTCTTATTCTCTTATTTTCTCACTTTTTGTATTTTCTTACTTTCCCTTTTCTTTTTCCCGCAATTCCTGTAAAATATAAGAAAAAGAAAATAACGCCGTACGATCAGACACAGTAAAAGAGCGCAGCGTTAGGAATGGAGGAAAATACTTGAAAGAACAATTGTTTACGATTCCTGTCGGAGATGCATTCCGCACCGACTGCGAATGCCCGGTCTGTAAATTATATGAAGATCTTGAAAAAGAATCCATTGAGTTTGTCATGGGACCAAGCTATATGGAAGATGATGTACGTATGGAAACCAATGAAACTGGATTTTGCAGCCACCATATTCAAAAAATGTACGGATATCAGAATCGTCTGGGGCTCGCTTTAATGCTTCATACTCATATGAAACGCACAAATGATCGCATTGAAACATTACTAAAATCACAAACATCTCCTAAAAAAGGATTATTTGGAAAAAAAGAAACCGATCCTCTGACAGAGTATTTAGAAACGCTGGAAAATTCCTGCTATGTCTGTAACCGTATGCATCGAATCTTTGATCGTTATCTTGACACTGTACTCTACTGTTATGATAAAGATTCAGATTTTCGGGCAGTTTTTCAACAGGGAAAGGGTGTTTGTACCAAGCACTATGCAGATCTGCGCACTGCAGCCTGCACCAAATGGTCCGGTAGGAAATTAGATACTTTTTTGGATGATCTCAACCGCCTATACTTGGATAATATGAAGCGTGTGACAGATGATCTGGAGTGGTTTACCGATAAATTTGATTATCGAAACGAAAATGCACCATGGAAAAATTCTAAAGATGCACTACCAAGAAGTATTATAAAAACAAATCATACCATTATTGCAGAATAATCTGCTTTATTTCAAGCAGACAGATAACATTGCATATCATTTGCGACATATACGCATAAAAAAGCAAAGCCAGCGCTTTGAGGTGACCCCTCTGCGCTACGAGCATTTTCCTATACCCTAAAAAAAGGACATCACAGTTTTTCCGTGATGTCCTCATTTTTTTATGTAACATTGCGAATATGAAACAATTTAATGTTTTACTTTGGATAAGCGTTCCACATCCTTTTCAACCATATCTTTAAGATCTCTCGCCTTGTTCTTAATGCGCTCATTCGCGCCGCGGCTTGTAAGTACACTGGAAATCCACCGTTTTGATTCGTCAAAATGTCCAATTCTACGACAAAGATCTGCAATCAAATACATCATCGTGATCTCATCCATGCCGCACATTGGAAACGTTTCCTTGCTGTATGCAGATTTAAATCCTTCACAAGCATTTTTGAGCAATTCTAGCTCCTGCTTTTTTAATTCTATGATCTGTGTCTGATAGTCTTTAATATCTTTTGGAAGATTTTCTGCTTTGCCACGGTAAAGCCATGCCATTTTCAGACAAGTGTATGCTTTTTCGCTTGTCTTAGCCTTTTTGACAACAGCATTTGCAAGTGCAAGCTGATGTCTCATAATTGCGTCATCGTAAGAATATGTACTTGCCGATGTGTCGATTCCCTTAAAATTAGCCGTGATGTTTTCACGAATCATCTTAGCCTGTGCAGGAAGCATAAACTTAAAGAATCTGCTTAATGCAGCATAGCCACAGTGTGGACACACTAATGCATCATATTTTAACGAATCAACCATCTGATATTTTGGTCGCAGATCACTGTCCGCCGACAATAACTTTACCTTACCGGTACGCACCATTTTTGAATGAAATTCCTCATCACATACCGGACATGTAAATGATTTATCAAACAATAAATCTTCTTCTTGAATCTGTGGCTTTTGATCCTGTTTCGGATGTTCGACTGCATCTCTTTTCTTTTCTTCTTCGAAAACATCCATTTTTTCCAGCTTACCTAAGCCAAATTTTTCCAAACCTGAAAATAACCCCATGTCGCTTTTGCCTCCTTATTTTGGACGATATGAACTCTTTAACGATACAATGCGGTTAAAAACGAGATGATCCTCCGTAGAATCTTTGGAATCTACACAGAAATATCCCTGACGCACAAACTGAAAACTATCCATAGGTTTTGCTTCTGCTAACGCTGGCTCCACATAGCAATTTTCAAGTATTGTCAACGAGTTTGGATTAACATTTATGGTTCCATCCTCATTGTACACGCCCTTTTCCTCATCGACAATATTTTCGTATAAACGAACTTCTGCCCTCTCGGCTGTCTCGGCACATACCCATTGAATGGTTCCTTTTACCTTTCTTCCCGTAAAACCGCTTCCGCTCTTAGTCTCCGGATCATACGTACAATGAATCTCTGTCACATTCCCGTCATCATCTGTAATATAATCGGTACAAGTTACAAAATATGCATTCATCAATCGAACTTCATTGCCCGGATACAAACGGAAATACTTTTTCGGCGGTTCGATCATAAAATCAGCACGATCAATATATAATTCGCGTCCAAATGGCACCTTACGGGTTCCCATTTCCTCATTTTCCTGATTGTTTGCAACGTCCAGATATTCAATCTCATTTTCCGGATAATTTGTAATAACAAGCTTGACCGGATCAAGAACCGCCATCATACGCGGACGTTTCATCTTGAGATCCTCCCGGATACAATACTCAAGCATGGCATAATCAGAGGAGCTCTGTGCTTTTGATACACCAGACAGCTCCATAAAATTACGGATAGATTCCGGTGTAAAACCACGGCGGCGCAGCGCAGCGATCGACACGAGACGTGGATCATCCCATCCATCTACAATACCATCTTCTACTAACTTCTTAATGTAACGCTTACCGGTTACAACATTCGTCAAATATAATTTTGCAAACTCAATCTGCTTTGGTGGGTTCTCAAACTCCAATTCACGAACTACCCAGTCATACAACGGTCTATGATCTTCAAATTCCAACGTGCAGATCGAATGTGTAACACCCTCGATCGCATCTTCGATCGGATGTGCGAAATCATACATCGGATAAATACACCACTTGTCTCCGGCATTATGATGATGCATTCTTGCCACACGATAAATAACCGGATCACGCATATTCATGTTCGGAGAGGACATATCAATCTTGGCACGAAGTACACATGATCCATCCTCAAACTCACCATTGCGCATGCGTTCAAACAGATCCAAATTCTCTTCAATAGAACGATCTCGATATGGGCTATTCTTTCCGGCCTCTTTGAGTGTACCACGATATTCACGCATCTGCTCAGCATTAAGATCACACACAAATGCTTTTCCCTTTTTGATCAGCTTTACTGCGCATTCATACATCTGATCAAAATAGTCGGATGCAAAAAAGACCATTTCCTTATCCAGATCACCACAGATCCAGCGAACATCTTCCATGATCGACTCAACAAATTCTGCTTTCTCTTTCATCGGATTGGTGTCGTCAAAACGAAGATGAAAATCTCCGCCATATTCCTTTGCCAGACCCGAATTCAAAATAATAGATTTCGCATGTCCAATATGCAGATAACCATTTGGCTCCGGTGGAAAACGCGTCACAATTTTGCTATAGACGCCGTCTTCTAAATCCTTATCAATTATATTTTCAATAAAATTACGGGAAACAACTGTTTCCTTTTCATGATCATCCTTGATATCCTCTGGGTTACTCACTTTTATCCATTCCTCCTTAATTATCATATGACCACCGCTTATCTAACCATTCGCTAACACAGCCATATTATCATTGCCTACTATCATATCACATTCTTTCCAAGAAGTAAAATAATATCTACCTCCGACTTATCTTCAGCTTATGTAATCTTCCTCTGTGCGCTGATCGCATTCTCGCAGAGTATTTTTTAGATTATAAGAATCGAAAAGTTTCCTCTAAAAATTAAAAAGGACAGTGTATTGCATCATACGCTGTCCTAATCCATCTTCTTATTTGAATCGATGTCCACCCAAGCGGAATTTTGCATTTGGAAGTCCAACACTAAAGAAACGAACCCCTTTCATGCTACGTGTCTTACCTTTGATCTTGACGATCGTCTGACCATTCAAAGCTGTTTTCGCTGCCTTAATACATGATTTCCACTGTCTGGAACGAATCTTTCCGGCATCATACTGTGCTAATTTTTTGCGAAGCATACCATTACGTACCGGTGAAAACTGTCCACGCTGATAGATCACTTTACGAATGGTATTTGGAAACTGCTTAGATCTTACGCGGTTCATTACAACTATACCAACAGCAACCTGTCCCTGATAGCTTTCGCCGCCTGCTTCACAGTTAATAATACTTGCCATAAGTCTCAAGTCTGATTTCTTGTACTTAGCTCGTTTTTTCTTAACTTTTGATTTTTTGGTCTTCTTAGACTTAGCGATTGTTTTCTTTACCTGCTTTGTTCTTGCTGGTGTCTTCGTAACAACAGGCTGCTTTGTTGCAACCGGAGCACTGGACACGACCGGCACACTCATTGTCTCTGTATTATTCTCTGTTGTATTTTCTGAAACAGTCACTGCACTGTCAGCAGAAACGGTTGTCTGTTGTACGAGCCCGAAGCTGAACAACATTCCAATCATCAGTACAAACATTGCAAATTTCTTAAACATAAATAATCCCCATTCCGCCACTTATAAAGCAGCAAATTTTGTTGCGAAATTAATACAATTTCTTAACATTTATGTAACAATTATATCATGTTTTCTGAAAAATGCAAGTCGTTTTACAAATTTGTTACAAAATTGTTACATTGCACCCGTAAATTCACCGGATACAATGCTTTTATAGGCGATCGATCCTCCAAACAGATCCAATGCGCTACCGATAGTATAATCCACCGTTTCATTCGCAGCTTTTGCAATATACTGTAAATCCTGCGGACTGTGTATACCACCTGCATACGTCATTGGACACCCTTGAAATTGGCCCATTCGCTGGATCACCTGCTTTTCAATTCCTGAAGTTTTCCCTTCAACATCAACAGCATGCACTAGAAATTCATCACAATATTCCGACAGCATTTCTAATGTTTCGACAGAAAAATGCTGTTTTGTAACCTTCTGCCAACGATCTGTCACAATATAATAGTCATCTTGAACAAACCGGCAGCTAAGATCCAACACCAAATGTTCTCGTCCTACCAGGGATACTAATTGTTTCAGATGATCCCAATCGATCCTGCCATCCCGAAACACAAAAGACGTAACGATCACATGACTTGCCTGCATATCCAAAAAGGACTCCGCATTTTGTAAGTTCACACCACCGCCAATCTGCAGCCCCCTCGGAAACGCTGTCAATGCTTCTTTTGCCTGTGCCAGATCTGCTTCATAATATTCACTATCCGCTTTATTTAATAAAATAATGTGTCCCCCTGTCAGTCCATCTTCACGATACATATTGGCGTAAAAGGCAGCATCGTATTCAGACACAAAGTTATCCTCTGCCAGATTTCCACGGTCACTCAATGTCCCGCCGACAATCTGCTTAACCGATCCATTGTGAATATCTATACACGGTCTAAATTTCATATTGATCCTACCTTCCTGTTATCCAATAGCATTTATATAATACATGAGAACACATCTTATCTTCTGTCTGCTGCAAATTTATTTAGTAATCTTCTTTGCAATATCCCGATATGTGTCATCCGGCGAGATAGAAAACGATCCCACCGTGATATTTTGACTGTATCCATTACGATTCATGTAATTATCAAACGATTCGGCATCATCAATAATTCCAAGCCGCTCTAGTTTTTTGCTAACAGTCTGTGACATATCACCCGATACGATCTTTAACTTTTTAGCAGAACTTTTGACTTCTTTCTCCATCTTCTTTTTCTCATTCTGCATAGTTTTATCATTGTCAATAGATTTCTTAGTTGAAGCTTTCTTGGTTTGCGTGTCATTTCCTGAATCTCCCAATGGTTCCGGCGTTGGCACTTTGGATGGATCTTCACTAGCGGCCGGCTCTATGCTCTGCACCGGCTTTTGCGTTGCAGCAGCGTCCGTCTGTTCCGGCTCTTTCGTTGCTTTCTGCTCCTGATCTTTGGATTTTAACGCCAATGCGTTGCTATCAGAGGTTTCATAGACCATACCAAGTTTCTTTGCGCGAGCTACCACCTGCGCATCCGATGTTCTGATCAAACACGAAATGCCCAAAATAACTGCCGCGAAAAGGACACCGGATCCAAAACCTCTCCAAAATGTTTTTTTATGTTTCATCTGTTTTTCCTCCATGATCGCTCTCAATGCTATGCGTACATATCTAATACAAATTTGACCTCGCCCTGTCCCATTTCTAACATTTTAGAAATCTCTAAGATGGAATATCCCTTGTCATGAAGTGCGAGTATCTCCTCATTATGATTAACTTTTTTCTCTTCTTCCTGCATAGAAAATTCTTCGTCAAAAGCCTGTCTCTCTTTGTCACTCAGCTTTTGCAGATCATAATCTTCCTCTGAAAGATCACTATCAGACTGTTCGTTACCGGTCTTTTTTGCATCTTTTCCACTTACCACTACCGGATCCACAATGTCCTTCACATTTTGATAAGACTTTGCAAGTTCATCCTGAAACTGAACTTTCGAGGAATCTGCTTCGTGAATCAGTTTTTGAATCTCTGCCTGTTTCTCATTTAACATATCATACAAAAATACAACTTCTGCATGATTTTTCTCAATTTTATCAATCACTTGATCTGAATATTCGCTGATCCCCATAATCTTTTCGTTTGAGATCGTATTCATTTTTTCCGATGTATCCTCTAGTTTCTCTTCCTGTTTGCGTGTGATTTCTTCATTAAACTGCTCTATTTTATGACGGAGCTGCTCCATCTGATCCTGCCAATCAACAACACTTTTAATATCTGAACTCTCCGCACCATCCGTAATTTTTGTGCTATAAATAATAGCACCAAGTCCAATCACGATCATTACTATTTCCAAAAAAATCATTTTACTTTTTCTACCTTTCTTCTCAAATGCGCATGTCAAAATGCGGTTCTTTTTTCGTTTCTTTCTTGTTGTCGGACGAATTATTCTTTTGTTTGCCCGAATGCTTCTGTCTACGCTTACGCTCTTCATCATCATAACGATTCGGCTCATTTTCCGCCTTAGCCCTGCGTATCGTCTGCTCCGACTGATTCTTAACTGACTGTTGGAACTGCGCCGCCATCTCCTGCTGACCATGTTCGTAACGAATCTGTTCTGCATTTTGTATTTGTGATATTTCTTGTGATTTCGGTGGCATCGAAACATAATCAAGTGTTAATGACATAATGATCACTCATCCTTTCCAGCTGCAGGCAATAAGCTACAGGTATCCCTTTTCATTGTGTGTTGTTCACAAAAACAAACTTGACGGATAGATCAGATCGCACGTATGCGTATTTCTGCTCCATCGCGGACAAATGCGCTATGTTTAGTTTCATTATGGATGAAACTGGACACATTTGCAATGGTCATTTTCACACCAGGATATGCAACTTCAGATATAACAATACGTCCACCATTTTGTGTGGATTCAATTTCTTTCTCCAGCTCATCGTATTCCTCCGACATCTGCGCAATCAGTGGTCCAATCTCCTGAACACGCTTTGCCGATGATTTTAACAATGTTAATTTATCCTCATCGAGCTTGCCGTTAGATTTCAGGCGTTTTTTGAGAATATCAATATTTTGCAGCAGTGTATCACGTTCTGCAGAAATTTTTTCCATATCCCTTTCAATACATCGATAGCGCTCTAAAAGCGTGGGATCTATTCCAATCTCCAGTTCCGTCTGGGTCCCCATGGTAGATCCTGCTGTCTTCATCGTGATCTTGAATCCCGAATGGATCTTTCCGCCGACGATCAATCCACGCTTGCCATCGACAATAATTTCATCTGCAGCCTCCACATCACTGTGCATGATCGCATCGGTGATAATTCTTCCACTTGCATGTACCTTGGAACTTTCAATAAAATTAGAAATGATATCTCCCCCGGCCCTCATAACGCCTTTTTCCATGCCTTGCATTCCACGCTTTATAACAATTTTACCACCACTGATTAAAGTTGCTCCCTCAACCGCACCATTTACCGTAATATCTCCGGCTGCTTTTACCGTGTAACCGGTCAACACATTACCCCTCACCTCAACGCTGCCATCATAATCAATATCTCCGGTGGATGTCCCGACATCTGCCGGAACTTCATAGATATTGGAAACAAACACGGTATCATTCACCAGTGTAACATTTCCGGCACAATCCGCATACATTTCCAACTGATCTTCTGATAAGTGTATGTTTTTACCATGCTTGAGTACAACTGGCGTTAATTTTGCAGGTTGTATCACATTTCCGCGAACGTCCGTTCCCGGAATCGGTGCTGTTTCCGGCGTCAACGTTGCAAGAAGCTGTCCCTTTTCAACACGCTCGATCATATCCAGCCTATGAAAATCTACCGAACCATCTTCCTTCATCGTTGGAGTGTTCGTTTTCTGTACATCAAAATGATATGTGATACTAGCGCGCTTTCCCTGCACCGGAAGCACTGCTTTTGCGATCAATACATCCGTACAGTATAGTTCTGCCTTAAGAAGCAATGTAAGGTTTTGCATTAAAATGCCGTGATGCACATCATTCTGTGCAAGCAGAGATAACACATTTTCTTCGGTCAGACGTGATCCTTTGTCAGAGGACGGATACAATCGGATCTTTGCCAGATAACTATGCGGATCTATTGTAATACGTACCATTTCATTCTCTGGCAACGCCTCAGAATTGTCCGATACTTTCAAAAGTGTCTGACCTATAACTGAACGCTGCACAAAGTCCTGAACTTCCACCGAAGAGACATTTTCTGCGTATTTTTTCTGATCTAAATACCAGGTCACGTCGTCTACAGAAAGCTCTTTTCCACCTTCTTGTGATGCAAAACTCTGCAAAAAAATGCCATCTGCTTTGTGTATTAGTCGAAAATATGCATTTCTTTTCATATTCACACTCCTTCCTCAGCCCACGACGTTCTGTGTTTTGGCATTGTACCACAAAAACAGATTCAAGTACCATTAATACATCGTCTTTATTGCTGCAATGAAAAACGAGGGCTACAAATGGATGAATCCGATCTGTACTCCTCGTCTATATGTTTCCTATTCCAAACAGATCTATTTGGTCTCCCAAGCGTTCTTTCATCTTTTTTAAGGCTTTAGTATGTAATTGTGAGACTCTGGATTCCGAAACCTCCAACACATTACTGATCTCCTTGAGCGTAAGCTCTTCAAAATAATACAGCGCAATTACTTTCTGCTCTTTTTCCGTCAGTTTATCAATCGCTTCTGCAAGAATACGCTTTGTTTCCTGTCGATCTACAACCTGTTCCGGCTGGTCAAACCTCGGGCGTCCACTAGGTTCTGTATGAACATCACTCCCCTGCTCTAAATACTCATCCAAAGAAATCAAGCTGGATAAGTTAGCCTGCGAGATCATCTGTTCTACTTCTTCTACTGTAACCTCTAAATATTCCGCCAGTTCCTCACTGTTAGGTGTTCATCCTAGCTCTCGCTCCAGCTCCTGCATGGCTGTCTCTATCTTTTTTTGTTTTTGACGGATCGTACGCGGGATCCAATCCATCTTTCGGATCTGATCAATAATTGCACCACGTATTCGAAGGCTGGCATACGTCTCGAATTTTACACCTTTGGACAGTTCAAACTTGTCGATCGCATCGATCAGACCAAAGATACCATATCCCACCAAATCATCATACTCTACGGTATAACCCAAATACATTCCCAGTCTTCCGGCAACAATCTTGACCAAACCGGCATATTCCAAAATTAGTTTTTCGCGAATCTTGCTGCTCTTTGTACGGGCATATTCTTCCCAAAGGGCAATCCTTTTTTTCTCGTCCATCGAGTAACTCCATCCCTCCTGCAACTAACCATCATTCCCGTTTATAAAATATTTTATGGTTCTTCCTGGTCAGAATCAGTCTGTTCCCCTGTTTGTTTCTGCTCATCCTGTTGTTCTTGCTGCTCTTTTTCCTGCTCTCGCAATTCTTCATCACGTTTGCTTCGGATAAAGCGATTACTCTGCTCCACTTTCAAAATAATTTTTTGTGCAATGATCCCAATAATATAAAAGACGATCAATGTCGCTAACAGCACTTCCAGGCTGTAAGTCACATCCATCTGTTTCACAATAGCTACAATACACACTACTGCACCTGCCAGTAATGTGATCACTTTTGGAATAAATTCTGCCTTCACCAAAAAGTCTCCTTCCCTAGATCGTCTGTACCGGTTTTCCAACAGATTTAATTACAAAATCACCGTTAGCCGGATAAAACTCAACTGTTCTTCCGTAATTCAAGCCGGTATCCTCTGCCAGGATCTTAATATTTAATTGTGCTAACTTTTGTTTAACTGCTTCAACGTTCCGCTGTCCAACACGCAGCATATCATTATCTGACTTAAATGCAAACATCTGCGCGCCTCCTGCAATTTTAGCTGTTAGACGATTAACAGCAGCCCCTCTCTCTTTCATGCGTTCGATCAGCAATTCAATGCCGGTATCTGCAAATTTCGCCTTATTTTCATTTTGACGTACTTTACTGCTGTCCGGAAGCATAATATGTACAAGCCCGGCAATCCGCATCTGTGCATCGTACAAAGCCACACCAACACAAGACCCCAGTCCCAGCGTTGTCAACGCATCCGGAGCTATACATATATTTAAGTCAGCCATTCCAACTTTTATCATTTCTCCCATAGTGGCAACCATACCTTTCCAACAATCTTACTCTGCTGATCTCTATCAACTAATCCCTAATGCCCGCATGATAGAATCATAAGAATCCAGCGTTGGAATCATAATAAAATAACCACTAATATCTACATCCATGTCTCGAAATCGTGACTCGATCAAAAGTGCCTGATCACCTAATTTTCCAAACTCTATGGCGGGCACACTCAAAATTGCCCCCGCCATATCGACAGATAAATACGGAACCGACGGAGATATTGTTAAATTTGTCATTTTAGAAATCGCCGATAAGTAAGCACCGGTAATAATATTACCAAGTTCCATCAACGCTGACATTTCCATTTCTGAAAAAGTATCATCCGCTTGCGGCTTCATGCCAAGCAATTGTTCCACCAAACGATGTGCATCTTCCGAACCAAGCATAAATAACATAGAACCTTCAATGTCTCCCTCTAAGGAAAGCATGATTCCCGCAACCAATGTTTCTTCGCCACCGATCACATTAGCTAATTGTTGGAATGTCAACATTTTTACTTGTGGAACATACATGTCAACTTTTGCATTGATCATTTGCGACAACGCAGTGACCGCATTGCCGGCACCAATGTTGCCAATTTCCGTAAGTACATCAAAATTCATATTATCTAAGCCCTCTGTGTTCGTCATATGCGCACCTCGATTCTGTCAGCCCCTTGGTTTATTTTTCTGCTGTGCCTACAATTACGCTAGACATATTTAATAAAGATATTAAATTATCACCATTTTTACCAATACCGCTCAAATACTGTGCTTTAGCATCGTTCATATCAATCGCAGTATTTTTCTCAATATCATTTTCACTCAGAGTCAAAACCTCTTTTACCTCATCCACAATTAAGCCTACAGCAGACTGCGGTTCTAACTTAATAATAATGATACGTGTCGCATTGGTATATTCGTCCGGTTTCAGGTCAAATTTCAACCGCAAGCTCATCACTGGAATGATCTCACCACGAAGGTTGATCACCCCCTTAAAATACTTCTGCGCCTTTGGTATACGTGTGATCCTTTGAGTTCGAACAATATTATCCACATAACTGATATCTATGCCATAATATTCATCATCCAATTTGATCACTATATACTGCTTGCTCTCTCCCACAACGTTTAAGTTCTGAATATCTGCTATCTCTTCCATGATGTACCTCCCCCTATACTAATGCATTTACTTCAAGAATCAATGCAATCTCTCCATTACCAAGAATGGTTGCACCACCTATCATTTTGCTGCAATTAATGTAATTACCGATTGACTTGATAACAATCTCCTGCTGACCGATCAAATTGTCAACGACAAGACCAGCCTGCTTATCGCCCTTGCGGACAATAACAACCGTCAGACTCTCTTCCTCGTTTTCTACCGGTTCAACATCTAAAAGATTATCAAGACGGATCAACGGAATAACATTTCCGCGCAAATTGATCACTTCTTTCGTCTGAACATGTTTGATATCCTCAAGCGGAATATCTTCAATCATTTCAATATTACCAAGCGGAATTGCATATTTTTCTGTGCCAAGCTCAACCATAAGAGCCTGAATGATCGCCAGTGTAAGTGGCAGACGGATAATAAAACTACTTCCCTCACCCAATGCACTCTTACATTCAATATTACCACCAAGACCTTCAATCTTTGTCTTAACGACATCAAGGCCAACACCTCGACCGGAAATATCTGTAATTTTTTCAGAGGTTGAAAAACTTGGACGGAACAATAAATCAACAATCTCTTTGTCAGACATCAACTCTGCCTGTTCGCTTGTGATCGTTCCTCTATCTAATGCTTTTTGTCGTACCTTATCTACATTTATGCCGGCACCATCATCGCGGACCTCAATAATAACATTATTGCCATCCTGATACGCATCGAGGAAAATGTTGCCAACTTCCGGTTTGCCAAGTGCAATTCTCTCTTCATTCGATTCCAAGCCATGATCTGCTGCATTGCGGATCAAATGCTGCAATGGATCTCCGATCTCATCAATAACGGTACGATCTAACTCTGTTTCCTCACCCGTCATATGAAGTTCCATCTTTTTGTCGAGCTTTTTGCTGAGATCTCGAACCATACGTGGAAAACGATTCAAAACACTTTCAATCGGCACCATACGTACCTTCATAACAGACTCATGCAGATTCGTTGTTACACTTTCTAAATATTCAATCTGCTCATTAAATCCATTATCGTTTCTATGTTCATTCGTTGCACTGCTGGAAACTAATCCATTCTTTGCAATGATCAACTCACTCACCAGATTCATCAAAACATCCAGTTTTTCAATATCCACACGCACCGTACGACCAATCGCCGGTTTTGCCTTAGAAGCTGCTGCTTTCTTTTCCGGTTTCTTCTGTGTCGCTGCTGCAGCCTGCGTTTTTGGTTTGTCCTCGGTTTTCGTCACTGGCTTTGATTCTTTTTCCTCGGTCTGCGCCGACTCCTCGTGTGCTGCTTCCTCAGCCCCTTCTAATTGTACCTTAAATGTTCCAACAACCGCTTCTTTGATCTCCGATACGTTTTCGATTGCTGCTTTTACTTTTTCGGCGGACTCTTTTGTAAAGTACACCAAACTGAAATCATAATCGAACTTTTCATCCTCAATATCCTGTACGTTCGGCTCGGCTTTCATAACCTCGCCAAGCTCTTCCAAACATTTGAATACCAAAAAAGCTCTCGCCGCTTTCAATATACAACTATCCTGCAAGTATACCGTAATTCCTAATATATTGAGATTTTCTTCTTTTGCTTTTTCAAATGTTGCTTTCTCATAATCACTAATACGAATGTTTTCGTATTTCGCTTTATTCCCATCACTTGCAGCCGACTTATCATCACTCGGTGCTGCTGTCGGTGTCGGGGCCGGCACCTCTCCGGTACCACCTTTGGCTTTATCCGCAATGGAATTTAAGGTGTTGATAATTTCTTCATTATCCTCCGTACCCTCATCGGCTGATTCCAAAATATTAGCCAAATAGCCTTCCAATGCGTCCAGTCCACGGAACAGTACATCAATCAATTCCGGCTGCACTTTCATGTTACCGCTTCTGATCTCCTGAAATACATTTTCCATATCATGCGTCAAACGCTGCATTCTCTTGTAGCCCATTGTTCCAGCCATTCCTTTCAAAGAATGCGCTGCACGGAAGATCTCGTTGATCGTTTCCATGTTATCCGGCTCCGTCTCCAAGATCATCAACTGATCGCTAAGCGTTTGCAAATGTTCTTTTGTTTCATCGATAAAAATTTCTAAATACTGGCTTACATCCATTTCATTGCACCCCCACGTGTTTAATGATTGTTTCTGCAATCTGCTGCAGCTCGACAACTTCGTCAACAGCTCCGGCTGTGGCAATCGCTCGTGGCATACCATACACCGTACTGCTCTCTTCATCCTGCGCAATTACATAAATCTGCTTGACTTGTTCCAATTGTAAAATACCGTCTGTCCCATCAGAGCCCATTCCGGTCAAAACCACACAGGTTATCTCATCACAGGAGACGTTCATCAACGACTCATACATAATATCTGCACAGGGTTTTAATGCATTTCTGGCCTCCTCGATCGTAACGGACAAATACTGCTCATGCTTATTTTTCTCCATTACGCGAAACTGAAAACCGCCCCTTGCAACATAAACAGTTCCTTTCCGCAACGGTTCACCATGCTCTGCTTCTTTGACCGTGATCTCACTTAGTTCATTCAATCGTCTTGCAAGCGATCCGGTAAATCCTTCCGGCATATGCTGTACAATGACAACTGACGCATCGAGATTCGGCGGCAGTTTCGGAATGACCTGTTGCAATGCTTTCGGTCCCCCTGTGGAACAGGCAAGTGCTACGATCTTATTTGCACCCGACACCAGCGGTTCTTTGGTATGCTTGGAACGATCTGCTTTCACCTCTCCTGCTACGCCGCCACGCTTTCTCTGCATGACAGGTGCTTTTTGTATGTGAAACAATTTCTTAAACACAGGTTTCTGTGTTTCCGGTTTCGGAACCGACTGCTCCTCTCCGGTATCCAATCCTGCCGTAGATAATCCCGTTGCCACATAAAGCATCCTTATGAACATATTGATAAAGAAAGGACCCTTCGCTTCGGAAAGACTTGTTGGCTTTGTGATAAAGTCAAAAGCACCGAGCTCCAACGCACGAATAGTTTCCGCGCCGCCTTTCTGAGCTAATGTGCTGACAATTAACACCTTCTCACGTTGATGTCTCTCATTCAACACTTTCAAAAAGGCAATGCCATCCATTCGAGGCATATTGATATCTAAAACAATAGCATCAACCTTTGCTCCAGAGTCTAAAACTTCCAGCGCCTCCACACCGTCCTCTGCCAGATATGCTGCATTGAGTTCCTTGTTATCATCTATTATATCAGAGAGTACTCTTCTCATGAGTGCAGAGTCATCTACAATTAAAATATTTTTCATGACGTATTCCCCTTTTACCGCTGACCATTCCGAAACATACGTGCAAAAAGACCAGATAAACCTTTTGCTGTAAATGCTCCAGGCGTGTTCGCCGGTTGGTTGATAATTTGTCTGGCAATCCGACTGATCGCTTTGCTTGCCGGTGCATTCGGGTAAGCAATCGTAACCGGTTCCTGCCGCATTACGGCATTTTGCAGTTTGAAATCATGTGGAACGCTTCCAAGGTATTCCATCTCCATCTGCAAAAATTTACTAGACACCGCACTCAACTTTCGATATAATTCTCTGCCCTCATCTTCTGACTGCGTTCGATTGCTGATCATATGAATCTTCATTTTGCCGCCCTCGAACTCTTCCTGTCGCTGCAAAGTTTTCAAAAGAGCATAGGCATCCGTGATCGACGTAGGCTCCGGTGTCACAACGAGAAGCACCTGACTGCTACATAGCACCAGATCGATCACAGAATCCGAAATACCCGCACCGGTATCAATTAATATCACATCAGCTACCTGATCCAATTCATATACAGAACGAACTAGATTTTGTATCTGATCACGCGATAAATTAGTCATCTCCCGAATACCGGATCCCCCTGAAATAAATCCAATATTTTCCGGACCTGACGCAATGATGTCACAAACTCCCTTACCATGAAACATCATATCGGCCAGATTGTACTTCGGCCGGATTCCGAGCATGATCTCAATATTCGCAAGGCCAAAATCAGCATCTAAAATAACTACTCGCTTACCCATTTTACTGAGAGTAATAGCCAGATTAACAGATATATTAGACTTTCCAACGCCGCCCTTGCCACTAGTAACAGTAATGACTTTGGCTAAATGCTGTCTTCTATTTTGATTTTTTATAATGTTGCGTAAACGCTCAGCTTGATCCATCAGCCATTCCCTCCTAAAAGCTGTTTTGTTATTTTTTGTGCATCCATTTTTCCAATATCATCCGGCACATTTTGTCCCCACGTCGCATAAGACAACTGTGCACCGGTCAACATATGGATGTTAAAAATATTGCCAACGGTATCCGTTTCGTCTAATTTCGTAAAGATCAAATAATATTCTGTAATCTTACGATACACTTCTGATATTTTCTTCAAATCCTTGTATTTTGTAGTTGCACTTAGTACCAGATAAACCTCTTTATCTTCTTCAGGCACTTTATCTAAGATCTTTTTAATATCCTGCACTTGTTCTGCATTTTGATGTGAACGTCCTGCCGTGTCAACAAATACAAGGTCAAACTCTTTTAGTTCATCAATGGTTTTATCCATTTCATCTGCCGAATAAACAACTTCTAATGGTATACCCAAAATATTGGCATAGGTTTTTAGCTGCTCTACTGCGGCAATGCGATACGTATCTGCTGTGATCAGCGCAACCCTGGTTTTTTTTGTGAGTTTTAATGTGGAAGCAATCTTTGCAATTGTCGTCGTCTTACCAACACCCGTAGGACCTACAAAGAAAATGTATTTGGTCTTTGTCGTTTTAACGTCGATCAAATGCGGCTGACCAATTTTTAATATGATCTTTTGATATACCCCCGCTAACACATTATCTAACGTCCATTCTTTTCTGGAACCGCTCTTTACCTCTTTTAGGATCTGATCCACATATTGTTCCTGAACCTCATTTTCAAGCATCTTTTTCTTGATCATCTGAAAATAAGCGTCCATTTTGTCATCTGTTTTATCATTCTCCTTGGTTTCCGTCTCTTTCGCAGTCCCCATCTGCTTTTCCAAAAGATTCTGCAGTTTTGACAACTTTTGTTCAATCATCTTCTGCTCATTGATCACAGACTCGTTAACCCTTTCGTCCGGCTCATCCGGAAGAATTTGATCATTTTGCTGCATTTGTTTCCGTTTTGCTTCCTGCATAGCTGCTTTGGAATCCGGCGCCGTATATTCTGACCGTCTTCGAATTGCCTCCTGCAGTTTACTAAAATCCGGTTTTTCAGCATTCTCTGCTGTATCGTCAATTGCCGCCGTAAGCTCTACATGAGGTTTGCGAAATAACTTAAACAAGCCCTTGGGCGTTGTTTTTTTGACATTCATAATAACAACATCCTTCCCCAGTTCATTTTGCGCCATCTGTGTAGCAAGGTCTTCTGTTTGTGCTATATACTTTTTGATAACCACTATACTGTCACCATCCCTATTGATTGTAATTCTACATTGCTGTCAATTTCATTATAAGATACAACGATCAAATCCTGAAATTGCTCTTCCGTCAGTTTCTTAAAATAAAGCCGAACGATCGGCGATGTAACAATAATTGGATTTTTTCCCAATTCTTCCATTTTTTCCATTTCCTCTCCAACCGACTTTAGGATCGTCTGCGTCTTGTCCGGCTCTAAATTAATATAAGTACCCTGTTCTGTCTGTTTGATAGATCCCATAATTTCCTGCTCAATTTTGGGATCCAATGTAACAACACTGGTCATCTCATTAGGCGGGAAGTATTTATTCGAGATCGCCCGTTTCAGACTTTGTCGGACATATTCCGTCAAAACATCCGTATCTCTAGTGCTTGTCGCATTATCGGCAAGTGTTTCAAAGATCGTCACCAGATCGCGAATTGAAATTCCTTCACGAAGCAGGTTCTGCAATACCTTCTGTATCTCACCAACACTCAGCATTTTAGGTACGAGTTCAGATATCAACGTTGTATTTGCTTCCTGAATGTTATTGATCAGATTCTGCACATCCTGTCTCGTAAGCAACTCATCTAAATGACTGCGGATCACTTCTGTAAGATGTGTTGCAATGATCGATGGCGGATCAACTACCGTATATCCCATAGATTCCGCACGTTCTCGCTGCGATTCCGTGATCCAGATCGCCGGCAGATGGAACGACGGCTCGAATGTTGGAATACCTGTGATCTCCTCTTCCACAAACCCCGGATTCATCGCCATGTAGTGATCAAATAAAATCTCGCCTTCACTGATCGGTACGCCCTTGATCTTGATCACATACTGATTCGGATTAAGTTGGATATTATCTCTCAGACGGATCATCGGAACAACACATCCCAGTTCCAGTGCGACCTGACGACGTATCATAACAACTCGATCCAACAGGTCACCACCTTGGTTCACATCCGCCAGAGGAATGATTCCGTAACCAAATTCCAATTCGATCGGATCTACCTGCAGCAAAGAGACTACATTCTCCGGTCTTCTGATCTCCTCTGCTGTCTCTTCTTCCTCGTCAACCTCTGTCTCAATATTTTGTACTTCCATCGCCGATTCGATAGCTCGACCGGCAGCAATGAACAAGATTGCATAAATAAAGCAGATTAATGTTGGAAGCGGCGTCAATCCAAGTAACGCCATCGTCGCTCCGACTATGTACAATACCTTCGGTGTCGAAAACAACTGTGTGATCAACACATTTCCAAGATCCGACTCCTTTGATACTTTTGTTACCAGCACACCGGTTGACAACGAAATAACCAATGATGGTATCTGACTGACCAAACCGTCTCCGATCGTGAGTATGGAATATTTCTGCAATGCCTCTGTCATTTCTAATCCCTGCGACATAACACCGATAGCAAGACCGCCGACAAAATTGATCACTGTGATTATCAACCCCGCTGTCGCATCACCTTTTACATACTTCGAAGCACCATCCATCGCTCCGAAAAAAGTAGATTCGTCCTGAATCTTTTGACGGCGTTCCTTGGCCTGTTCATCTGTGATTGCACCCGTATTTAAATCGGCATCGATCGCCATCTGTTTACCAGGCATGGCATCCAACGTAAAACGTGCTGTTACTTCCGACACACGCTCAGAACCTTTATTGATCACGATAAACTGTACAATGATCAAGATCAAAAACACAATACCGCCAACAATCAGATTTCCACCACCGACAAACTCGCCGAACGCCTGAACTACGTTACCTGCCTCTCCTTTCAGCAGAATATTTCTCGTCGATCCTACATTCAATGAAATACGAAACAACGTTGTCATCAGCAGCAATGTCGGAAAGCTCGACATATTCAACGCCTCTGTCGAAAACAGCGCATTAAACAATATAAACAATGCAATTGCCAGATTTAGCATCATCAAAATATCCAGCAAAAACAAAGGTATTGGTATAATCAAAAAGATGATAGGTACCAGGATATATAATCCCAGCATTAAATCAGTCCGTTTCATCATGTATCTCCTTTAATCGTCTTCTGAAAGAAACGTTATCCCGTTTTCCCTTTCAGATTATATACATACGCCAACACTTCCGCCACCATCTGGTATAATTCGGGCGGAATCTCAGCTCCAATCTCAACATTATGATATAGCATTCTCGCTAATGGTTTATTCTCCACGATCTCGATCTGATAATTTGATGCCGTTTCCTTGATCTTCGCCGCCAAATAATCAGCACCTTTGGCAACCACAACCGGTGCCTCGTGTTTCTCCTTGTCATAACGTATCGCCACAGCCAGATGTGTCGGATTCGTAATGACAACATCTGCATTTGGAAGTTCTTGCATCATACGCTGCCTGGATGCCTGCTGCATACGGGATTTCTGTTGGCTTTTTACCTTGGGATCTCCCTCGGACTGCTTATACTCATCCTTAACTTCCTGCTTGGTCATCTTCATATCTTCCTGAAATTTCCATTTCTGATAAACGATATCCACTACCGCGATGACAACAAATAATGCACTGATACGCAATCCAATATTAATGATGATATCTCCCAACAACTCTAAACCCTGAGTCAACGTATAGGAATACATATTCATCACTAATGCCCATTTGTCTTCCAGGTAATTTTTAACAACATAAATTATGACACAAATCTTAGCAATGGATTTAAGCAATTCCATGATCTTGTCTTTTGAAAACAGACGCTTCACACCATTAACCGGATTAAATTTGTCAAACTTAGGCTTTATCGGTTCAAAAGAAACCTTCCATTTAACCTGTACAATGTTTACGGCAAATGCAACAATAAATGTACTCAGCAAAAAAGGAAGGCAGATGATCGTGATCTTTTGGATCAGTTGCTGCAATATAGCACATGCCATCTGCAAATTAAACTCATCCTTAGTGACATCGCTGATCTTCCCAAAAAACAACGAAAAACCATCCTTAAATTGGCTGCCCAAAAATGCCATCAATAGTTTTAACAAAAAGAAAAACACCAGCAACGACACAGCCGTTATGGCATCCATGCTTTTCGCCACTTGACCTTTTTTGCGGGCATCTTCCAGTTTTTTTGGAGTTGCGCTTTCGGTTTTCTCGCCGCCCTCGCCATCTTTGGCAAAAAGCTGCAGATCATACCGTATTCTGCCATGCCTAACCATACATTTCCTCTCCAATACCATCGCTTTGTTCTGATAAAGATGCAAAAACACCCTCTTTATACTATACCGTATTTGCAGCAAAATAGCAACGCCAACTATTATCGTCTACGCTGCCATTGCCTGCACAAAATATTTTGTGAATGTATGCATTTCATCAAAAAGGAAGTCTGCTGCTCCGGCAAACAACTGCATCGTCAGAAATAGCAACACAAGCCCCACAAACACTTTAAGTTGCATTCCCACGACAAACATATTCATCTGTGGTGCAATCTTTGCCAAAATACCAAGCACAATATTGATGACAAGCATACAACAAAAAATAGGAAGCACAATTCGAAAACCGATGACAAAATAATTAGTGATAAATGTCACCATGATATGATACAGATCGACCGAAAATTTTGCACCTCCAATTGGTACAAGCTGATAAGAATCCATCATAGCATCAATAATAAAATAATGCATGTCTGATACTAAAAACAAAAGCATAAATATATACATATAAAAATTTGATGTGATCGTTGAATTTACATTTGTTGTCGGGTCCATTTCCTGAACCATCGAGAAGCCAATTTCCATATCCAACATATTACCGGAAAAATTAAAGATATAGAGACACAATCTGGATCCCAGACCAATAATAATACCGGTAATCGCTTCTTTAAGCACTAATCCGGAATATTCTAATATATTTGCGTATTCCACAGCCTTGTAATCAACCTGGTTCATCACCGTCAACGATAGAAAAAACGCGATAGCAACTTTTACACGTCGCGGGATTTCACTGGAACCAAAAAAAGGAGCAACAAAAACAACGGAAGCCACCCGAATAAATACTAATAAAATATATTCTAAGTATTCAACCGTAAAATTCAATGTTCGTCTCTCCTTATCTGTTCGATGTTATTTGTAGATAAACGATCCATAACCTGACCGTCTTCTTTTATGTCCTCTTCACCGATCACTCACTTAATATATTGAGGTATATTTTTCATCAATGCTTCAAATAGATCTACCATATTATTCATGATCCAGCCGCCACACAGCACCAACACCAGCATGATTGCTAAAAACTTTGGCACAAAAGTCAGCGTTTGTTCCTGAATAGAAGTAACTGTTTGAAAAATACTAATGATCAATCCAATGATCAGCGAGATCAGTAGCAGCGGAGCTGCTGATTCCACCGTTGTCCAGATCGTCTCACGGGATATGTCTAACACAAGACTCTCACTCATTGCACAGTCTCCTTTCTACTCGTTCCTCTGATGGTTAATGGAACGACTGCACTAACTGTCCGATCAATAGGTTCCATCCATCTGCCAATATAAACAATAGTATCTTAAAAGGCAGGGATATTGTCGTCGGTGGCAACATCATCATACCCATTGACATCAGTGTCGAAGCCACTACCATATCAATAACGATGAACGGAAGATACAATAAAAATCCAATAATAAACGCTGTTCGAAGTTCACTGATAATAAATGCCGGTATGACCGTAATAAGAGAAAGATCATCAAAGCTCTCAATATCATCCGATGAAATGTCATTGATCGTCATAAATAGTTTGAGATCCTTTTCTCTAGTTTGCTTTAACATAAATGTTTTCAAAGGTTCCGAAGCCTTTTCTAATGCCTTCTTCTGTGTCAGATTGCCAGCCATATACGGCTGAACCGCATTAGTGTTTACTTCATTAAACACCGGACTCATTACCGCAAATGTAATAAATAATGCCAAACCGATCAATATCTGATTTGGTGGCGTTGTCTGCGTTCCAATTGCTGTTCTCAAAAAATGAAAGACAACAATAATACGCGTAAACGACGTCAACATGATCAAAATGGAAGGTGCAAGCGACAAGATCGTAAGAAGGATCAAAATCTGTAAAGTAGATTCCAACGTAACGCTGCCGGCATTGGATGTAATATTCAAATCTAACGTATTATCATCGTCATCCGCATTCCCGGATATTTGATTTCTTGTTGTACTGTCAACGCGATCAGACGTTGCCAAAGCATACGAAGGAGACGCTGCAAACCATACACATAAAAAAACGACTAATATCGTAATTGCGCGCATCGTTCTGTGCTTTAAAAAAAATCTTTTTCTTATATTCTGTCTCAATTGTCCTTTGGTACCTTTCTATCATATTGCTATCATTTCACACTTCAATCTTCATATAACAGATCACTGTTTATCCGGCTTTTTTTTATGTTTCAGCATTTCCTGAAACATCTCAGAAAAACCTTCTGTCCTAGGCATTTGCACCGGCTCCTTTATCAAAAGATCCTCTTGCGTAAGCTCAGTCAAAAAGACAACCGAATCTTTTGTCTGCACTAATGCGATATATTTTTTGCCAACCTGTATGATCTGTATCATTTTTCCCTGACCAATGGGATATGTTTCAATAATCTTAATATTTCCTGCATATTTCTTACCTGACATCGCCCCGGCATACCATTTACTTACAAAAGATGCGGCAAACAACAGTACGATCAATAAGATCAACAGGCCGATCAACTTAAAAAAGCTGGACAGTGCAGAAAAATTAGCCGTCATCAATAACATTCCTACACCTCCAGCTCTTTATGTATCCTACTCTTTATTTTGATATCTCTACAATTCGTATACCAAAATTTTCCTCAATAACAACTACTTCACCCTTAGCAACAAATTTACCATTGACCAAAACATCAACCGGTTCCCCCGCTAACTTATTAAGCTCAATGATCGTACCCGGAGAAAAGTCTAAAATCTCTTTGATGGATTTATTTGTTCGTCCAAGTTCAACCGTCACTTCCAAAGGAACGTCCATGATCAAATCAATATTTTCCTGCTGCATCAGCGGACTTACCCCTGCATTAAACGGCTGAAACTGTGCCGGCTGTACATTGACATTCGGCATTGCATATGGCTGTTGCTGCATCATATCCGGCTGAACCGGCATTGCTCCTGCCATCTGCTGCATATCCGGTGTCGGCGGCACTGCTGGTTGTACGTTCTGCACATTGACCGTCTGTTCCGGTGTAGCTGCAGGTGTCGGCTGACTCACCTGTGGCTGCGGCTCTTCAATTTCAGGTTCAGATTCACCAACAAATTTGCGATACAGGTCGCGCGCAAACTCAAACGGATATAACTGCATGATCTGACTATCAACCAGATCTCCAATTTCCATATCAAATGCTACCTGAACCATTTCTCCCTGCAAGAAGCTTGAAATTTCGGTATCATCTGTCATGGAATCATTCAGATCAACCAAACTTGCAGTTGGTGGACTAATATCTACTTTCTTCTCCAGCATTGATGATAATGACGTGGCCGCTGATCCCATCATCTGGTTCATCGCCTCACTGATCGCACTTAAATGCATCTCCGACAATTCACCATCTGTATTTGAACCATCCCCACCCATCATCAAATCTGTGATCACTTTTACGTCGTGCTCTTTTAAGATTAATATGTTGTTACCGTCTATTCCATCAATATATGAGATGTGAATAAACACACATGGTCTATCATATTGTAATGACAGGTCATCTAAAGTCACATAAGAGACTTTCGGTGTTGTAATGGTAACTTTGGTATTTAACAGCGTTGATAATGTTGTTGCTGCTGTTCCCATATTAATGTTAGCAATCTCTCCGACTGCATCTCTCTCAGCATCACTTAGCGTCTCTCCGGCATAAGCGGTCTTAGTCGCTGCACCACCACCGCCGGTTAATGCATCTATTTCTTCCTGAGATAACATTCCATCCATACTTTATTGCTCCTCCCTTATTACTGACGTCACTCTTACGGCGTAAGAATCCGAAGCTGCACCAGGTAAAGCATAAAACTTTTTAATATTCCCGGTATAAACCTCCAACTCATCGTCAGTCTTGGTATCTAACTTGATAATGTCTCCAATCTGAAGATTCATAAAATCATTTACGGAGATCAAGCTTCTACCCAACATCGCCCTTACTGGAATCTTGGCATTGTCAATCAAGCTTTCAATTATTTCCGTATAGCTTCCATCATCCTTTGCCTTGATCGTTGAGTACCAATATTTGGTATTTAATTTGTCGATCACTGTCTCAACGCAGGAATATGGAATACACACATTCATCAAGCCCTCAACCTCACCAACATGAATATTCATCGTGACGATTGCCGTCATTTCTGTTGGCGAAATAAACTGGGCAAATTGTGAATTTGTTTCAATCCTCTCAAGACGTGGATTTAATTCCACCACGCTTGCCCATGGATCTATCATTAAATTGGTGCATATTTCCAAAACACGCTCCAAAATAATCAACTCAATCTCGGTAAACTCTCTAGTCCTTTCCAGCGGTTCTCCACCACCACCCAACAGACGGTCAACAATCGCAAAGCCAAGGTTAGATGCTAATTCAATTACCACACTGCCTTCCAACGGAGCAAAATCAACTACTCCTAGAAGCACAGGATTGGACAATGCATTTAAGAACTCCGAGTACGCATTTGCTTCCGCATTCATCACATCAACCTGCACTGTCTTACGCAAATATGCCGGTAAATTCGTCGAAAGCAGTCTGCCGTAATTTTCAAATATAATCTCCAAAGTCCGCAAATGATCTTTGGAAAACTTCGATGGTCTGGCGAAATTGTAATTTCTAACACTCTTTACATCTGCCTCATCCAATTCATCCGGATTGATTTCTCCGGTACTCAATGCACTGAGCAGATTATCAATTTCCTCCTGAGACAGGGTGTCTCCCATTCTCTTCACCTCACATCCCTGTTATAATTATCAATAACATATATTGTCTTTGCAACTATAATATCATAGCACAAATTCCAAAGAAAAGAAACCATTACTTTTCTCGCTGTCTATCACTGATACATGAAATTCGTCAACATAACCTTCTTCACAGCTTTAGAATCCAAATGCTGCTGTATCTGCTCTAACGCCTCTTTTTTGATCACATCTTCTGAAATGTTATCCGAAGAATGGCTTTGAATCACTGCACGGATAATATCAGTGATCTCTGCCTGATTGTTCGTCAAAATATCGCTGACATCCTTATAGTCATCCGCATCTTTATAAACAGAGAGGCTGTAGCCGTCTAAAAGAGCATAATGAGTCTTGCCATCAGACCCTATTTTTAAATTAAGTGTCTGCTGAGAGTCAAACGCAACCGTTACGGTCTCAAGATCTTTTAAAGAATAGTTTTCATCACCTTTGGAATCCCCATCAACATTCAGATCTAAATTCACTGCAGATGCGATCTGCGTCAAAAGATTGTTGGTTTTTGTAAACGTTGGCACCATCACAAAAAACAAAATTGCTGTAAGGACAACATTGATAACTGTCAATGCCGTTATGATGACACTAAAAATATTTTTCTTCATGATAAATAAGCCTCCATTATATACTATTGTCAATTTTCTGACATTCCATATATTTTAATTTCAACACGACGGTTCTTAGATCGCCCTGTCTTTGTTTTATTACTTGCGATCGGATGAACATCACCCCATCCGGACGCTTCCAAATTATCGGGATTCAATCCCCGCTTTTGGAAATATTCCAGCACTTTTGTTGCCCTCGCCGTGGAAAGCCATAAATTGCTGGAATAATTTGCATTATGAATCGGTACATTGTCTGTATGACCTTCGATCTTGATCGTATTTTTCGGATACATTTTAAGTACATCTCCGATACGGTTCAAAATCTTTTTGGCATCTTTTTGAATCTCTGCACTTCCCGATTCAAACAACACACTGCCATTCAGAGATAACATAACATAATTATATCCGTCATCTATCGTGACATCCAAATCATCATCCAATTGCTTCTTTTCTGTCTGCCTTACAACATCACCGTACAGCTCATCCATTCTTTTTTTCTTTTCCTGTGCCTGTTTCGCCTCCAGCTTTGCCATTGGATCATCTGCATTCTCAGTTTCCTGAGCCTGTTTACCCATATCTGAATAATATTTATCCAAATTATTCAACTGTGTTGCACCGCTGGAAATAAGCTGACCCTGACCAATTGCTTTTTCTCCACCGTTAAATATACTAACACTATTTGAAAGAGAAGCGACCAGTTCAGCGTACTTCGCTTCATCGATCGAAGACATGGAATACAAGAGAATAAAGAAGCAGAGCAACAAATTCATCAGATCAGAGAACGTATCTTTCCATCCGTCTGTCTTAATTTCTGTCTCTTCTTTGTTCTTTGCCATTTACGCCTCACCACCTTCTGCGGCTCCATCCTGCTCATTGATCTGTTCACGAACAGATGGCGCCAGGAAGGACTTCAGTTTCTCCTCGATCACGCGAGGATTCTCTCCTGCCTGGATTGATAAAAGCCCCTCCACCATAACTTCCTTCATTTTAATTTCCAACTCATTATTCATTTTAAGTTTGAAGGAAATAGGTACACATAACCAGTTAGCAAGTAACGAACCATACAAAGTCGTAAGCAGGGCAACCGCCATATTCGGACCTATCGTAGACATATCATCCATGTTGTACAGCATGTTTACCAGACCAACCAGTGTTCCGATCATACCCCAAGCAGGACCCATTCCCGCCCAGTTTGCCCAGAAATTAATCTTTTCATTATGTCTTGCGTCGATCGCTCCCAGTTCAGTCTCCATAATACTGCGGACAAGCTCAGGATCGGTACCATCAACGATCAGCATGATTCCTTTCTTTAAGAAATCATCCTCTATGTTATTCGCCGCTTCCTCCAAAGCAAGCAAGCCTTCTTTTCTTGCAACATTGGAAAGGTTGATAATATTGCGTATCACCTCTGCCTCATGTGCCTGCTGAACTTTCATTGCCAGTCGAATCGATTTGATATCCTCAATAAACTTTCCAAAACTCTTAGATTGGATGATCATACAAGAAATAGAACCACCAAGCGTAATGAAAATGGATGTCAAATCATAAAAGTGTCGGAAACCTGCCATTTTCTCCGGACCGGTAACAATTCCCAAAAATACCATGACCCCACAGGTAATCAATCCGACTAAAGTTGCTATATCCACTTAAGCCACCACCTTATTTCATTTTGTTGTACTTTCTATGTCATTCCATAAAAGTGCATTCTCTCTTAAATGATTTTACTAAATTTTTTATCGTCTGTCTACTCTCTTTTACAATTATTTTCCGGCCGGTAGTCAATGTGATCACTGTATCCGGCGTATCTTCCACTGTCTCGATCAAATCAGAATTAATTGTAATGTTCATACCATTCATTTTTGTTACGTCAATCATACCTTCACCTTTCTTCCCATAATGTAAAAATGGCAACAGATATTCGCAATAGGTGGTCTACATTTATGCAACCATTTATCCATATTGCAAAATACCTGTTACCACGAAGTATTCATCATGCTGATCCTGTATGTTTCATACTGTTAACGTTTCAAATTTACCAATTCTTCCAGCATTGTATCTGAAGTTGTAATAATACGGGAATTAGCTTGGAAACCACGCTGTGTCGTGATCATCTGCGTAAACTCTGTAGACAGATCAACATTAGACATTTCCAACGCACCAACCGTAAATTTACCGCCGTCACTGGTAATATCCATACCAACTCCATCAAACAATCCCGAGTTCATAGATGCTGCAAACAAACTGTCTCCCACTGCTTCCAACCCCGAAGGATTTGAGAATGTTGTTACTGCAATCTGTCCAAGTACTCTCTTTTCACCATTGGTATAAGTTCCAATGATCTTGCCGGACTGATCAATAGAAAGGCCACTCATCTCACCGGCAATGTTACCTGCTCCCTTGCCATTAGCATCACCTCTGGTGTACGATGTGTTTCCAACGCCTCCCTTAGAATACTGTGTCAAGTGACTTACGTCAACTTCTACACCACCTAAGTCATTCTGTGAATTATAATGTGTAAACGTATCATCAATACCGCTGTTAGCCGGCACCGTAACCACATTAAACAAAATGGATTTGTTGGCATAAACAGAGGTTGCCGGTCTGGTTAGACCAGCCTCTTTCGTTCCGACGAACTCACCACTGGTTGAGTCAAACAATACCTGTGAAGCTGTTCCGGTACCGGATAAGGTATACTTTCCTGTTACCTTATCAATATCATTGTCATTTACCGTATAGGTTGCTCCACCGAGCTGTACAACAACACCTGTCGCAGAATAGGTCGTTGTTTCGACACCATTCGTCGTTGTGGTTGTCTTCTTCACAAATATGGAATCTCCCTCGGAATTGCATACATCACTCACAACCAAATCATAGGTTCCCGGTGTTCCGGAATCCTGCAGATACATCTGTACCGTATACTCCTCACCGATACGATCATAGAACGTAAAGGTCATGCGGAATCCTTCTTTTGTGTTAATGCCCTGCGTTGCCGTAGTAAGCTGTAAGTTTTTATCATTTTTGTCAATATTACCAGATAAGGTGATATTTTCTGTGGCTGTTGGTGCGGCATACATATTATCTTCAGTCATGATCTTTAAATCCTTGACACTATCACGAACGACATTACCATCACTATCAGCAAGCCACCCTTGTACCGTTGCTCCATTGGTCGTGCAATACAATGTTCCTGCATCATCAACGTTCAATGCACCGGATTTGGTAAAATACGTCTCTCCACCGGATTTTACGATCAAAAAAGAATCACCGTTGATCGCTACATCCAACGCACGGTTTGTCGTAGAGGTTCCTCCGGCTTCTGTTATATTAGTGGTAATGGCTGCCACCGTAGATCCAAGACCAATCTGCTTGGCATTTACACCAGCTGTCCCGGTTTCTGCATTCGAACCACTTGCAGCTGACATTGTCTGATAAAAAGTGTCTGAAAAATTAACAGAACTCGACTTAAATCCAACTGTATTTACGTTTGCAATGTTATTACCTATAACATCCATCTTGGTCTGGTGTGTTTTTAAACCTGCTACACCAGAATAAAGTGATCTCATCATAATTATTGTCCTCCTAAACTTATAACTTAGGAATACGTCTTGAAATTCCTCTGGCATTCAGAATTTCACTGCCTCCTTAAGGTCCGGCTGTATGTATTCCCTTTACCCGATAACTGCCCCATCAATGTTTGTAAAGATTCCCTCCGAGGAATCATCCATTGCAGTGATCACGGTATTATTTTTGACATTTACAATAAATGCCAAGTCATCTACCAACACCAAAGACTCTCCAATTCCTTTTTCTCGTGCCTTCGTGGTTCCTGTTGCCAAACGCTGCATCTGTTCTCTTGAAAGATTGATATTCCGTGCGATCAATCGTTCGCCGGCATGTTTGGAAAACTTTAGATCAGGTACTGCATCCTGCTTAATCTCCGCTGCTTCGTGCAAAACCTCCTGAAAGGAAAGCTGCTCATTGGTGGAAGAAGATTTGTTATCCGATCTTTGAGACTGCAAATAGCGCCCTGTCATCTGCTCGATCGATTTTGCATAACCATTATGTAAACGCTGCATCTTCACATCACCTCTTTCTTATTACCTAAGTAATCCCTCCGTGAATCACTCTGATACTGTCTTTCCCGCATCATCTTTCTATGTGTTGCTGTCAGAATTCTCTGTTTTATCAGAATTATCCGGCTTGATCCCCTTAACCTCTATCGTGACCTTGTCTGAAATAATTGTCTTGTTAGCATCATCAAAGACAAATGCAACCGTATAGATACCTGCATCCTTTTGACTGAATGCATCCTTGCTGATTGTTAATCTGCCATCCTTGTATGACAAATACTTTGAATCAACGGCCTTCGTATCCCCGGATGAAGAAACCAATGCAACTGCAAAACTAGTGGCTTCATAACCGTGTGAACCGAGTGAGATACCCTCTACCGTTACATCCTGCGGATCATGATGACGATATACCAATGCCTGTTTTTGTACAGATGGAATATTGTTAGAAATGACATAATTATCATCCAATACTTTAACAATGCTGTCATATTTATACAATGTGCCATCAACCGAAACGTAAGCTTTGCCATTCTGAATCGACACATATTCTACAGTGCCTTGAACTTTCGTTACATCACCTGCTTCGGACTGATCCTCAATATACACTTCTTTGCCAACTAATGTAAAAGCAGAGGTATTGCTCGTCGTAGAATTTAAGTTTTGCATCTGCTCCAACTCTGAAAATTGTGCAAGCTGTGATACATATTCGGTATTATCCGTCGGTTCCAATGGATCCTGATACTTCATTTGCGTCACTAGCAATTGCAAAAACTCTTCTTTACCAAGCTCTGATCCAACTTTGCGCTCTGTTTCCTGAGAACTTTCTGAAATGTTTAGCTTTCCATTTACAACATCTGCTATCGAACTCATTTTGCCTCCTTTCTATCTGTAAAGCTACTGCCTTAAGCAGTAAAATCAACACTTCCGCCATGATCTCTCATGACACTCTTTCTTACACGCTCTGCTTCTTTGTCAGAAGCTTCCTGTGCCTCCTCTTCTGAATCTTCGAATTGAAATCTTCGACTCTTTCCATCGCCCTGTTCCAGATTTTTTGAATCTGCATCATCCCCGCCTCCTTGTGCAAAGGAAAAATCAGATACCGAAATGGATACTGCTTCTACTTTGATCTCCTTTTGCTCTAGTGTATCGCGCAACTGATACATTTGGCTTTCGAGTGCTAACCGCGCTTCTTCCGTTTGCACGGTAAAGTTAGCAGTCATCATTCCTTCTTTGGCAGAAATGGTTAATAATACCTTGCCTAAACGCTCCGGATTAAGCTGCATTTCCATGGTTGATGTCGTATCTGTTACAGATACTCGTATCTGTCTTACAATCTGCTCAATAATCTGTACAGATTGATTTGGCATCGGTGCGTCCTGCACTTCACGTGCCCCCTGCAGATCAAACTGTTGTGCAAACGGTACAGCTTCTACCGACGCGTCAGTCTGCGGCTGACTCGTCTGTACAAAACTCTCGGTTGATGAAGCATTCGATTCGCCGGACATTGTTTTTGACGAATCCGATGAAGGCGTCTGGCCAAGTATAGCTGGTTCTTGCGTATTAACCGCTTTCTGTAATACTTCCCCATCTGATACTACAGGCGCTTGCTCCGGCTTTACAGCGGTTAATTCCTGTAAAATCCCCTGTAAATTGGCATCATCTTCTGATACCGGCTCCATCTGTGCTAAGATTTCTGACACGCCCTCCGGCATCTGTGCAAATTGCTGTAGGATCATCTGATAGTCTGCTAACATCATTTCACTGGTCAACATATCAGTGATGTCTCCGGCACCTTCTGCGGTAAGAACAAATTGCTGTAAAATCTGAGGATCTAATAATTGCAACACGGTAATACCCATCGCCGCTAATATTGCATCCATCTGATCATCATCCAGCTTCAGCACATCTTTCACAATATCCTCTACCAATTCACCGGATATATTGGCATTACCAGTATCATTTAATTGAGAATTTTGCGACTGTGCTACTTTCACATTCTGACCGTCACCGACAACCGGTACCTTATATCCGGCATCGTCTCCGGCATCTTTGACGACCGCCTTTGAAGATTTATCCGCAGACTGCTTTGTCATAGACTGCTGCATCACGGCGCCAAATTGATCACTTCCGCTCACAGCCTGTGTCTTATCAGATTTGGCAAGCATTTCCACTCCTGCATTTTTTACGGAAAGAGCTGACTGAACTCCTGGTACTGTCACATTTTCACCTCCTTTTCTGGCAATATATCTCTGAAAGATCATTGCAATTATTTTATGTAAACGACAAAGTTCGTGATCACACTCCCATTGTCATATACATCATACTATGGCATACCGACATCTGTCATTATTTATCGATGGCAGATATCTTTTTAGAAATCTGTGCTGCAAATGTGCTATCCATTTCCTGAAGGATCGCAGCAGCCTTTTTCTCCGGCATATTTTCAATTATATCACACACCAGATCCAGATCTTCCTTCATTTCCTGCAGCGTTTGCGCCGCTGAAGCCGCCTCCATATTCGAATAATAAGTTGCCAACTCTTTTGCCTTCTCTGTAGAACGCTCAGACTTTACAACCTGTCGATATATTTTCTCTGCATTGTCCGGTGAAATTTCTTCGTAATACTTGCGGTATTCCGAAGCATCCGGCGCATTGTCTGTAAATACTACCTTTTCATCAAATTCCGCCACCCGCTTATTGAATGCGTCTACATCGTCTTTATACTTCTGCAGCTGTTTTACCTTCGCCTCCAGATTTTTGATATAATCCGAATTTGCACTGGTCGTTCCGGATTCGGAAGCAAGTTGTCCCTCCAACTCTTCAATACGGGCATTTGCCGACTTTAATGTTGTATATTTATAGTTGCCTTCCTCTGCCTGCTGTTCCTCTGAAACACTCGGCAATATTTTATTAACAAGCGGAACGTCCTTCAGTACCGGATACAGCACATTACTGCCGATACCTCCCACATCCAGCTTTATCAAAAAAGCAAAAACCACAAGCCAGATTATGATAATGATCAATGCGATCAGCGCAGTCACCAGTTTACTTCCTGCACTTTCCGGCTGATCAATCCCCTTAATCTTTTTATCGTCTTTTTTTGCCATTTTCTTAATCCTCACTTTCTATCTTGCTGCCATGTCGAAAACTTACCAGTTCATCTACTTCTTTCTGCTCTGCAACATTCAGCTCCAGCTTAAACTCTTCAAAAGCGCGTTCTTTTAACTTTTCATATGTTTTACGCTCTTTCATGGCATCATCCAGTTTTTTTCTCGCTTTGGCAACTTTCTCTTCCTGCTGTTTTATGATGTGCTGCTGCTCACGAATACAGATCTTCATATCCTCCACAGCTTGCTCATACTGCTTGATCCTCGGCATATCCAATGTATCATGCAAACATTCCGTCAACTGCTGTTCATAATACAGTTTCTTTTGTTCCAGCAAAATCTTTTTTTGCTCTTCTTCCCGTAATTTGGAAATTTCTAAACCGTACTCAGCTTTTGCCTGACTTTCCAGCTTTTCTTTAACAGCCAAAATATTTTGCATTTTGAACACAAACTTTGCCATTTAGACTATTCCTCCTCGAAAATGTCACATAACATTTTTACTTCATCCTCAAAAGTGAATTTTTCATTGACCCCCTGCATCAAATAGTCATTCACCGCATCTATCTTTTCCAGGGCATAATCAATATTTTTATTGGATCCCGGCTTATACGCACCGATATTGACCAGATCTTCTGCCTCTCGATATGTCGCCAATACGTTGTTTAACCGGCCACTCGCCTTTTTGTGTTCGTCCGTCACAATACTGCTCATAACACGAGAAATGCTCTGTAATATGTCAATCGCCGGATAATGATTCGAATGTGCGATCTTTCGATCCAGTACGATATGTCCATCCAAAATGCTTCGTGCGGTGTCTGCAATCGGTTCATTAAAATCATCACCATCGACCAATACCGTATACAGACCGGTAATAGAACCTTTATCCGAACGCCCGGCTCTCTCGAGAAGCTGGGGCATTTCCGAATAAACACTTGGCGGGTAACCGCGGGAAACCGGCGGCTCGCCGGAAGCAAGGCCAATCTCTCTTTGTGCCATTGAAAAACGAGTTAAGGAATCCATCATCAAGAGTACATCTTTGCCCTGATCTCGAAAATACTCTGCGATCGCCGTAGCTGTCATCGCCGCTTTCTTACGGATCAGTGCCGGCTTATCGGAAGTTGCGACGACCATCACAGATCGTTTCATTCCTTCCGGGCCAAGATCACGTTCAATAAACTCTCTCACCTCTCTGCCACGCTCTCCGATCAGTGCGATCACGTTAATATCCGCTTTTGTATTGCGGGCAAACATACCGAGCAGCGTACTCTTACCGACGCCACTACCGGCAAAGATGCCGATTCTCTGTCCTTTACCTACCGTGATCAGACCATCTACCGCTTTCACTCCAAGCGGCAGCACCTCATCGATCAGCTGTCTTGTCAATGGATCCGGCGGTTGTGCTTCAACTGAATAAGGCACCCCACCTTGAATCTCATGATGATCCATCGGGCTGCCCAGTCCATCTAACACACATCCCAAAATATCATCACTGACCATTACCTGAAGCGGTGCATCCGTATTTTCTACGCGACTGCCAACGCCAACACCCTCTGTAGAATCATACGGCATCAACAATACACGATCATCACGAAATCCTACCACTTCTGCATTGATCACCTGATTCGTATCTTTGGTGATAATGTGACATAAATCATTCAATTTTGCGCTCGGTCCTATCGATTCCACCGTAAGGCCGACTACTTTCGCCACTTTGCCCAGACGCTTTTCATAGGACTGTTCCAACAATATATTATATTTCGATAAATCCATGAAATCCATCCGGTCTCACTCCTTTTCCTCTATCTCTGTGGCAAACTAACTTTTCTGTATGCGATGCTCTTATAACGCCAAAGTATGCAGCTTTTCCTGCAGATTCTGTAACTGTACATCCAAGCTGCAGTCAATCATTTTATCCTCTGTCTCAATAATACATTGATTGGCAGACAAGCTGGCATCTTCTAAAATATCAAATTCCGTCTGCTCCGGGAGCTGTTCCTTTAACTCCGCTTTATGTCCTGACACAACTGCCATATCTTCTCCTGAAACCCGAAGAACAACCTGTTTAGGCCGATCCAACGTGCCTTCTGCATTTTGGATCAGATGTAAAATTACCTCTTTATTTTCTGCACACACCTGTCCGGTTAATTTCTCGACAAGTTTTGCTGTCAGATCCGCAAAAAATGATTCCATCTGCTGTCTCTGCTGTCTGATCTGATCTAACTCCTGCTCCACCGACTGACGCAGTTCCTCTTCTATCTGCTGTAACTGTTCCTCCGCAGCCGCAAGTCCTTCCTGCTTACCGGCATCAAATCCCTCAGAATGTGCCATGGTTTTAATCTGTTCAGCTTGTTGTGTCGCATGTTGTACGAGTTCCTCTGCTTCTGCCTCCGCCTTTGCAAGAATGTCATTCTTTTCCTGCATTACCTGTTTGTTCACTTCATCAGATAGTTTTTGGCGTTCTTCCTCGCGTACATCATCCATGTGGATGACCGGTATCCCATCTTGAAACGATTGTGCCTGTCCCGATGCTAACTCCTCAGCCGTAAGCGGTTGAAATGTATAGGAATCCTGTTTTGATTCCTCCGCTGTATACATCTGTGGGATCAGCTCTTCCATTCGTTGTTCCGAATCAATGATATGCTTCTGCTTTGCATCCACATTAAAGTAGACCGATTTTAATACATTAGACAACGATCTCGTCACCTCCACCTCTGGAAATGATAATCTCTGCAGAGTCTTCCAATTTGCGAATAATATTAACGATCTTCTGTTGTGCTTCCTCAACATCTTTCATACGCACAGGTCCCATAAACTCCATGTCTTCTTTGATCATGCTGGCAAGACGTTTGGAAAGATTGCTGAAGATAAGATTCTGTACTTCCTCGTTGGAACCTTTGAGGGCGATCGCTAATTCGTTATTATCCACTTCACGAAGTACACGCTGCACAGAACGGTCGTCCAAGGACAAAATATCCTCGAATACAAACATCTTCTTGCGGATCTCGTCGGCAAGCTCCGGATCCTCGATCTCCATGCTCTCCATAATATGTTTTTCGGTTCCACGATCAACCGTATTCAAAATCTCTACGATAGCATCGACACCACCAACCACGGTGTAATCCTGGTTGACCAAAGAAGATAACTTTTGTTCTAATACTTTCTCGACCTCTTTGATCACATCCGGTGATGTACGGTCCATCTGCGCAATACGTTTTGCTACATCCGTCTGCTTATCCGGCGGCAATGCAGAAATAATTGCAGATGCCTGTCCGGAAGACAGATAGGATAAAATGAGTGCAATTGTCTGTGGATGCTCATCCTGAATAAAGTTAAGTAATTGGCTGGCATCTGTCTTTCGAACAAATTCAAACGGTCGGACTTGCAGAGATGCAGTCAATTTTCCGATCACATCTTTGGCACGTTCTGCTCCCAATGCTTTCTCAAGCAGATCTTTCGCATAGGCAACACCGCCCTCTGCAATATACTGCTGTGCCAGACACACATCATAGAACTCATCCAACACCTGATCTTTCATTGCCGGTGAGACGCTTCTGGTATTGGATATTTCCAGTGTCAATTGTTCAATTTCATCTTCCTTAAGGTGCTTAAAAACATTTGCAGACTTGTCCGGTCCCAATGCGATCAACAGGACTGCCGCCTTTTGTACACCACTAAGTTCTTCTGATCTTGCCATGTTTCACCCTCTTTTCTCGAAAACTGTCTAATTCATGTTCTTCTGCCGCTTAGCTCCAATCATCATTCAGCCAATTACGCAGCAGCTGTGCCACCGCTTCCGGATTCTCATCCACAAATTTCTCGATCATCTTTCTCGTTTCTGATTTATCACTAAATTCTATATCCTCTAAGGACTGGTTCTCTTTGGTTGTGGCAAGCAATTGCTCCACCGAAAGTTCCGGCTCTTCATCTGCCACCTTAACCGGTGCTGTTCCGCGAAGTACAACAAATATCAAAAGTGCAATGATAAGTACCGCTAAGATGATCATTAAATAATCTTTCAAAGAGCGGGATGTGTCTGTCTTTGCTACAAATTTTGGTACTTCATATGCTAACACCGTTATCTTACCGGTATCTACACCTGTAGCATTTGCTACTAATTGGATCTGTTCCGTGGTCAGCTGGATCTCCGTACGTTTATTATTGGCTGCAATATACTCCTCAAAGGTCATATTATCCAAACTGCCATCTTTCTCCAGATCTGCCTCATTATATACTTTGTAACGCAGTGCTACGATAGCCAGACTGGATTGATCCTTCTGTACCGTCGGTATTTCTTTCTTAATGTTTTTGATCGTTTCATCTGTCAGAAGTCCCTCATATTTTTCAATCTTAACAGAATTAGACGAATTGTTTCCTTTATTGATCACGGTATCCGTATCGTCATCATTGGAACCGGTTCCCGGTTCGCCGGATACACCGTTGCTTCCCTCCTGTACATAATTATACAGTTTTGTCGGATAACCATAATCTCGACCATCTGCAACCTTATATTCCTTCGAAAGTTCTTCTGCTTTCGTCATATCGAAAGCGATACCCTGCGTACCAACCTGCACATCATCGTAATCTAATTTCACCAAAAGATCGGTCACGTTGGACGCCATCGTATTACGTAATTTTTCGCAATATTCATCAACACCGCCATTTATGGCTGTTCCAAGGCCACCGGACGTTGAACCATTATACCAGCATGTTCCATCGGTATCGTTGATAATAACATTCTCAACATCCGTTCCAACGGCATTTGCAAGCCAGTATGCAAGTGCCTGCGCTGTCGCCTGATCAAGCTTATCTTCATTTTCTTTATTTACGGTAATGCGCGCTGTAATAGATGTTTTACCTTCCTCATCCAAAATGCTGTATGTACTCTCCGGAACATCGATAAATACATCCGCATCATCAATAAAAGAATACTTTACCATACTCTTTTGAATATCAGATTGCAACGCCAAAATACGCTTTTGGTCTTTTTCGCTCTCTGTTGTCGACATGGAATTGTTAAATGCACTGTCCCATGTATATCCGGTATCTACTAAATTGTTATCGCTCATTGTATACAACGCATCCGTCATATCATCATCATGGACATATAAGGTCAATCCATCTTTTGAAGATTTGTGCGAAACATTTGCATCATCCAATGCCTTTGCCATTGCATTCGCATCATTTAGATTATTAAATTCATTAAATTTTACCCAAGTCGGTCGGGATACAAAATACGTTGTAAGTCCGATCGCGAGAAGAACAACACAGATCACACTTATAATGATCGTCTTCTGCACTCCGGTATATTTATTCCAAAATTCCACAAATTTCGTGGGGATTTGTTTGATTCTTTCCTGCATAACAAGACTCTCCTACTCCCTTATGTATCGGGTTTTATTAGAACTGCATATTCATAATTTCTTTATACGCATCAACAACTGCATCTCTCACTGCAACCGTATATTGCAATGATACATTCGCTTTCTGTTGTGCGATCTGCAGATCATGTATGCTATCGGATTCTCCTAATGCATATTTAATTTCCTCTTCCTCCGCAGCATTGCTGTATGCATTGGTTTCTTCGATAAGATTCAGTGCAGACTGAAACACACTGTCAAACGCAGTTCCCTGTTGCTCCGACTCCACTAACATCGAGTCAGACTTATCAGTCAATTTAGAAGCAACCTGCGGCGTCTGAAACGCTGTCATCAGATCAACACCTGATAATGCCGTTAGATCCATATTATTTCATACCTTTCCTTTGTTATTTTCTCTTAATTACTGCCCAATCTCCAATGCCTTTAATTCCATATTTTTGGAAGCATTGAACGCAGTGACATTTGCTTCATAAGAACGACTGGCATCAATCATATCTGTCATTTCTGTCACTGTATTTACGTTCGGATAATAAACATATCCGTCTTCATCGGCATCCGGATGCGTCGGATCATACACCATCTTAAGTGGCTCCTCCGTATCCTCAAAAATCTCAGAGATCTTAACTCCCTTACCCATCATTCCGGTTGCACCGGCGAGCGTGTCGCTAAATGTCGGGTAGCTTTTCTCCTCGAAAATAACAGATTTGCGACGGTACACGTTACCATCAGCATCTCTGGTACTGTTCACATTAGCAATATTTTGCGAGATCACATCTAAACGAGTGCGCTGCGCGGTCATGCCGGTTGCGCTGATGTTCATCGCTGAAAAAACATTTCCCATAGTTCTCTCCATTTCTGTATAACTGTTTTACTCTCATGCTTACAGCCTGCACTCAGAAACACAAATTATTTCTGCATAACCATCTTAAGACGCGAAAACTCCTGACTGACCGAATCTAACATTGTATAATATTTGATCTGGTTCTTAGCCAATTCCGCACTTTCCGTATCAATGTCGACATTATTACCGTCCAAACGATAATCAACATTGCCATAGTCTGTATAGGTGGTCCCGGTCAGCGTATCCAGGTCAACATTTGCAATATCCTCATCCAAAGAAGACCCAAGTGTTACCGCACTGCTTAAGTATTCCTCAAACTTTAGATCTTTACGCTTGTAATTAGGGGTATCCACATTTGCTATGTTGTTGGAAATCAACGAATTTCTAGTCCAACTTGCATCACATGTCTTTTCCAACACATTGATGTAGTTGTATGCTCCCGATGATATCATAGCTCCAACTCCTTTCTATCCACTGCTCTATATCTGCAATATGCCGGGACATCATCTCCAGCCCTGTAAATCAAGGTGGTAAGGTTGTCCACGTTATTTAAACATAGAAATACACATAATTAATTATAATATAAACCGCATAAATTACAAGTGAAAATTAGAAAAAAAGAGCAGACATAACTATCCTTACAGTTCCATCTGCTCTTTCTGTGTCTTCCTTGACGCTGTTTATTCTTCTGTTTTCTTCGGCATACTCTTTGAAAATCCACATTGTTTATCCATACAAGCAAGCTTATTACCTTTTTCGACCATCGGGCCGCCACATTCCGGACAATGTTCCGTAGACGGTTTCTGCCATGACATAAACTCGCATTCAGGATATGAGAGACATCCATAATAACGTCTTCCCTTTTTGTTCTTGCGGATCACAATCTCCCCGCCACATTTTGGACATGGAATACCTGTCTTTTCCAAATATGGTTTTGTATTGCGGCACTCTGGAAATCCAGGGCATGCTAAGAATTTACCATGCGGACCATATTTAACCACCATATTTCGTCCGCATTCCTCACAAATAACGTCGGTTACCTCATCTTCAATCTTAACTTCTTCCAGTTCTTTCTGTGCCTTTTCCACCGCTTCATGAAGATCCGGGTAGAAGTTACGCACGACCGTTTTCCATGCAACCGACCCATCTTCGACACGATCTAACAGACCTTCCATATATGCTGTAAAATTCACATCAACAATACTCGCAAAAGATTTTTTCATAATGGAATTTACAACTTCTCCAAGTTCTGTGATATATAAATTTTTCTGTTCTTTCGCAACATAATGCCGATTGATGATCGTTGAGATCGTCGGAGCATACGTACTTGGTCTTCCTATACCAAGTTCCTCCAGAGTCTTTACCAGAGACGCCTCTGTAAAATGTGCAGGTGGCTGTGTAAAGTGTTGACTCTTTTCAAAGTTTCCAGCCTTAAGTTTTGTGCCTTTCTCCAAATTGCGGGATAAAGACTTCTTTTCTATCTTATCTTCTTCCGTCTGATAAATAGTCAGATAACCGGAAAATACTACTTTAGATACGGCAGTCGTAAAACGGTACTTATCCGTATCAATCTTGATCGAAGTCGTTTCAAAACTGGCCCCTGCCATCTGGCTTGCCAAAAAACGCTTCCAGATCAACTGATACAAACGAAAATGATCTCTTGACAATGCCTCCTTGACCATAGTTGGCGACAGATCTACATAAGTAGGTCGAATTGCCTCATGTGCGTCCTGAATTTTTTTATTATCTTTTCGGGCAGCTGCAGTCTGCGCCACATAATCTTTACCGTAATTTTCTTCTATATATTCTTTGGCACTCGCCTTAGCTTCATCTGAAATACGTGTCGAATCTGTACGAAGATACGTGATCAAACCAATCGTCCCGCGCCCCTTGATCGCAAATCCCTCATAAAGTCCCTGCGCCAGGCGCATTGTCTTCTGCGTTGAAAAGTTCAACGTCTTTGCCGCCTCCTGCTGCAAAGTACTTGTGGTAAATGGCAATGGACTTTTCTTTCTTCTTGTAGAAGTCTTCATATCAGATACCGTAAATTCCGACTGATTCAATTCAGCGATAATATCATCAAGCTGCTGTTCTGTTTCGATCGGCATTTTTTCTTTTGTCGTTCCATAAAAATCTGCGACAAACGGCTTTTTGTCCTTTTCTGCGCGAAACTCTCCCGACAGAGTCCAGTACTCCTTGGAAATAAAATTGTTGATCTCTGTTTCACGGTCAGCAATGATACGCAATGCAACTGACTGAACACGTCCGGCACTAAGACCTCTCTTAACCTTTGCCCAAAGAACCGGGCTGATCTGATAACCCACCATTCGATCTAACACGCGTCTTGCCTGCTGTGCATCCACAAGGTTCATATCAATGTCTCTTGCCTCTTTGATCGACTTTTTTACTGCATTTTTGGTAATCTCATTAAAGGTAATACGACTGGTATTTTTATCATCTAATTTTAGTGCCTTGGACAAATGCCACGAAATTGCCTCTCCCTCTCGGTCCGGGTCAGTTGCGAGATATATCTTATCAGCCTTTTTCACTGCTTTGCGCAGTTTTGCCAACAAATCTCCCTTTCCACGGATTGTAATATACTTGGGTTCAAAATCATTCTCTATATCAATACCAAGTGTACTTTTGGGTAAATCACGAACATGTCCATTAGATGCTACGACTTCATAGGTACTTCCTAAAAACTTCTTAATCGTTGTTGCCTTAGAAGGAGACTCGACGATCACCAGATTTTTAGCCATGTTACTACCTGCCTTTCCCTTCTTTCTTACCATACTTTGAAAATACGACTGATCTCTTAAATTTTTAAAGCATAATAATGTTGGCCCACCATATTAACCAACTTCTTCTGTTCTAAGGACGCTAATACTTCCATCGTTTGCGGTACACTAAGTCCTGTCTGTGCAACAATTTCCGATATATGTATCCCATCAAAACCTAAAATAGCATACACTATTTTTTCAGCAGTTTCAAGCATTACCTCATTTTTTTTCTTCTGAGCACTGTAATTTATGTCCCAGAAAGCACCCAGACCATCTAAAATATCTTGAATATCTGTCACAACAGCAGCACCAGATTTAAGAAGTTGATTACCGCCCGCATAACTTGGATCTAAAATATTTCCCGGCACAATAAATACTTCTTTGCCCTGTTCCAGTGCACACTCTGCCGTGATCAACGAGCCACTCCCTTCTCTGGCTGCGATCACAAGTACGCCATCTGATAAACCGCTGATGATTCGATTTCGTCTGGCAAAGTTACTCCGAAATCCTCTGCTGCCGGGTGCATACTCCGAAATTACCGCTCCCCGTCTCTGCATCAGCATATATTGTTCGATATGTTCTCGCGGATAACAGATATCAACACCTGTTCCAAGCACACCATATGTCTTTCCTCCCGGAATGTCTAAAGCACCTTTTTGTGCACTGATGTCAATACCCCGCGCCAATCCGCTTACGACCGCAATGCCATTTTCTGCCAATTGTCTGCCAAATCCGGCTGCAATCTCTCTACTTTCATAACCGGTATTGCGTCCACCAACAATAGCAATCGCCGGTCTATCGGTATCCGGCAGCATTCCGCGGTAAAACAACGCATACGGTGGATCCGGAATATAACGCAGTTTCTTCGGAAACGCCTCGCTTTCCTGTGAACAAAACCGAATCCCCCGCTGTTCCATTCTTTGCATTTTATGTTTGATTTCTTTGACCGTCTCCGGCTTACCAAGCAGCGTTTTATCCCGCTCCGAAAAAACAGGTGATTCTTTTAGCTTTGTTTTGTCACCATAATAGATTTGCTCTGCATTTCCATAAATTTGTTGCAATTCATGTCTTTTCTTAGCACCAATCCCTCGTAATGTATACAGCCAATAGGCGAATAATTCCTGCTCCACAGCCTACTCCTTTCTTTAGACATTGACATCTGTGTTGTCTTGCGGAAAACTTCGGTAACAAACTGCTTCACTTAGATGATGACGTTTGATCTCTTGACTGTGATCTAGATCAGCAATACTTCTTGCTACCTTTAATATTTTGTGATACCCTCTTGCAGTCAGTGACTTTTGATCAAAAATCCCCCGTAAATATGCCTCAGCGTCTGCCGAAAGAACGCAATAACGTTTTACCCCCTGCGCCGTCAGTTCTCCATTGTACCGAAAGCTTTCTCCTTCGTACCGTTTTGTTTGAATTTTTTGTGCCTCCATAACACGCTCCCGAATCTGTGCGGAAGATTCCTCCTCTCCACGATTCTCCAATTCATCATAATTTAGCGAAACCGTCTCCGTACATATGTCGATGCGATCTAAGATCGGACGACTGATTCTGCCAAAATATTTACGGATCTGTGCTGTGGTGCAGTTACACTTGCGCCGGTCAGGATAGAATCCACATAGGCACGGGTTAGCTGCAGCCACAAGCTGGCATTTGGCCGGATATCGGTATGATCCTTCCAACCTTGATATCGTGACAAAACCTTCCTCTAATGGCTGTCTAAGCACCTCCACAGACTGTCGTTGAAATTCCGGTAATTCATCTAAGAACAGAACACCACCGCTACTCAGGCTGCACTCACCCGGCTTTGGATACCGTCCACCTCCGACAAGTGCTGTCTGTGGAATCGTATGGTGTGGTGAACGAAAGGGACGTTCCATTACAAGCGGGTGTTTTTCATCCAGCAAACCGCTCACACTATAAATTTTGGAAATTTCCATCTGTTCCTCAAAAGACAAGGGTGGCATAATTCCCGGTATCCTTCTTGCAATCATCGTCTTGCCGGAGCCGGGAGGCCCCACCATCAATATATTATGTCTACCTGCCACAGCCACTTCTACTGCTCGTTTTACGGCTGCCTGACCACAAATATCCCGAAAATCCGGCAAATCCTCTCTCAAATTGCCTATAAATTCCACACGTTCTGTGTCTACATGGATATCCGGAGCATTTTGCAAAAAATCAATGACTTCTGAAAGCAAATGCACTCCAACAACCCGTATTCCCTCCACGATCTGAGCTTCTTTCATATTATCAGCTGGTACAATGCAATAATTGCAGCCATGCTCTAACGCCGTATACACCATAGGAAGAACTCCATTGATCGGCTGGATTGTTCCATCCAGACTTAGTTCACCCAAAAGCATACCACCCTCCAGATATTCCTGTGGGAAGTAACCTAACGCACCTAAAATCGCTGCTGCGATCGCAAGATCATACCCTGTTCCCGCTTTGCGAAAATCCGCCGGTGACAGATTAATTGTTATTTTCTTGGGAGGAATACGAAAACCACTATTTCTGATTGCAATAGATACTCGTTCCTTCGCTTCTTTTACCTCGGAAGCCAAGAATCCGACCATAGAAAAACAAGGCAGTCCATCAGACACATCTGCCTCCACTTGAATCATACAGCCGTCAATCCCTTGAATGGCGGCACAAAAAGTTTCACAGAACATAACGTCCTTTCACTTTATCTTATAGAACTTTCTCTCTCTAATTTGACATTTTAATACACATGTTATATTCTGTCAACCCAAAACCTTATTATCCTAAACTCTTCGCACGTCAAAAACTACTGTCATGTCACATATTGCTTATTATGTCAACAATAAATATGATATTTTACAGTCGACAAACTAACTTGTTCTGCCTTCAGAGAACTAAGATAATTGCCGCAGAACGCTGAGTTTTCACTTGATTTCTTATTTTGTTAAGTCTCTGATGAATACATGCCTGAAGGAGTGTCTGAGATGTCCCGGTTTAGCAAGGTATCATCCATTTTTGGACGGGACGCTTTCGCTACGATGCGCTACGTCACGTTACTTAATGTCTCTGAAATACGAGACATAAGTAACGACGAGCGCAAAGTCCCTTTCAAAAATGATGAATACCTTGCTTCCGGGACTTCGAGTTTCCGAAAGGCATGTAAATCAATCATCAGAGACAACAAAATCTAGAAATCACGGAAAACGAAAATGCGGCAAGGCAATTACTATAGTTCTCTGATGGCAGAAATCGCTATGTTGTGGTTGCAAAATACTTAGTATTTTTTGACATAATAAGCAATATGTGACGACATGATAATTTTTGATGTGCGAAGTTTGAGTTATTTGTCTAAAATCTTTTTTAATTCTTCCATAAATGTATCGACATCTTTGAATTCACGGTAGATCGATGCAAAACGTACGTATGCAACTGCATCCAACTCTTCCAAATATCGCATAACGAGTTCTCCGATATAACTACTTGGTATCTCTCGTTCTTCCTTGCTAAATACCTTTGCCTCAACCTGATCCACAAGGTGGTTCATCTGAGGAACCGAAATCGGCCGTTTGTGGCAGGAACGGAATACACCTTTTTCAATTTTGGTGCGGTCATAAGGTTCCCTGGTCTGATCTTTTTTGATCACTACCAACGGAATTGCCTCCACTTTTTCATAAGTAGTGAAACGTTTTTGACATTTATCGCATTGTCTTCTGCGGCGAATCGACATATTTTCATCAGCCGGTCTTGAATCAATCACTCTGGTATCATCTTCTCCACAAAATGGACATTTCATTTCTTACCTCTTTCCGCATACCACCGGTTAATCCGTTGTCGTGATATGCAATTGTTCTCTTCTGTTATTATAGAGAACACATCTTAAAAACGCAAGGCAAAACCCCTTTTTGTTACAAGGAATCGTCAATCCCATTTACATTTTTTGAGGCATTTTTCCGTATCCACTTGAACCAGCACTACATCCGATCCAATGCGGCAAACACACTGATAGGGGACAATGTATTCATGGTCTCGACCTAAGATTCCTAACACCTTGCAAGGTCCCGGAATAATGAGTGTGCAGATCTGCCCTGTTTTTTCATCAAAATCTATGTCACACACATTTCCTAAGCGTTCTCCATCGCATACATTGATCACTTCTTTGTCACGAAGCTCACATAAACGCACCACTTTCCCCTTTCCACACGGACGATTTCTTATCTCTAATATATGATCTTTTATGCAAGATAATTCTTCATTTCCCGAAGGGCCTTCTTTTCCAGGCGGCTCACTTGTGCCTGCGAGATCTGAATCTCTTCTGCTACTTCCATTTGCGTTTTTCCTTCAAAATAACGCATATTGATGATCTGATGTTCTCTGTCAGCCAAACGGTCTATCGCTGCTTTTAAAGATATCTCCTCGACCCATTTTTCTTCTTTGTTCTTTTTATCACTGATCTGATCCAAAATATATAGGGTGTCTCCGCTCTCTGCATATACCGGTTCGTACAATGAAACCGGACTTTGGATCGCATCCAGCGCAAATACAATGTCCTCTGCCGGAATTTCCAATATCTTTGCCAGCTCCTCAATTGTTGGTTCGCGGTCCGACTGCTTCATTAGCATTTCCTTCGTGTAAATTGCTTTATAGGCAGTGTCACGGATCGACCGACTGACACGGATGCTGTTATTATCTCGCAAATACCGTCTCAATTCACCGATGATCATAGGAACGGCATACGTAGAAAATTTGACATTCATTGTAACATCAAAATGATCCACTGCTTTCATCAATCCGATGCAGCCAATCTGAAACAGATCATCAATATTCTCCCCGGAATTATAAAAACGCTGTATAATGCTAAGTACCAAACGCAGATTTCCTTTAATAAAAGTTTCTCTTGCAGCTCGGTCACCCTTACCAATCTTATCAAATAGTTCCTTTTTTTCTTCTTCGCTCAGTAAGGGCAGCTTTGCAGTATTTACTCCGCAAATCTCTACTTTATACATTCCCATAACCCTTCCTCCACGGCTTATTCTGTTATAAAGTAGGATTTACAAATTTATGTTTTTTATACTTGCTGCATGCGTAGGATTTCCTTTTTCAGCCGCTTCATTATCTTCTTTTCTAACCTAGAAATATAGGACTGGGAAATTCCCATCATATCTGCCACTTCTTTTTGTGTAAATTCCTTTCCATCCTTTCTGTCAATGCCAAAACGAAGCTCTATGATCGAACGTTCCCGTTCACTCAATAAACCTAACGCCTGTCTAAGCAGCCGTCGATCCACCTCATCTTCCAGGCCCTTTGAAATGACGTCTTCGTCCGTTCCTAAAATATCAGATAAAAGCAGCTCATTACCATCCCAGTCGACATTCAACGGCTCATCGATCGACACTTCATACTTCACCTTGTTATTACGCCGCAAAAACATTAATATCTCGTTCTCAATACAACGGGAAGCATATGTTGCTAATTTAATATTTTTGAGTGGATTAAAGGTATTGATCGCTTTAATAAGACCGATCGTCCCGATAGAAATCAAATCCTCTACTCCTATCCCTGTATTCTCAAACTTTTTTGCAATATACACAACAAGTCTGAGATTATGTTCGATCAGACTGCTTCTTGCCTCTTTGTCATGACTGCTCCCTAGTTTTGCTAGTATTTCTTTTTCCTCTTCTGCCGAAAATGGCGCCGGTAATATTTCCGCTCCTCCTATGTAATGAATATCCGTACCGTTTTTACTTCGAAAAATTCCTCCAAATTCCGAAGCGATACGAAGTTGAAATCGATTCGCCACTGATATCTTAAGCATAACAATCCCCTTTCTGTGTTCAATGTTCCTATTATGTCAAAATACGACACTTTAATCTTGTTAATAGATCATTTGTATTTCCTGTTCTCCGCCCAGTTCATCACTGATTGCGACCGGCAAATGTACAATCGGTGTACGACCGGCAAACGTTACACTGTCAATGCGGTATACCGGCAAAATGCCACTACCGCCGATCGAATGGTACGGGATGTACACCGGATTCTGTGTGCGGTCTAACGACAATCCCGAAGCAAAATCAGCCGACAACACCGCTACTTTCTCACCGGTATACGGCGATACCAAGCCATTTCCCGTATCAAACAGTACACGAAGCACATATTCCCTGCCTTCATGACAAAGCACCGCCTGAACGGTTGTCTGACACCGCTTATACGCTCCTTGCAGTTCTCGCGCCAGCACGCAAAAAGCAATGCCGATCCCTAACAGTCCAAGCAAGATAAACCAAATAGAATATCTTGGACTACTGCCCACTAATGCTCCAATAGCATGCAGCGCATTTAACAAACCCCCCGTCACAAAAGCAACGATCAACAGTACTAACAGATCGGTTCTACGTTCTCTCCGGTCAAGTTCACGAAAGCCAAACCAGACCATTCCATATACTGTCAACAGACTGAGCAAAAATATCTGCCGATGTATCAAAAAAGATACTGCATAGATTGCCGTTGATAACACCGCCGCCAGGCAGGCACTCACTGCAATTCGTGATATGGAACTGCGTTTGCCTCGAAGAAGTCCTGTAATCCCCATTAGAAACAGGTTCAAAATCAGGTTCAGGATGAAGTAAACATCAAGATAAACTCTCATGTCTGTTTCCTTCCTCTCTTTCCGAAACCAAGTATACCGAATCCGGCCTGCGAAATATGTCAAAGCATGACAGATGCAGAAAAGATCTTTGACGGTTTTCGACAATAAAGGCAAAACCAGCGTTTTGCCTTGCAAGAATTGCTTATGCAATTCTTGTTGGCTTCACACCACATAACAGCTTTTTACATACAATGAAATAAGGCAAAACCGGCGTTTTGCAATGTTCACACCACATAACAGCGTTTTACATACAATAAAATAAGGCAAAACCAGCGTTTTGCCTTGCAAGAATTGCTTATGCAATTCTTGTTGGCTTCACACCACATAACAGCGTTTTACATACAATAAAATAAGGCAAAACCAGCGTTTTGCCTTGCAAGAATTGCTTATGCAATTCTTGTTGGCTTCACACCACATAACAGCGTTTTACATACAATAAAATAAGGCAAAACCAGCGTTTTGCCTTGCAAGAATTGCTTATGCAATTCTTGTTGGCTTCACACCACATAACAGCGTTTTACATACAATAAAAATAAGACAGTGCACCAATATGTGCACTGTCTTTTGACTCGTTATCTTAAATACACGTTATTTTATTTTTTTACCTGAGACGCCGGATATGCCTGTGTACTTGATAGCACAACACCGTCATCAGACTGCACTTCTACTACAAAAGCATTTGGTACATCTCTCGGCTCCGTAACTTCTGTTTCCGGCTCCCCGGAATCTTTTTTATCTGCTTCGTCCAGTTCGAATTCATCTTGAAGCTGCAAACATCCCGAACTGATCCATTCGGATTCCACCAACGTTCCATCATAATACACTTTGCAATATGGTGTAAAACCGCTGCCAACTACCCGGTAGCCACTTTTCGTCTTTTGAACCGAAGTTAGCTTCACCGGCTCTGTGCCCATCTGAAGCTCCGTCTGTTTAAACGGATTTTCACCGTCATACGCATAATTATCACCATACAACAGATCGTAAGACAATGTAGTGAGACCTGTCAAATACAATTTGGAACGATGTTTTGTCTGTTGATGATATTTAGTGATCATCCCTTCGTGAATCTGTATACGATCTAAGACTTCTGCATACAACTGGTATGCATGCAGGTTTTTCGTCTTTTTCTTAAGATTCATATTATCCCAAACGACATACTGCGTCTGGTAAAGATTGGCATTACTCAGATCGTCTTTCTGAATATCCAAGCTTGGCAAATGATCTCCATACAAAACCAATACCGTCTCTTCTTTCCGATTCGACAACTCTTTGATCAACGTATCGATCATTCTATCCACTTCATGGATCTCATTCACATAATACTCATATGCCTGCTCTTTTCTTTCTGGCGCACCAGTAACCTTGATCGTCGGGTCATCTAACGCAATACCATCGTATTTTCCGTGACTTTGCACCGTGATCGCCATCGTAAAATCCGGTCCCGATGTCGAATCCAGAGTTTTCATGATCTCCCGCGACAATACATCATCATTACTCCAGCCATTTGGACTATCCGTCAATCCATTCATATATTCCATAGAACAAAATGTGTCAAATCCAATGTTAGAAAAAACTGTATTGCGACCATAAAACGTCGCTTCATTGTTATGCACAGCATGCGTCGAATATCCCAGTTTTTTCAGGTCTGTACAGATACTTTCCGACGTCTTGCTTTTGAGCACTGTTTTATATGGGTATTCACTCACCCCAAAATCGTGCTGACGCATTCCTGTAAGTATTTCAAACTCCGTATTTACCGTACCGGCACCAACCGTCGGCACCGTAACTAAACCTGAACTATATTTTTTCTGCAGGCTATGAAATACCGGCAGCGGATCTTCTGAAAATTGCAGATTTTTCTCATAACCTACATCAAAAAATGACTCCAACTGAATAAATATAATATTCGGCCGTTTGTCTGTATTTTTTTCATCTTTCAGTGCTTTTGTAATCTTCTTCACAGACTGCTTGCTGTAATCCTCCGGCTTTTTTATTCCGGTATCCAGTATACTATTTGCAAAGCAATAAGCAAAACCGTAATTTTCATAGGCCTCTGAAATGTTTGTATAATGTGTGGAAAGTGCCTGCACCGAATTACTTGAGCGATGAAGGACAATAATTGCCACGCCAAGTGTAAGACAACACAAAATCGAAAAGATGATCTTTCGATGTCCATGTTGCTCATTCACAGGAGCTTTTCGAAACAAACAGATAAGACCTATTAAAACAACGAATATTGCAACAATGATCATTGCGATCGTAAATAGGTTCAAATAATGAGATGATACACTGATCGCACTCTTGATCAATGTAAAATCAACCGCCGAAAACGGTGTGACTCTAAAATGCAGGATTACAAAATTAACAATACCAAAAATAACCCACACCACAGAAATTGTGGTCAAAGCAAACACCTCACGCTTAAAAAACATTGCAATAGAAAGCGTTAGCATAATGATCAACGTATTAAACGCAAAAAGCAACGGACTATTTATGGCATATTTTACAGCCGCAATCAATGATTTTCGGCTTAATGCTTCAATCAAAAATTCCAAAACAATGGGAAGCAGAATATAAAAGCTAACATAACGCTTAACTTTCATTGTAAACAACCCCTCCTGTATGACTGCCAAAAACTTTTCCCTGATGTTTTCTTTATTCTGTCATGTTTTTGTATATACGTGCTACTTTATCTACCGGTCCTTTAGCAACCAGAACACCACTATCCAAAATGATTGCTTTGTCGCACAAACGACAAACCTGTTCCAAAGAATGTGATACAAAAAGTACGGTTACACCCTTTTCGAACATACTCATGATCTTTCGCTCACTCTTTGTCCGAAACTTCTTATCGCCGACAGACAATACCTCATCCAATATCAATATATCCGGCTCTACAATTGTTGCAATTGAAAAACCTAGTCTGGATTTCATTCCGGAAGAATAGTTCTTGATCGGAACCTCAATGAACTCTCCCAATCCGGAAAAGTCGACAATCTCATCAAATTTTTCATCTAAAAACTCTTTGGAATATCCCAACACCGCTCCGTACAGATAGATATTCTCGCGTCCTGTATACTCTGAATGAAATCCGGCACCAAGCTCCAGCAGCGGAGCCAATACTCCTCGCGTCTGTACCGAACCAACCGTTGGTTTTAATACTCCGGATACAACCTTTAGCAACGTACTTTTACCGGATCCATTCAAACCAAGTACACCAAGTCGTTCTCCTTTTTTGATTTGAAAATCTACATCCCGTAAAGCCCAAAACTCATCGTATTTTAGATCGCGTCTCACAAATTTGATCAAATACTCCTTGAGATTATCTACTCTTTCCTGGCTCTGATTAAAACACATTCCTACGTTCTTTACGCTAACTGCTACATTATCTTTCACGATAACAACCATTCCTTTCCAAGTATCTGTGAACAACCGCCTTATCCCATGCCGCTCACTTCATTAAATTTTGTAATACAATGTTCTCTCAAGCATTATCTTTATACATACAAAATGAATTCATCCTGTTTCTTGTTAAAGAACAAAATACCAACGATCAACAATACTACTGAAATAACAGCAGATGTAATGCAGTAATGTGCATCTAACGGTGTTCCGTACAATACTGCCTCACGGAAGTTGGAAATACACATATATACCGGATTGACACCAAATATCCATCCATTACCTGTATTGATGACGCGGTCCGGCTGATAGAAAATAGCAGATGCATACATGATCAACATGGTAAATACCGACCAAATATACTCGATATCACGGAAAAATACATTTAAGGTCGCTAAGATCATACTGATACCCGTTGTCATGATCAGTAAGATAAACAGCGGTACAATTGCCTGAACTACATAAATGGTAGGCTGTACATGAAGAACGGCATCCACTCCTACTAACACAACAAGTGAGATCAAAAATGTAACAAAGTTCGATATGACCGTTGATAATACATAAATATACTTTGGTACATATACTTTCTTGATCATTGCAGCATTACCGCTGACCGCTCGAAGACCGGATTTCGTGCCGGATGAAAAAAAGGAATATAACAATCGTCCGGACAGGATATATACAGGATACTGTTCATCGTTGTTACCAAAGAATGTACCAAACACCAACGTCAATACAAGCATCGTGAGCAATGGCTCGATCAGCGTCCATAAAATACCCAAATAAGAACGACGATACTTCAACTTGATATTTTTCTTTACCAACTCTGTCAGCAAATACTTATATCGCAGAAAGTTTTTCAAATACTTTTTCATAACTGACTTGCTCTCCTTCATCATGTACAACTTTTGTACCATTGTTTTATCTGTTTATTCTGTATTGCATACGAATCCAGAATATCATTGCTAATTATATCATACCCCCAAAAAAAGTCAAACAATAGTTCCGAAACATCGCTTTTGAATTTTGGACAGCTAATTGCATCTTTCTCATTTCTGCGATATAATAGTACTTGCAGAAATTTTATTCTTTGTGAATAGGATCTACTGCTAAATTTTGAAAAGCCTGTGAGGAGTGCTTAACGTGATAACAAAATTGCCATTTTCCTTAAAATATGAGACCGGCTTAGATTATCCGATCACCATGTATGATCACCTTCCCTATCAGCGGGATTCTGATTACTGCAATGCTGAAAAGATCGGATTGAGCACCGGCAAGATTATTAAATACTATCTCTGTAACAACGAAACAGAGCCGCTGACGATCAACAATCATGATGATGAGATTGATGAACTCCTTCTTCATATTCAGTTGCAGGAGCAGAAGCACGCTCAGATCACAAAGGAACCGCAGCCGGAAACTCAACAAGTTTCTGATGAGATCACGCAGGATCAAATTGAATCACTGTTAGCGGATAATACGGAAGAACCTGATGCTGATCCAAAGCCCATCACAGATTTTGAGCCTGCTGAGGAAACTATCGAACCGGAAATTGAATCGAGTGTTGTTTCTTAGATTTTTATAACGACAGATTATTTTTTGAAACAATTAATAGGCATTCACACATATGGTGTGAATGCCTATTTTCTAATTTGCAGACCATTATTTCTTCTTTTTGAATGGACTTCGCTTCTCTTTGTGAGACTTATGACCAGTCTCCGGTTCTTCTTCCTTCTTCCCGTCCATTGCCTGATCAAAAGCTTTCAAAAGTTCTTTTTGCTCGGCGTTCATCTTTGTTGGTACCTGAACCACCAACGTTACATAATGATCGCCGCGTACCTGTTTATTCCGTGTTGTTGGAACACCTTTACCACGCAAGCGAACTCTTGTATCTGTCTGCGTTCCCGGTTTTACCGTATACATCACGTCTCCGTCGATCGTCTTGATACGCACTTCTGCACCCAATGCTGCCTGCGCAAACGTAATCGGTGCTGTGGAATAAATATCATAATCCTGACGTTGGAAGATCGGATGACGCCCAACAATAACCTGTACCAGCAAATCGCCTCTTGGACCGCCATTGATACCTGGTTCTCCCTTATCACGAATACGAATACTCTGTCCGTTATCGATTCCTGCCGGAATGCTGACAGAAATTTTCTTTCTGCGGCTAATGTAACCACTTCCGCCACAATCCGGGCAACGATCCTTAATGATCTTGCCGGTGCCATGGCAGTCCGGACATGCCTGAACATTTCGCACAACGCCAAACAATGACTGCTGTGTAAATACAACCTGACCCTTGCCGCCGCACTTGCTGCAGGTTTCCGGCTGTGTTCCCGGTTTAGCACCGGTTCCGTGACACTTTGCACAGTCTTCTTTAATATTCAGTTCAATCTCTTTTTCGGTGCCAAAACATGCCTCTTCGAATGTCAAATGTACGGATACACGCACATTCTGCCCTTTCATCGGACCATTATTGGCACTACGGCTTCTTCCTCCGCCACCAAAGAAATCTCCAAAAATATCTCCAAAGATATCTCCCATGTCAAATCCGTTAAAATCGAATCCACCTGCTCCACCACCGGCACCACCATCAAATGCTGCATGACCGAATTGGTCATACTGGCGGCGTTTGTCTGCATCGCTTAGAATGGCATACGCTTCAGAAGCTTCCTTAAACTTTGCCTCCGCTTCTTTATCACCCGGATTCATATCCGGATGATATTTCTTGGCCAATTTACGATATGCCGATTTAATTTCCGAATCGGAAGCGGTTTTGCTTACGCCTAATACCTCGTAATAATCTCTCTTCTCTGCCATTTTCTAAACTCCTGCTTTTATACTTCACGGTATTCACCGTCTACCACATCATCATCTGCACCATTGTCTGCAGCACCTGCGCCCATATTAGGGCCTGCGCCTGCACCCATATCAGGACCTGCACCTGCTGCCTGTGCACCTTCATACATCTTCTGGAACACATTCTGTGCACTCTGCATCAATTTCTCATTTGCAGCCTTGAGCTCTGCAACGTCAGCCTCAGAAACATTCTCTGCATCTGTCTTCTCAACCAATGCTTTCAAAGCATCAATGTCAGCCTGAACCTGTGCTTTCTCGTCAGCACTGATCTTATCGCCAACTTCATCCAATGCTTTCTGTGTCTGGAACACAAGACTATCAGACTCATTTCTTGTATCAACAGCTTCTTTACGAGCCTTATCCTCAGCCTCAAATTGAGCTGCTTCCTGAACAGCTTTCTCAATCTCATCATCAGACATGTTAGATCCAGCTGTGATCGTAATGTGCTGCTCTTTGCCGGTACCAAGATCCTTAGCGGATACATTTACAATACCGTTGGCATCAATATCAAACGTAACTTCAATCTGTGGAACACCTCTTCTTGCCGGTGGGATACCATCCAAACGGAACTGACCGAGTGACTTATTATCCTTGGCAAACTGACGCTCACCCTGTAATACATTAATGTCTACAGCGCTCTGATTATCTGCTGCCGTTGAGAAGATCTGGCTCTTCTTTGTAGGGATTGTTGTATTTCTCTCGATCAATCTTGTAGCTACGCCGCCCATTGTCTCAATAGCCAAAGACAGTGGAGTTACATCAAGAAGAAGGATATCGCCTGCTCCGGAATCTCCGGCAAGCTTACCACCCTGAACGGATGCACCTAATGCAACACACTCATCTGGGTTCAATGACTTACTTGGATCATGTCCGGTAAGCTGTTTTACCTTATCCTGAACTGCCGGGATACGGGTAGAACCACCAACTAACAATACCTGACCAAGCTCAGAAGCCGTGATTCCGGCATCTCTAAGTGCATTCTGTACCGGTGTAGCTGTTCTCTCTACCAGATCATGTGTCAGCTCATCAAACTTAGAACGGCTTAAATTCATATCAAAATGAAGTGGGCCATTCTCGTTCATGCTGATGAACGGAAGGTTGATATTTGTTGTTGTTGCAGAGGAAAGTTCTTTCTTCGCCTTCTCTGCAGATTCTTTTAATCTCTGAAGTGCCATCTTATCATTGGATAAGTCAACGCCGTTTTCTTTCTTAAATGTCTCGATCATGTACTGTGTGATCTTCTCATCAAAGTCATCACCACCAAGACGGTTATCACCGGATGTTGCTAATACTTCAATGACACCATCACCGATCTCGATAATAGATACATCAAATGTACCACCACCTAAATCGTATACCATGATCTTTTGCTCTTTCTCATTGTCCAAACCATATGCTAATGCAGCAGCTGTCGGCTCGTTGATGATACGCTTTACATCAAGACCGGCGATCTTACCGGCATCTTTGGTCGCCTGACGCTGTGCATCGTTAAAGTATGCAGGAACTGTAATAACAGCTTCGGAAACGCTCTCACCTAAATAGCCCTCAGCATCAGCCTTTAACTTCTGCAGGATCATTGCGGAAATCTCCTGTGGAGAATATTTCTTATCATCAATTGTTACGCGATAATCTGTACCCATATGTCTCTTAATAGAAGAAATGGTCTTGTCAGCATTTGTAACTGCCTGACGTTTTGCAGGCTCACCTACCAAACGCTCACCATTTTTAGTGAAAGCAACTACAGACGGTGTTGTTCTGGCACCCTCTGTATTGGCTACTACGACCGGTTTTCCACCTTCCATAACAGCAACACATGAATTTGTTGTTCCTAAGTCAATACCAATAATCTTACTCATAGTAATTACCTCCTAAAATGCAATGCATATTCTTGCTCATTTAACATAAAATTCAGGGATATTCCCTTAATTAACTACCTTTACCATACTATGACGAACAACGCTGTCTTTGTACATATAGCCTTTCTGCATTTCCTCGGCTACCGTGCCACTCTCCAGCGCATCATCATCAACCATCATAACTGCGTTGTGAAGATTCGGATCAAACTCTTTGCCAACTGCATCGATCGGCTTTACACCAAGAGCATCAAACGCAGTGAGCATCTGTTTATATACCAGTTCCATTCCCTGTACGAATGGACTCTCCTTGTCTTCCTCAGCAACTGCTAACAAACCTCTCTCGAAGTTGTCGATTACCGGAAGCATCTTTTCTACAACATTCTTTGCTCCCATTTCAAACATCTGAGACTTTTCTTTCTCGGAACGCTTGCGGAAGTTTTCAAACTCTGCCAATTGGCGAACTCTTTTGTCTTCAAGATCTGCCAGTTTTTCTTCCAGGGCTGCTGTCTTTTTATCTTTTTTCTTATCGAAGAAAGATTTCTTTTCTCCGGCACTCTCTTGTGCCTGCTCAGCCTCCGATGTTTCCGTACTTTCCGCACTCTCTGCTGTCTCTGCAGTTTCTGTTACATCCTCTGCTTTTACAGCTTCCTCTTCCTGATGGATCGTCTCTTCTTTCTTATCTTTCATATCTGCCACTTCGTTATCACCTCTCTGCTTATTGGTCCTTAAATATGTCATCAAGCTGCGCCATAAGCGACTGCAGCGTTCCAACGACCTTATCATAATTCATACGCTTTGGTCCTACGATACCGATCTTACCATACACACCTTCATGAATGCGGTAGGTTGCGGTAACCATAGAACAGTCTTTCATGGATGCCACCTGTGTCTCATCACCGATATACACTTGAATATCATGACTTTCTTCGGAAGGCTTCGTATTCGTTGATGGAATTTCCAGCCAATGCCCGATCTCCTGCTTCTCTTCGAATGCAACCAACAGATCTTCTACATTGGACTTATCTGACAATTCCGGATATTTCAAAATGTTTGTGGCACCACTCGTATACACTTCCGGATCATCTTCACTCGTAAGCACATTACCGATCACTTCCAGCACAGAATCAATCACAGTACTGTCGCTCTTCATTTGCGCCTTGATCTGAGAGATCAGTGCTAAATTCATTTCCGTCACGTCCAAACCATTAAGTGCTGTGTTCAACACAAAATTTAACTTGGCGACGCGTTCTGGATCAAGCGGCTCATTAATGCGTATCATCTGATTCTTCACATGATTGTTATCGAGTACGATAACTGCCAGCAAGCTGTTCTCATCAACTTCCGTCAGCTGAATGAACTTGACTTTTTTACTCTGGTAACGCGGTCCTGAAACCATTGTCGCATAGTTGGTATTGGTTGCCAAAAACTTTGCAACCTGCTTCAGCAAAAGATCCATCTTGTCTGCCTTCTCTTCCAAAGCATCTTTAAGATCCGCCACCTCGTGCGTCTTGTCTTCCAGCATGGTATCTACATAAAGTCGATATCCTTTGTCAGAAGGAATCCGTCCTGCAGAAGTATGTGGCTGTAAAATATAACCCATATCCTCCAGATCTGACATTTCATTACGAATGGTCGCTGAACTGAGGTGAAGATCCGTATCCTTGGAGATAGTTCGCGAACCAACCGGCTCTCCGGTATCTAAATAAGTTCGTATGATCGCCTGCAGTATCTTAAGTTTTCTCTCATCCAGTTCCACCGTATCACTTCCTTCCTGTTTTGTTAGCACTCTTTATGGTGGAGTGCTAACATCTATAGGTAAGATAGCACTCTACATGATTATTGTCAAGTATTTTTCTGTATTTTTCGAAAAAAATTACCTACAAAGGTTTTTCTATAGAAATTCTTTGCTCATACCGATATAATAAGAGACGAGAACAATAAATAAGAAAGGTTGGACAAAAAAATGGATCACTCGCGCATTAATCCTTATAATACGAATAATACTTCGCAGTCCCGCAGCACAAACACGTCTTCCTCTGCTATGACCGGTAACGGAGTTCGCCGTGGCAATGTTCCGGGGAATGCTTCTGCGCCCTCTGTTCAAAAATCCGGACAGTTTGGCGTTGTAAAAGCTGCCACCAGTCTGCAGCTGGGCGATGTGATCAAGGGCGAAATATCGGATCTTACCGGTAACGAGATTACCCTTACCTTAGAAAACAATACAATGATACGCGGTCAGATTTCTGACAGTTCCTTATTATCAATCGGACAAACTGCTGCCTTTAAGCTGGATGGATTATCTCCGGCCGGTGTTATCCTATCTCCCGTAAGCGGTTATACGGAAAATGAATTAACGCTGATCAATAAGGCACTGCAGGAAGCAGGACTCCCCTCTTCAGAGCATAATCAGGCTGCCGTTAAAGCGTTGATGGATAATCTGATGCCGATCAATCGCGAAGCGATCCAACAGTTAATGCAGCAGGCCTTCGATATGAAGAGTACCGATATGGGTACTCTCGCTCTAATGAAACGTTTAATGATGCCTGTTACCCCGGACAGTCTCGAGCAGTTTGGCAATTACAGGCAGGGAATCCATACATTGACGGAGCAATTAAACAACTTCGCCGGAGAGCTTCCCGTATTGCTTCAGGCATTGTCCGAAAATGGTTCTGCTTCATTGGTAGCAGACTTTGCAAAGCAATGTCTTCAGATCACCCAACCACTTTTCACGGAAACCTGGGATGGTTTGACAGTTTCATCTCTGTCTGAGCAGGATAAAGAAACCCTTCTCACGCTATTATCACAAACAGAACTTCCGGAACAGATATTAAAAGCTGCCTCTGATGGCACACTGTCTGTTCAAGATGCCCTCAAGCTTGTCAAAGATGCTATAGCAGCTCAAAAGGCCGTTGCGGATCAACAAAGTTCCAAAGAGCCGGAAAATGTGTCTGAGGATCCCAATATCCCGACCGATGCAAAGGCATCGTCCACAGAGACGGAAAACACAGGTATATCCAAACTATTTCATTCCCTACAAGATACCGTCAGCCATTCTTTATCGGATACACTTGGAAAATTCCGTGCAGGACAGTCTACATCGGTTACGGAAGAAAATACAGATAACGAGACTCTGCTTCGTTCACTGTCGGAATTGACTGAGACGGATGCCTCTGCCAGAGGACTGGTGCGTTCTGTGTTATCCGAGGATGCAAGATCTTCATTTGCAGCACTGCTTAGCAAGCTGCCGGTCAGTCCATCTTTTTTGGCACAGATCCTATCCGGCAATGCTTCTATTCAGGAAACGATGCATGTACTCAAAAATGTTATCCCTCTTTCAGATCCTTCATTACTAAAAGAAGTTTTGCGATCTGATGAATTTGCGTCATTATTTGCTAAAAGTTTGGAAAACAACTGGAGTATCACCCCCGATCATCTATCTCAAAAGGGACAGCCGGGTATGTTTTTGGAACAGATCCAGTCTCAAATGCATTCATTAGAACAGCTGATCGGTTCTTCCCTTTCCGGGTCAGACTCCAGACAATTCGAGCAAAATGCGCACGATATACAAAGTAATATACAATTTATGAAAGAACTAAACGAAACGTTCACCTATCTGCAACTGCCGATCAAACTGCCAAGTCAGACGGCAGGCAGTGAATTATATGTTTACACGCAAAAAGAAAAACGGCAGGCAGATCCGGAAAAGATGCGTGTACTGCTCCATTTGGATCTGGAACATCTTGGAAAACTAGAGATCAGACTCGATAAGGATCATCAAAACATTGCCGCCAACTTTCGTCTTGACGACGAATTTAGCGTGGAGCTGCTCCGTAAAAATGCAGCACTTCTAACACAGAATTTAGCAGATATGGGATATCAAACGAATGTTCAAGTAACAAAACAAGAAGAGGCACCGGTTTCGATGGATGACTTTTTGAACACCCGGATCAAAACCAATGCCACAGAAGAAATGAAACGTTTTTCCTTTGATATCAGAGCGTAGATCATTCTGCGCTCTGTTCTATTTCCTCAAAAATATAATCAAACACGGATGCCATCCCTACAAATTCGCAACCATAATTGAAAACACCATCTGCATGCTCCGCCTGACGAATAATACGCACAACACAATTCAAACAACGATCGTGTTTCTCAAATTCCAATCTGGCATTAAAATAAAATCCAATTGGAAGCATACTCGATGATAAAAATCCAATGCCGTCTTTTGAAATATCAATCACCTCAATTGGTGCATTAATATTATTAACTTTGACATTATCCTGCTTAAACAGAGAAGATACTTCCAAATTCATCTTGGTCGGTATTCGTTTGCTTCTCCGTTGTTCCACTCTATTTGTACTCACGACACTCCTCATTTCTGCACACTAAGGTTTTACGGGATCTATCTGGTGTGCACAGATCACCCCTGTAACAACTCTGTCAAAATCTGATTGACCATTCCCGGATCTGCTTTACCCTGTGTTGCTTTCATTGTCTGCCCCACTAAGAAGCCGATCGCTTTTTTCTTGCCGGCACGATAATCTTCCACAGACTGCGGATTATTTGATACGATTTCCTCAATGGTTGCTCGAAGTGCTCCATCATCTGCAACCGTGCGAAGACCATTTTCCTCAACATACTGCACCGGATCAATGTTTTCGTTGAATATGTGTTCAAACACCTCTTTGGCAACAGAACTATTGATTGCGCGCTCCTCCGTAAGTCCGATCAACTTGGCAAGATTTTCCGGAGAGAACGATAACTGCTCCGGTTCCAGATCTGCATCTTTCATCAGGCGCATCGTCTCACCCATAAGCCAGTTAGAAACTTTCTTCGGTACATGACAGATTTCTGTCGTCTTTTCGAACAGATCTGCCAAATGCTTATTGCCGGTCAAAATCTTAGCATCATACTCCGGAAGTTTATATTCGTCCATATAACGCGCCAGCTTCTCTTCCTGCAATTCCGGCTGTCTTGCACGGATCTCATCCAGCCACTCATCACTAATAATGATCGGCACAAGATCAGGCTCTGGGAAATAACGATAATCCTGAGCATCCTCCTTAGAACGCATTGCATAAGAATATTCCTTCGCATCATCCCATCTCCTGGTTTCCTGAACAACCTCTTTGCCTGCCTCGATCAAATCAATCTGACGTTCTCTTTCGGACTCGATCGCACGTGCGATTGCCTTAAAAGAATTCAGGTTTTTCATCTCCGTTCTCGTTCCAAACTCTGTTGCTCCTACTTCACGCACGGATAAATTGACATCAGCACGCATCGAACCTTCCTGAAGTTTACAATCAGATGCACCTAAATACTGAATGATCATTCGCAGCTTTTCCAAATAGGCGATCACCTCTGACGCTGAGCGCATATCCGGCTCTGATACGATCTCGATCAACGGCACACCGGAACGGTTGAAATCAACTAAAGAGTTTTCGCCCCACTCATCGTGAACTAATTTACCGGCATCTTCCTCCATATGGATCTCATGAATACCAATTGTCTTTCTTGCACCATCTTCTGTCTCAATCTCAATACCACCATTACGACAGATGGGAAGATAAAGCTGCGATATCTGATAATTCTGTGGATTATCCGGGTAGAAATAGTTCTTACGGTCAAACTTACAATTTTGTGTGATCGTACAGTTGGTAGCAAGACCAACTGCTGCTGCATATTCTACTACTTTTTTATTTAATACCGGCAAAGAACCCGGCATTCCGGTACATACCGGACATGTATGTGAATTTGGTGCTCCGCCAAATTCTGTAGAGCAGGAACAGAAGATCTTTGTCTTGGTCGCTAACTCCACATGAACCTCTAATCCTATGACTGTCTCGTATTGTTTCATGATCTGTCCTCCATTATATTTCTTCCGATACCTTGTAGCAAAGTATCGTTCCCCGTTTCTTTTCTCACCGATTATGCCATCGGACTATGCTCATACGATCTTGTCTGCTCATATGCATATGCTGCACGAATGATCTTGTTCTCCTGGAAACAATCACCGATCAATTGCAATCCGATCGGCAGACCTTTCGAATCTTTGCCACATGGAACAGAAATTCCCGGAAGACCTGCAAGATTTACAGAAATCGTATAAATATCTCCCAAGTACATCTTTAACGGATCACTCAGACTCTTACCAAGCTCCGGTGCCGTCGTCGGTGCAGCCGGACCTAAGATCACATCATATTTAGCAAATGCTTCATCAAACGCCTTTTTGATCAACGCTTTGGTACGAAGTGCCTTCAAATAATAGGCATCATAATAGCCTGAACTAAGTACAAAAGACCCAAGCATGATACGACGTTTTACTTCTGCGCCGAATCCCTCTGAACGGGATTTCTTATACATCTGATGCAACCCCTCATAAGCATCCGTACGGTAACCATATTTCACACCATCAAAACGTGCCAGATTCGAGCTTGCCTCTGCACAGGCAATGACATAGTATGCAGGAATTGCATACTCTACTAAGCTAAGATCAAACTCTTCAACAATAGCACCTTTCTTTTCTAATTCTTTGGCTGCCTGAAGCACAGCAGCTTTCACTTCCGGATCAAGACCCTCGCCAAAGTAATCTTTCGGAATACCAATGCGCATTCCCTTCACATCATCTACCAAAGCATCTGTAAATCTCAGATCATCACGCTGTACGGAAGTGGAATCTTTCGGATCATGGGAGGCGATCGCTTCTAAGATCATTGCACAGTCTGTTACGTCCTTGGCAACCGGTCCGATCTGATCCAACGAAGATCCATATGCGATCAAGCCATAACGCGATACCGTTCCGTAAGTTGGCTTAATACCTGTTACGCCACAGAAGGAAGATGGCTGGCGAATAGATCCGCCGGTATCTGAACCGAGGGCAAAAGAGCACTCCTCCGCTGCAACAGCGGCACAAGAACCACCGGACGAACCTCCCGGCACATGCTTTGTATTCCAAGGATTTTTGGTCTCGCCATAAGCAGAAGTTTCTGTTGTACTTCCCATGGCAAACTCATCCATATTTGTTTTTCCAATAATGACGGCCCCTGCTTTCTGCAAGTTCAAAACTGCCTCTGCCGTATACGTCGGATAAAAGTTATTTAAGATCTTCGAACTACAGGTTGTAAGTATTCCCTCTATGCACATATTATCTTTAATTGCTACCGGTACACCCGCCAAAGGGCTGTCTGCATATTCTCCGGCTTCTATCTGTTTTTGCACGTTCTCTGCCTGTGCCAAAACCTTATCCCTGTCCACAACCGTAACAAAACTATTTACTGCAGTCTCTTTGGCTGCGATCGCATCAAGTGCTTCCTGCGCTGCCTGAACTGCTGTCACTTCACCTGATTTAATTTTTCTGCCAAGCTCAGCCGCTGTCAAACTCATTAAAGACATGCTTTTTCCTCCATTTCTGTTTTATACTAATCGCCCAAAATAGTTTTCGGCACTACGAAACTGTCTCCATTGCGTTCCGGTGCATTTGCCAATGTGTTTTCTCGTCCATCGTGTTCATTCACTTCATCCTCGCGAAATACATTATGAACCGGGAATACATGTGACAACGGCTCTACACCGGATGTGTCAAGCTCACCGAGTTTGTCAATATAATCCAACATCTCTTCCATATCTTTTTTGGCATTTTCCTTCTCTTCCTCGGAAAGCTCTAATTTTGCCAAAATACCAACGTACTCTATTGTTTCATCCGAGATTACATTTGCCATCGTTTTACCTCCATTTCTGCATACATTTCTTATCCAAATAATCCAGAGAAGAAACGTACGATTGCTTCAAATATATTTGCAAAGAAATCGCCTATCTTTTGTGCAAGACCCTTTGTATCCACATTTGACAGATCGATTCCTGCATCTTTCAATTTATTATAAATCTCACCAGCCTGTTTCTTCAATGCATCCACATTAACATCCACTTTAGATACTTTTTGCATCATAGTAACAAGCTTGTCTACCTCGTCTTCCGGAACCTCAATACCCAGTTCCTTAGCAGAGGATTCAATTGCTTTTTTTATATCTTCACGCTTTGTCAACCGCTGGGATAATACTTTTTCCTTGGCGGCTGCGATCAACTGTTCTGCCTTGTCACTATCACCAACCGCTTCTGCAAGATTAGCAGTAGCCACCAGCTCATTCGTTGCTGCATCCATCGTATCTTCTGAAATTTCTTTACCGGTCATAACAGAATATGCCTTCATAGCACCAACCAGTGCAGATGTTCCGGAAATCTTAAATGGTCCGGTAACTTTGACCTCTGCATCTTCCAACCCCGCGGTTACAAGCGCATTGGTATACATACCAGACGTACAATAACTGATATTATCCGTTGTTACATGTACTCCGCTGCCCTTCTCGGTCTTTACGACCATTACAGAAGACAGAGCACGCTTTCCGATCACGGAAGATGCAATATAATCACCAAGATATTCATGTTCTTCTTTGTTTGTGATCTTAATCGTTTTATAATTTTTTAAATCGGATTTTGTAATACCAAATGAATCCATGACCTTCTGCTTTTCACTTTTAGACAGATCCTCTCCAAAAGCGATATAGCGCTCATAGCTTGTATCTTCTTCCTTCACTTCGGCATCCGCCATCACTGTTTTCGGTAAACTCACGATAACAAGAGCCATCATAAGCAGACCACAGATTCCTTTTAAATAATTATGTTTCATCGAAGCCTCCAACCTCTCAATGCCCCATTCGTAGGGTTGTCTATAGTAGATAGGGAAAACGGACAGGAACATGAATTTTTCTGTCCGTTTTCATTGTCTCACTGCAAGCATCGATCGACTCTCCGCCGCCGTGTGAATATTTTCTATTTATGCTTTCCCATTTTTAATACGATCCATTGCCTTAACTGTATTTTCGGCACTGCCAAATGCAGTCAGTCGGAAATATCCTTCACCGCTCGGACCAAATCCGGAACCAGGTGTTCCGACAATATTAAGCTCCTCTAACAGGTAGTCAAAGAACTCCCAAGAAGTCATCTTATCCGGTGTCTTCAACCAGATATATGGTGCATCTACACCGCCAAACACTTCATAACCGGCAGAGATCAATCCATCACGGATCGTCTTAGCATTGTTCATATAATATGCGATCTGTTCACCCGTCTGCTTCTTACCTGCCTCCGAATATACTGCCGCACCTGCTGCCTGAATGATATATGGAGCACCATTGAACTTCGTGCCATGACGGCGTGCCCATAAGCTGTGCAATGTAACATCTCCACATTTTAACTCTTTTGGAATCACCGTAAATCCAAGTCTTGTTCCGGTAAATCCTGCATTTTTAGAAAAGCTTCTAATCTCAATGGCACATGCGGTAGCACCTTCGCACTCATAAATGCTGTGTGGAACATCCGGTGTTGAAATATATGCCTCATACGCTGCATCATAAATGATCACTGCGCCAACCTTCAAGGCATAGTCAACCCATTCCTGTAACTGGGATTTTGTAATCGTTGTTCCGGTTGGGTTATTCGGAAAACACAGATAAATAATATCCGGTGTCTCTGTTGGTAATTCCGGGCAGAAACCATTTTCCTTGGTGCATGGCATATAAATCACATCAGACCATTTTTCCGTCTTAGGATCATAAGTACCGGTACGGCCTGCCATTGCATTCGTATCCACATATACCGGATATACCGGATCACATACGGCAATCTTATTGTCTACTGAAAAAATATCTCCAATATTACCGGAATCGCTCTTCGCACCATCGCTGACGAAAATCTCATCGGCAGAGATCTTACAGCCGCGTGCCTTATAATCATTTTCCACGATCGTAGTACGCAAAAATTCATAGCCCAGATCCGGAGCATATCCCTTAAAGGTTTCTGCATGTGCCATCTCATCCACTGCACTATGCAGACGCTCAATGATCGCCGGTGCAAGTGGCTGTGTCACATCACCAATCCCTAACTTGATGATCTCTTTGTCCGGATTTGCCGACGAATATGCTGCAACCTTCTTTGCAATCGTCGAGAACAAATAACTTCCTGGTAATTTTAAGTAATTGTCATTAATCTTGTACATGGTTACCTCCATTCTGTCAAAATGTCCGAAAACATCCTTATCCTTATAGCCGATACCATTTTACACGAAAACAAAATGTATTTCAATACAAGAAAAAGAAAAACCGAAGCTCTTGATTGCTCAAGATCTTCGGCGCCCCTGCCAAGGATTCTTCTGACTACTGTCCCTACTGTATCCTTGTATCATCGGCGTGACAGGATTTGAACCTGCGACTTCTACGTCCCGAACGTAGCGCTCTACCAAACTGAGCCACACGCCGTAATTCGGGGACAACTACTGTCCCCGAAGAAATACTATAAAATATTTTTCCAAAAATGTCAACTGTCCATTTCAAAAAAAGCCAAAAATGTCAGCTTCAAAAAGAAGTTGTCATTATTTCTGATATGCCTCAACATGACTGGCAATGTCATCAAACAATTTCTGACGAAGTGCGATGACATACTCTTTTGCTTTGTCTAAGTCAACCATTTCCTTTACTGCCTTATCACGTGTTGTGATCTCAACCTTTGATTCCTTTAAGTTTCTAGGGCTGACAACCACACGGATCGGTGCACCGATCAGATCTGCGTCAGAGAACATAGCACCCGGACGGACATCTCTGTCATCATATATTGTCTCAATGCCGGCATCCTGCAGACCGGTATACATGTCATCCGCAACCTTTTTGCACTCTTCGTCGTCGGCACGCAGACAACATACTTCTACCTCCCAAGGAGCAATGGAAATTGGCCAGATTGGACCGTATTCGTCATGATGCGCCTCACAGATAGATGCGGCCATACGTCCAACTCCAATACCATAGCAGCCCATGATCGGATTCTTTAACTCGCCGTTTTCATCTGTATAGGTCATATTCATTGCCTTAGTATACTTCGTTCCAAGCTGGAAGATATTACCTACTTCAATACCTCGTTTGATTGTAATAGCAGGCTTGCCACAGCATGGGCATACACTGCCAGCTTTTACTTTTGCAATGTCAACATATTTTACATCTTTCAGATCTCGATTTAAATTGAGTCCTGTATAATGATAACCCTCTTTGTTTGCTCCGGCAACCATAGACTCGATCCCCTGCAATGTCAGATCCAAATAATATTCTACTTCTTCCGAAATTGCATATGGTCCGATATAGCCGGCTACTAAGCAGGAATCTTCTGTAATCTCTGCCGGATAGATCTCTTCGCCAACCAGATTGCGCAGTTTTGTCTCATTAATCTCATAATCACCGCGAACAAAACCAACAACAAACTGACCATTGCTTGCCTTCTGATAAACAACCGCTTTGCAGGAACTTTCTACATCGCTGTGCAGGAATGCACATACATCTTCGATTGTTTTGCAGTCCGGAGTCTCGATCATTGCAAGCTCTGCCTGCTCCCCGATCTTGTCACCGGAAACACAGTTTGCAGCTGCTTCCATATTGGCACGATAATCACATTCCTCACAAAGAACGATGGAATCTTCTCCTACCGGTGTAAGAAGCATATATTCATGTGATATATTACCGCCCATCATACCGGAATCCGAAGCTACGGTAACCACTTCCGGAATGCCTGCTTTCTGGAAAATGCGATTGTAGGCCTGATAACAAACATCATAATATTTTTCCAAATCTTCCTGGGATGTATGGAAAGAATATGCATCTTTCATCGTAAATTCACGCACACGGATCATTCCTGCACGAGGTCTTGCCTCATCACGGAATTTGCGCTGAAACTGGTAGATCATAAACGGATATTTTGTGTAGGACTGTGCATATTCTCTGACAAGCTGAACAGCAGCCTCCTCATGCGTCATTCCCAATACCATTCGTGCATCATTGCGGTCTGTAAAACGCAGCAACTCGCTGCCAACACTTTCGTAACGTCCGGATTCATCCCATAAATCTGCAGGAAGCACAACAGGGAATAATACTTCCTGTCCGTCAATAGCATCCATCTCCTGACGGATAATGTTCTCAATCTTGCTTGTTACACGACGCAATGTCGGGAACTCCGAATATATACCATTGCCGACATATTTCATATAACCACCACGCACCATTAATGCATGGCTGTCGATCACACAGTCTGATGGCTTTTCCTTAAAACGTGATCCCACTAAATTTGCAACTTTCATTCTTCTACCTCATTTCTTATCTCTATTGCCTCATTTTTTGTAGCATAAACCTTGTCTTTTGTCAAGATTACCGTACATGAAACCCTCGTTCCTCCCGATCTAACGGAATCGTTTTCCGACGAAGATCCTCTACTTGAATATAGGTTCCCTGATTGATCAATTTGAGCATTTGATTCAACTGTTCTAACGTTCCTTGTGCTTCCATTTCAACCGTTCCATCCCAGTCATTTCGAACCCATCCGGTAATTCTGAGACCATTCGCAACATATTTTGCGCGGTATCGAAATCCAACTCCCTGCACTCTGCCAAAAAACACATAGTGCTCTCTGATCCTGTTTTCTTCCACGGAACGTCCCCCTTCCTTTTGTGAATATAGTCAGGGCATAAATCCATTATTTACTGTAAAGACATGATCTTTTCTGTCATACGCAGTGCGCGTACATTTTTCTCAACGTCGTGCACACGGACCATATTCCAATGATTCAACGCCGCTAACACACTCGTTACCATCGTCCCCTCTTCCCGCTCCTCAACCGGAAGATCTAACGTAAGACCGATCACCGATTTTCTGGAAGTTGCCAGAAGAAGCGGTAATTCAAAATCCAAAAAAGTATCTAAATGTGCTAACACCGCCAAATTCTGCTCGTATGTTTTGCCAAAGCCAACACCGGGATCTAATATGATCTGATCTCTCGCTATGCCTGCCGCATCTGCGAGCATAAGCGATCTTTGCAGATCTTTCTTCATGTCGATCAGAAAATGCCCATATTCTGCTTTTGGACGATTATGCATAATGCAGACCGGTTTGTGGTGTTTTGCGACGATCTCCGCCATCGTACCGATCTCCCAAACAGATTTGCAGCCTTCCTGTGCAAATAGCTCATCATAACGCAGTCCCCATATATCATTTGCCATGTCTGCACCTGCAGACAGTCCTGCGTCCATAACGGGTGCCTTGTAGGTGTCCAACGATACCGGTACATCAAATCGTTCTTTAACTTTTCGTATCACTTCTGTCACACGCTCGATCTCTTCTTCCACGGTTATCTTCTGATAACCGGGTCTTGTTGATTCTCCTCCGATATCTATAATATCGGCACCCTGCGCGACCATTTCCTCCACATGCGCCAAAGCCTGATCTAAATGATTAAACTTGCCGCCATCCGAAAACGAGTCCGGTGTTACATTCAAAATGCCCATCACATATACATGATGTCCGTCAAATTGATATTGTTTTGTTCCTATCTGCATGATTCATACCTTCCTACCACATACTTTGCGGTGAATATTCCTTACAACCGGTAAAGAATGATCCATATTACTGTCATCCTATAAAGATCGTGTCAAAAAACAACACTACATTATCATAGCATAATTTACTATCAGTCGACAATAGTGCTGATCCAAATCCCTTTGCGGATCAAACCATAGCCAATTGCGACTTTGATCAGATCTAACGACTGAACAATGGCATAGATCACAAACACAGACAACGGCGTTGTTAAACACAACACTGCTGCTACCGGCACTGTCACGACCCATGAAAATACACTATCAAACAAAAAGGTGATCACTGTCTTTCCACCGGAACGCAAAGTGAAATATAAGGAATTTAGCAGCCCCTGTATTGGGAAAAATAATGCTGTGATCACAATAAATGTCTGACCATACCCCCGTACCTGTTCGGTCGTATCGTATACTTTTGGAAAAATCCCTGAAAAAGCGATCAAAATAACGGTGAGGCCCACACAGACAAAACAGGTAAACCACATCAAATGAAACGCATTTTCTTTCGCTTTCTCAAACTTCCCGGCTCCAAGTGTCTGACCGGATAAAATTCCCACGGCAGAGCCTAATGCAACAAACACAACATTAAGCAGGTTACAGATAACATTAGAGATGGTAAGTCCCGCAACAATCTCTAAACCTTTGGTTGAATAACACTGGGTCAATGCCGCTAATCCTCCTGCCCACAAAAACTCATTAAAAAAGATAGGCAGACCTTTTTTGATCATCAGAATTGATATTTCCTTAGGGATGCGCATCGTTCGGTAAATACCGATCAGAAAACTGTGTGTTCTACGCTCATAATGTGCCCACGCTACCACGATCACGCACTCAACGATACGTGCTAACAATGTTGCGATCGCAGCTCCTTTTACTTCAAGTCTTGGCATTCCAAATTTGCCAAAGATCAACAGGTAATTAAACACGATATCAACGATAACGGATAGTATCCCGGCAATCATTGGTTTGACGCTATATCCGGTCTCTCTTAAGCTGCTGGCGTATACCTGCGTAATACTAAAAGGCAGCAGCGTAAACAACATGATCGTCATATATTCTTTTCCCAGATGCATGGTAAGCGCTGCATCCATCTGCGCACTTTCACCATGTAGATACATACTGATCAAGGTTTCTCCACTTGTCATAAAAATAAGCGTTCCTATAATAACACATGCGAGACATATCCAGAGCTTGATACGAAAGGTATGTCGAAATCCCTCCTCATTTCTTTGTCCATAATATTGTGCTCCATAGATACCCGGACCTGATATTCCTCCGAATATTGCAAGGTTAAACACAAAGATCAGCTGTCCTACAATAGAAACTGCGGTCATCGATTCTGTGCCCAGCTTTCCCACCATAACATTATCAACCAATCCCACCATATTCGTGATCCCGTTTTGGATCATCATCGGTACCGCAAGCAATAACGCTCTTTTATATATTTCTGTTCTTTTGGTTTGTTCCCTCATTCTATTCCTCCATTTCACCTGCTTCCGACATAAAACGCTGTACCGCACCCTGAATGGACAACGAGCCACAGATTATCGTATTTTCTCCAATCTGTAATGTCTGATAAAGCGCATCCGACATCGTGCGAACATCTTGTATATCTTCCAAAGATAACCTGTTCTCTCCAAACTTCTGTGCTGTCTGCCATATCGATTTTGCCAATTTACCGCTGTCAAGCCCTCTGGGACCCGGTGCAGTCACGGTCAAAAAACGCTTGGCATACGGAAGCAGAATATGAATCATTTTTTGATACTCTTTATCCGCAAAAACACCCATAATAAATTGCCATTTTTGTCCCGGATAATATGCTTCTAAGCTTTGTACAAGCCGTTTGGCAGCATCCTCATTATGTGCTCCGTCCAATAAAATGATCGGCTTCTTGCAGATCACTTCCATTCTGCCGGGCCACCGGCTGGAATATATTCCCCATTTCATACTCTCTTCGTTGATCTTTGCAAAGCCAATCGACTGCATGCACTGTGCGGTTTCCAGTGCAAGTGCTGCATTATCGATCTGATACAATCCCGGCGTAGATAACACATAGGACCGGTCACGGTAATAAAACTGCGTCTCTTCGCAGGAATGGATCTGTACTTGTCCCACCGATTGCACCAGATGCAAATGTGCACCGGTTTCACGACATACACGCTCTAATAATGGCTGTAATTCTTTAGGCGGTGCAGATACGACCTGTGCTCCCTTCTTAATGATCCCATATTTTTCTTCAGCAATCTCCGTGACCGTTTCTCCTAAAACCGCCATATGATCTCTGCTGATCGAAGTAATCATACAAAGCAGCGGATCGGTAATAAAATTCGTGGCATCCATTCTTCCCCCAAGACCACATTCGACTAACATGACATCCACATTCCAGTCCACACCCTGCTGCATTGCCAATATCGTCTCAATCTCGAATGCAGTAGGATGATGATATCCCTCTTTGACCATCTGCTCGCAAAAGACGCGCAATTTAGTCAGCAGCTTTGCTGCTTCCTGTGCTGAGATCGTAACTGACTGCTCTGTATATGGCTCCCATTTCTGAACACGCTCCAAATAGTGCGTTGTCGGTGACACGTAACGTCCCACACGATATCCCGATGCCGCCAAAATACCAGCCAGATAATTTCCTGCAGACCCTTTTCCATTGGTTCCTGCAATATGCACAATCTGCAATTTTTTATCCGGTCTATCCATATATTCCGCTAATCTTGTGACTTCCTTCAACGAATAGTCACTTCCGAGATTTCCCTGAATATGTGCAATATAATTACGTGCTTCCTCATAATTCATGTCCATTTCCTCCAACTGCTATACGAGATCAAAACTCCTCAAAAAAAGGATCGTTACCCCAAAATTTTCAGAGTAACGATCCGGCAAATTGTGTATCGTACTACATTATTTGATGATACGTACCTTTAATACACCATCAATTGCATTCAGCTTATCTTCCAATGCCTTTGAAGAAGCAGCATCAATATCGAATACACAATATGAATAATCACCACGGCTCTTATTTGTCATATGTGCGATATTAATTCCTTC